>CAZKXO010000009.1:0-27812 GCA_964556525.1 uncultured Saprospiraceae bacterium
AATATTGAGCAATATTTCGATATTTCCAATAAAATAGAGCAGTCACTTTGTAAAACCAGGCCTGGCAGTAGGGCTTTCTGCAGTTGTGCCAGGATTGGGAAGGATATATGCAAAAGATACCAAGGATGGACTGATCAGTGCCTTGTTTGTAGGCTCTTTTGGCTATCAGACATACAGAAGATTTTCTCAGAGAGGATTTGGTGATGTAGGTGGATGGATCTATGGAGGCTTTGCTTTGGGTTTTTATGTGAGTAATCTATATGGCAGTTATCAATCTGCTAAATATTATAATAACAAGCAGAATGACAAAATATATAATTTTTCTCTTCCTAAGTTGCTTACTGAATTCCAGTAAACTGGTCAGCCAGAAGGTAAGCAAGATGGAAGGGAATCTTCATTTTGCGAGATCACAGTACAAGGCAGCCAATTATAAGACCGCCCTAAAGGAATATCTCAGGGTCCACTTCTACGACCGGTCAGGACATAATGAAAGAACGACGCAAGAAATAGCTTATTGTTTCCAGGCTCTAGGTGATACGGATAATGCTCTTAAGTATCTGCAGAAATATCTGAGGATCTCAGACCTTAGCACCGATGAGAAAGCAAATGGCGCTTATTGCAAAGTGGAGTTGTTACTCAGAGATGAACCAACTCTAGCACTGGTAGAACTGTTCCAGTTTGATAATGAGGTGGTTGCATGGGATGAGAACAAGTACAACTACTACGTTGCTATATCCCAACTGCTTGCTGATAACTTTGATGCTGGCTTCTTACGTCTAGACAAATTAAGTTATGCAGCACGGCTACCTAGTGAAAATCTAACTGAGTTAAAAAAACAACTGGAGAAGAATCATACTAAAAAGCATTTTATAGCGCGACTACTATCTTCCCTCTTGCCTGGTCTAGGACAAGCCGTCAATGGTGATGCAAAAGATGGACTCAATTCCTTACTCATCAATGGTGTTCTGGCCGTTATTTTTTTTAATGTACAAATGAATTTGACGACTCTGGATGCTACGCTGTCAGTCCTACCATGGCTAGGAAGATATTATGTGGGTGGCATGGGCAATGCGCATACTGCTAGTAAGAAAAAGCAGGCTAGAGTGAAAGGTGAGTTGCTCACCGAACTAAACGGTCTTTTACAAGCCGCCAAGCAGGAGCAATAATTAAAATTAAAATCCAATCTATTCATTGAAATCTACAAGATACATAGCTTGTCCTTTGCCTACGATGAGATATTTTCTTGGTGAGATTTCTTCTATATCATATAAGGAATGGCCGGAAGGCATTTTTACTTCTGAAACGACCGCTTCATTGTTTTCTGTAAGAAAGATACTACCGTGACTAGAGACAGTCATCATGTCGCCATCCAAACTATTGAGCGCCCATTGGAAACCTTTTTTCTTGAGAATGACTTGCTTCTTTCCTTCTTCTCCGAGTATGCCATTCTGATTGATATTGAAATTTCGAGCACCTGCATAGCAAAGCTTCCCGTTGAGTAAGGCCAACTCATAGACCAGCCCTCTCACTTTGATATATCTTTTCCAATCTGTAAGATTCTTAGACTTTAGAATTTTGGAATTATGACCATTGAAAACAGCAGCAAGTACATCACCATTATCCATTTGTAGGAGCGACCAGACAAATTTTCTATAACTCTTCCATACGAGTTTCATCTCAGTAAGATCCTGGTCTACAATAGCAATGATACCTTTGGGAAAACGTTTTTGTGACTGAACGATCGCTTTGTTTCCACCACAGACGACCAATTGTCCATCATCTAGAGCAATAAGATCATAGAAGCACTTGTCTTTGAATTCTGAAAAATATCTGCTGTAGAAAGTTTTAGACTTTAAGTCATAACGATATATCGTAGCATCACTGGTGGCAAGAAAAACATAATGTCCTATCTTTTCTATCTTTAGAATTCTCTCTCCTCTGTTTTCAAAGTGGATAGGGCTGATATTGCCAAGGGTATCTATCTTTTTCAGAACACCTTGCTTGCCGCCAGTCCAGTACTCATTATCACCGATCTTTGTTAGGTGATAGTAAGAGCTATCCGAACCTATACCTGGAGAGAGTACCTTTATAGTCTGTGCAGAAGCCATAAGCGGTAGAAGTAGGAGTAATATGTACGTAAGCAGGACTTTCATTAGTGGGAATTACTAGAGGGCTTGAATCCATAAGTTGTTTCCAGATAAGATCGATACTTGGAGAAGGCACTGAGGATAACAGCTGTAGTAAAGGAATGTGACTTCCATATCAGATTATTTCTAACGACTGTGCCTCCAGAAAAGAAGACACCTCCTTCCCAGTAGATATACCCATTGTCATCATATTGGACATATTCTAAAAGATAAGTGATAGCGTTTTCTATGGCGTCTTTGGTCTTTCTTTCTTCAATCTTTCCCATATTGAGTAGCGCATTTAGAGCATAAGCTGTAGACATTACACGGTCTCTCTTATTGAGTTTTCTTTTGGATTTCCAGCTGCCATTTTTGGCTTGTTTTCGGAGTAGATTTTTACAGATTTTCTTGCAGCTTTCTTCCATGCCCTTAGTGCCTTTGGCATAGGCATTGGACATTGCATATGGGAAATGATAACTATTAGGATAGTAGGAGCCGACGCGTCTGTATTTTCGTTTTTTACTCTTTTTCGCGATGTACTTTATGGCTCCAGGCCTTCCTTCAGCATGTTCTATGTCATTCATGGCTAAGGCTGTCAGCACATTAGAGTTGACTACAGCATCTATATTGTTACTGCCATA
The DNA here is from genome assembly GCA_964556525.1 of uncultured Saprospiraceae bacterium. Taxonomy (GTDB): domain Bacteria; phylum Bacteroidota; class Bacteroidia; order Chitinophagales; family Saprospiraceae; genus RFSX01. The sequence goes on from CAZKXO010000009.1 coordinate 2,768, forward strand.
AGGAATGTACGGTTTATAAGGATGCGGATAGCACTCACTGATAGGCGCCAGAAAAAATATGTCATGAAAGGTGTCAAAAAAGTAGTTCCAGTTCTTAAATTGGTACTCTTTTCCCAGCCAGGTGAGATAGGCACCTGTATCATGATCATTGCCACTATAGATATTGAACCAATGGCGATTGTTTCTGTCTTTGTCCAGATAACCATCTAGAATGATAGCCAGTGAATCTGTATTAAAATGATATTTTTCCGAGATGGGATAGTTTTTCAAAACTTTCTTTCTCAGTGCCATAGCAATGTAGGAGAGGGCAGTATCATCGGCATCTTCCACTACATTGGCTGCATTACAAACGTAGATAGGTTCTAGGTCAAAATTTGTCGGCCGTCTACCCCAAGGCTGTGGGTCAGGAACAACGCCTCTTTTTAGGTTTCTGGTGGGTGGAAGCAGTTTCCAGAAATTAAAACCATCACCATTCCTATAACTTATAATTTGCTCAAAGGCAGGATCTAGTGCCGAGGGAATAGCCTCATATTCTGGGTAAGCGAGATAGATTTCTGCAAGAGCATTGTGAATAGAAGCTACTGAGAAGCAATTGGAGTCATCCAGACAACGAGATTTACCCATCATTGGGAAAGCTCTCTGCAGACACATCTGAGAAGGCCATTCGCCTTTGTATTTCTGACCTTCTATTGTTTCTGTAATCTGCTCGGCCATAAGGAATTCAATACCCCAGTCCATACATGTTACCATGTCATCATATATATCCTGCTGAGCTACAGAAGAAACTGAGATTAATGATAGAATTAGCAACAGACAAAATATTCTGCTATGCTGAGTCGGAATTGTATTGATTTCTACTAATGAGGCCTTCATTCCTTTGCTACCTTGATATAAGAATTTTGGTACACAAAAGGTCGAAAGTAAGCATAAATTTTAGATTCAGAACCTAGATTTGTATCAGGATTATTCCAGTTGGTAGAATAGAACTTTTGGTCTGTTTGTAAGGTTATGCGGCTGTTTCAGATACTGATTTTCCGCTTTGATCTTGCTAAGGAATGGGCTCAAGTGGATTTCTTGGAAAATAGGACGAATTGAGGTAGGATTGCCTTAAGTTTGCTTTCAGTTCCTATCAAATAGTTATAGTGATCATTATAATATATACTTTGACTTCATTTTGGCAAGACTAACATATTCTATATTGCAGAAAGCTGCTGTGTTAAGGGCATGGCAATCACTTGGAATAAAGAAAGGACTTGCTCTGCTTTCCTTTGCACTATTCCTCAGCTTACAGACTTATGCTCAAGCACCTATGCTCAGTAGAGCTTTAGGACCTATAGAAAATGAGGTTTTGGAATACAATGTCTACTTGAAAACGGGGATCTTCTATTTCTCACTGGGCGAGGTTATCTTTTCTACCACTATGGAGTCAGGCCATTACAATCTTAATGTCTCTGCAAGTACTTACCCAAGATGGAGTCGCTTCTACGAGTTTGACTCTGACTTTAGTTCCAGACTAGATAGTACAGATAGTTATCCTTTAGAATTTATTCGGCATTCACTAGAGAAGGGCAATACGGTTTTTGATTCTATAAGATTCGACCAGCAGAATCTCTCTGCAGAGGAATTTGTTTCCAATAATGATGGAGAGCTATTTACCTATGATCTTAAGCTTGGTGGTCGGATCCATGATATGGTCTCACTGTTCTATAGACTCAGATTTATAGACTATCTGGGTATGTTGCCCGGCGAGCAAGAAAAACTAAAGTTGCTGCACAATAGGCATGAATATGACATGTCCATTTCCTACCTGGATCACGAGTCTAAGAAAATCAAGAAAGGTGGAAAGTACGACGCTTACAAAATCCAAATTAACGCCATAAAAGGATTGCACTTCGAAGGCAATCAGGTAATGAGTATGTGGATTACTAGAGACAGCAACAGGATTCCTGTCAGTTTCGAAACACCACTGAAATTGGGCAGTCTTAAGATTGTCCTTAAGGAGTAATCTCAGGCAAAACTAGTAGTACACCTCCATTAACTTTTTTACTCTTTCCTTAAAGTAGTTAAAGTCGTTTTCCATTTTAATAAAGAACAGCTCCCTATACTGGTAGCCTTCACTGGATATGAGCACTGATCTCTTCTTTAGACGATCTATCCAGTCTTTTGAAAATTGGAAGAAGGGCTTATTGTGACTTACTATAAACTGTGGATAGTCGTAACCAAGGAAAGTTGACTTTATGCTTTTAGAGTTGAACTGGACGATATTAAGGTAATTACCAAAATCATTGAGATAGATTTTCAGCTCTGAGCCTTTTACTGCTGACCCTCTTATCGATTTTATCCCTGACATGCTGATGTCTCTGAGATGTAAAATGAGGTTCTCTATATCATTGGTGAGCAGCTTGATATACTCTCCGTTTTTAAATGCCCTGATTGTGATACAAAAGATTATCTGCTGATAGAGATTGTTGAGCATATTGCTGTTCCATATTTCGGTAACACTATTTCCGAAGTAGTTGTCCAGGATTTCGTTTCTGATTTCTTTGGCTTCCTGCTCATATTGAGTGGCATCAGTTATACTCATGCTGACATCATCCCAGTGGAGATGTTTCCAAATTGCAATCATAAAGTTTAAGATGTATTTATGACCGAAGTAATAAAAGATGGGTAACTCATTGGCGAGGTAGGTGAGTTCTACTTCTTCTGCCGAGTTCAGGCCTTTGATAGGCTTGAAGAACTTCTTGTATTGGTTTATAAATATGTCTAGAGATGATTTCTCTTTGTGCACAAAGGGATGAAAAAAGGATATGTATTTTTCACTTCTAAAAGTGGCATCAAGAGAAATATTGTAATGGTCTGCCAGTTTTATAAGCTCAGAGATGGGCATAGAAGTGTCTCCATTCATTCTCTTATAAGCGGCACCTTTCTTCACCCCGAGGATATCCATTACATCGTAGAGGACTTTATGTTCTTTGGTATTTCTTCTAGAGAGGATGTCAAAAAACTTCTTTTGGTAGACTTGGTTATCGTTCATGATCGTTTATGTTTTACTAATGTTCTACTAAATTAGGTACAGCATGTTCCATTATTGTTGACAATACGTGAAAATTTTTGATAATGGTTTACGATTTGTAAACAGATTTATACTGATTCTACCTCATCTTTGGATTATTATTAGGAAATCCCTTGATTTATTGATGATAAACAACTTCTTATGAAGAATCACACAACTTTCTCAATACTCTCCATAATAATATTGGCTCTGATAAGCTCCTGCTCTCCGATAATTTATTCGCCGATAGATGATGTGGCTCCGGTGTTGGATCAGCAAGGAGAAGGCGAGATAGGTGTTTCTATGAGTATACCCAATGACTTTGCTAGCATTTTTTCATCAGGGGGTAATCCTTCTGCTCAGGTTACTGGTGCTTATTCACCACTAAGTAATGTTGGGGTTTTCGGAAAGTACAATGCTGAGTTGGCTATTGACAATAGTATACGTTCTGGGACTTTAGGTGTTGGCTTCTACCAGTATTTCGAAGAGAAGTTCCTATTTCAAGCTTATGTGATAGGTGGTCATGAGAGCAGTCAATTGGATAATATTGATTTTGAGGCAATCCGATATAGACTGGATTTTAATAGAAACAGTTTTGGCATTCAGCCAGGAATAATTTATATAAGTGGAATAGTAGAGCTAGGGCTGACTTGCACATATAAGCAGAATTGGTATAGGAATATAGTCCTAGAGGATATAGGGAACCCTATCAACCCAATTATAATTCCTGATCAGCAACAGTTTTTGGAGCCAGCACTTTCTCTTAGCCTAGTAAGTGGACCTTTAAAACTCAATTTCAAGTACGGAAGAACCTACCTGGTAGACAACAACGTTTTTGAAGACAACCCTAATGCTTACTCCAGTTTTGGAATATCTTATGCTTTTGGACGATCAGCATCTAACTAACAGGGGCCAGCTTTATTTTCAGGCCAGCTAAATTTTCTTTGATTCTTATCTGACAACTTAGTCTAGAATTATCTTCTACAAAAAAGGCCTGGTCCAGCATGTCTTCTTCATCTTCAGACTGCTCAGGTAGCTCGTGATCTGTCTCTATGTAGCAATGACACGAGGCACATAGCGCCATGCCTCCACAAGTGCCTTCTACGGGTAGCTCGTAAGACTTGAGTACTTCCATGAGATTGAGATTCATGTCAGTGGGGGCTTCCAGTTGATGTACCTTGCCTTCTCTGTCTGTGACTTCTAGTTTGATTATGTTATCCTGTTCTGCCAATAGAATTTTTTTAGCTCTGAAATTACTATACACTAAACTTCATGGATAGGTTCACTTTAGGATAAAATAGGGTAGACTACTTAGCTCCAGGGACGCCAGTAACGGTAGTGTATTTAAAGCTTAGTTTTTGATCTGGGTAGATGTATTTGAATGCAGATTGCACCATAAGGGTCCCTTCATGGAAACCACAGAGTATAAGTTTTAGTTTGCCCTTGTAGGTATTTATATCTCCTATAGCATAGATGCCAGGAATATTGGTGCTATAATCTTCAATGTCTACTTCTACGGCGCTTTTGGAAATGCCCAAATTCCAATCAGCAATCGGGCCTAGCTTTGGAGTGAGTCCGAAGAGGGGTATAAAGTAATCTATACCTACCGAGAGTTCTCCTTGTTGTTTGGTCTTGACCAGGACTTCTTCTAAGTTGTCACCACCCCTGAGACCTACGGCTTGTGCTTCGGTTATAAGATTTACTTTACCTGCTTGTGCCAATTTCATCACTTTGTCCACACTGTCCAGGGCACCTCTAAAAGATGTCCGCCTATGTATAAGCGTTACTTCCTCTGCAACATCTGCAAGCTCTATGGTCCAGTCGAGTGCAGAGTCTCCACCGCCAGCTATAAGTATTTTCTTAGCTCTGTATTTTTCTGGGTCTTTGACCATATAGTCTATACCCTTGTCTTCATAATCTGTAATGCCTTCTAGAGGTGGCTTGCGGGGCTCGAAGGAGCCGAGACCACCGGCAATAGCAATAACAGGGGCTTGGATTACTGTACCTTTGTTAGTGGTTAATGTAAATTCTTTATCTCCGGTTCTTTCTATTTTTTCTGCCCGTTCGCCCAGAGTAAAGGTAGGGTTGAAGGGTGCTATCTGTTCCTCCAGATTTTTTACCAGATCTCCTGCTAAGATGGATGGAAAGCCTGGGATGTCGTAGATCGGTTTCTTGGGGTAGATTTCGCTAAGCTGCCCTCCTATCTGAGGTAGGGCATCTACTAGGTGACATTTGAGCTTGAGTAGGCCTGCTTCGAACACTGTAAATAGACCACAAGGTCCTGCTCCTATAATTAGTATATCTGTTTTTATCATTGCTGCAAAAATACCCTAATTATAGTTTTTGGATTACAACAAGAGTAGACAACTTTAATATGAAAGCTCATTTGAGTTAGTCACAATGGATAAGAATAATCACAACTAGATCTTGTTAAGAGAAAACTTAATAAGAAGGCCATAGAATAAAAAAAGCCTACCACCCTTAGTAGTAAGCTACATTCTATCTAGATCATTGATCCATTTAGAAATTGATCGGCATATCAGACACTGTCTGATATTATATAGACATCATTTTTGCTTTATACCCCTATGTGGCAGGTCAAAGGAATGAGCTATTGCCGGTGGCTTTTGTATCTTAGACCAGCATATAGCTATAATAATGAGATACACAACAACATGCTAGTCAAAACCTTTGCAGCCGCTGTCCAAGGCGTAGAAGCACAGAAAATAACAGTAGAAGTCAATGCTGGAGGCACTGTTCCTGCTGGAAAAAACATGTTCTTTCTTGTAGGTCTGCCCGACAAGGCCGTAACTGAAGGCTTTCAGAGAATGGAAGCTGCAATTAAGAATATAGGCTACAAAATGCCGAGAATGAAGCTGGTTGTGAATCTAGCTCCTGCTGATATCAGAAAAGAAGGTTCTGCCTATGATCTTCCCATCGCGCTTTCTATCATGGGTGCAACAAAGCAGATAGAAATAGAACGACTGGAAAAGTTCATGATCATAGGAGAACTGGCCCTAGACGGTTCTCTCCGTCCCATCAAAGGTGCCTTACCGATTGCCATACAAGCCCGTAGAGATAACATGGATGGTTTGATCTTGCCCTATCAAAATGCTCGAGAAGCCGCCATAGTCAGCGATCTGAAAGTCTATGGTGTCAAGAATCTAAACCAAGCTATCTCTATACTGAACGGCACTCCAGATATCATCCCCTATCAGTATGATACCAGAGAAGAATTTGCCACCCAAAGTAAAATCTACAAGGAAGATTTTTCTGATGTCAAAGGACAAGAGAACATCAAGCGGTCTCTAGAGATAGCAGCAGCTGGTGGACACAATGTTATACTTATAGGACCTCCCGGAGCAGGCAAGACGATGCTTGCTAGAAGATTGCCCAGCATCCTTCCACCTTTAGATCTCTATGAAGCTCTGGAAACGACCAAGATTCATTCCGTGTCAGGGATACTAGGTCCCGAAGCATCTCTGGTCACAAATAGACCGTTCCGCTCTCCGCATCACACTATCAGTGACGTAGCTCTAGTCGGCGGCGGTTCCAATCCCAATCCTGGAGAAATCTCTCTGGCCCATAATGGAGTGCTGTTTTTGGACGAGCTGCCAGAATTCAAGAGATCAGTTCTAGAAGTCCTGAGGCAACCTATGGAGCAACGATCTGTTACGATATCACGTGCTAGAGTAACCGTAGATTATCCTGCCAGTTTCATGCTTATCGCTTCTATGAACCCTTGTCCCTGTGGTTTCTATAATCACCCAGAAAAAGATTGTGTATGCGGCCCAGGTGTTGTAAAAAGATACCTCACCAAAATCTCTGGCCCTCTGCTGGACAGAATAGACCTGCACGTAGAAGTTACCCCCGTTTCTTATGACGAGCTCGCTGAGTTCCAGCCTGCCTCCGAGACTAGCGAAGATATCGCAGCAAGAGTCGTCAAGGCCCGACGGATCCAGGCCGAAAGATTCAAAGATTACAAAGACATCCATGCCAATGCGCAGATGCCATCTCGTATGGTCAGGGAGGTCTGTCAGATCAGCACCGCTGGAACCACCTTGCTAAAGACAGCGATGAACAAGTTGCAGTTGTCTGCAAGAGCCTACGACCGTATCCTGAAGGTGGCTCGTACAGCAGCGGATCTTTCTGAAGCGGAAGAAATTCAGATAGAACACCTGGCGGAAGCCATACAATATAGGAGTCTGGATAGAGAGGGCTGGGCAGGGTAGCGAGCTATGGTCTAGTGGGGCGCTGCTGGAAATTTATTGATACATCGCCTCTACGAAACTGTTCATATATCCCTGTTAGGGGCTTTCATGTTTTCTCCGTTTGGCTTATTAAAAAGAAACATACAACCTTACACAATCAAATAGCGTTAGCAGCCTTACCTTTACTCCACTAAACCTCATACAAGAATAAACTATGAAAGATGCATTCCTAATTGCTGGGACCAGAACCGCTTTCGGCAAGTTTTGTGGAACTCTGTCCACAGTACGTACAGATGACTTAGCAGCAATTCCTTTAAAAGCTCTGGTAGAAAGATTTCCTGATATACCAAAAGATGCCTACGATGAGGTCATAATGGGCTGTGCCAATCAGGCAGGGGAAGATAATCGTAACATAGCCCGTATGGCGTTATTGCTTGCAGGCTTGCCTTGGTCTGTTCCCGGCGAAACTGTCAATAGGCTGTGTGCCTCTGGTATGTCTGCAGTCATACATGCCAACAGGGCTATAAAAGCTGGTGATGGTGATCTCTTTATTTCTGGAGGGATAGAGCATATGACCAGAGGTCCTTGGGTAATCTCCAAGGTATCCAAACCCTTCGGGAGAGATGCGGCTATGCACGACAGTAGTTTTGGTTGGCGTTTTGTCAATAAGAAATTGGATGCGATGTATGGCACGGATGGGATGGGGACGACGGCAGAAAATCTAGCAGAACTCTATAAACTCAACAGAGAAGATCAAGACAAGTTTGCCTACTGGTCACAGATGAAAGCTGCAGAAGCACAAAAGTCTGGTCGGCTTGCAAAAGAGATCGTTCCAGTGGAAATACCACAAAGGAAAGCAGATCCTATTGTGTTTGATCAAGATGAATTTATAAGACCGGGCACCACACTTGAGGTTTTGGGTAAGTTGCGAACGGCATTTAAGAAAGAAGGCGGAACCGTCACAGCCGGAAATGCCTCAGGACTGAATGATGGAGCAGCAGCTTTACTTATCGCTTCTGACGAAGCTGTCAAAAAACATAATCTTAAGCCACTTGCAAGAATAGTTAGTTCGGCTGTCGTCGGGGTAGAACCACGCATAATGGGTATCGGTCCAGTCGGTGCCTCTCGCAAAGCATTAAAAAAAGCTGGCCTTACCTTGGATGATATGGATATCCTGGAGCTGAATGAGGCCTTCTCTGCTCAGGTACTGGCTTGCACGAGAGAACTGGGTATCGCAGATGATGATCCACGCATAAATCCTAATGGTGGCGCCATTGCTATCGGACATCCACTAGGTGTATCGGGCACACGTATCTTGCATACTGCTGCGCTGGAATTACACGAACAGAATAAAAAGTATGCACTTGTAACTATGTGCATTGGCGTCGGTCAGGGATATGCCACAATATTGGAAAGGGTATAGCCGTGTATTGTTAACTGCAATCACCAGACTTTCAACCACTTTTTTTGCAAATTATTAGCCAATTGGGCTTTATTAGTATTTCCACGAATTGGGCCTCATATTTTATATTCTGCGATCAAAATGTCATATTTTTTTATGATTAAGCCAGCTTTCCACTATAGAATTGGGTTGTTTTAGCTGATGTTTTGCATGGTCAGTACTTATCCCATTATGAAAAACTACATATATAAATTTATGACTGACTGGAAGAACACTAAAACTATTGGTAACTTGTAGTTATAGGAAACTAGGATAATCTTTTATTTCTGGTTTTTTTTTAAAGTCATTGTTTTAGAAAACAATATAAGAATATTAAAGGATGAAAGTTTTTCCTGGTTGGCGTCGACCTGATTTGCCATTAGTTGTGCTTATGTATCTGTTTTGTTGGATTGGTTTAAGTGGGCAATCCACTGGTGATTTACAGTTTACAAATTTTATAAATTCCAACGGACTTCCTAGCAATATTGTAGCGGCCATTTGTCAAGATAATAATGGCTTCATTTGGATGGGAACCAACGACGGTCTTAGTCGTTTTGATGGTAGAGATAAATTTACAGTTTTCAAGACGACAAAAAGAGATACTGTACCCAATTTACAGTCAGATAATATTGTTGAACTTTACTTTAGTAAAAGCACCAATGTTCTATGGGTAGGAACAAGATTAGGCGGACTATCTCGTCTCAATCTTGAAACAGATAAATGGAAAACTTACCTACATGATCCAGCAGACCCCACCTCAATAAGTAATGATGAGATATTATCTATAGTAGAAGATAATAAAGGCAGAATATGGATTGGTACTGAAAATGGTCTTAATCTATTAGACGAGAATCAAGAGCGCTTCACGAGGTTTATGCCAGATGATTTTGGATTCAAGGGATCTGCGATACTTTCACTTTTTGAAGATGCAAATGGCTGGCTTTGGATGGGAACTTGGTCAGGGGGCTTATACTTGGTTACCGTAGATGGATTTTCTTCTGAATTTGGATTTAGGGAAATCTTACCAGAAGGTCTTGATATTAGATATAACACTTGGAATATTTTTCAGGACAATCAGAACCGCTTTTGGATAGGCGATCATGGAGGAGGATTGTTGCTTGTGCAGTTGCCCTCTGATGCTTCTAATCTGAAAGAGCAGCAAGAATGGGAAGCCACTGTACATGTCTACCAAGTTAATCTAGCATCAGATAAAACAATATCCAATAATTTTGTGCAGACAATAAATATGGATGCACAAAATAGACTAATGATCGGTTCAACACATGGTTTTTCATATACAGATCCGTTAGATAATTTTGCAGTTTCTGTTACCAAACGTAAACCCCCACTCAGTTTTTATAGGGAGATATCAGATGTGTCCAATTCTAATTCAATAGTAGATGATAATATCAATCAGATATTCATCGATGAGCAAGGACTAGTATGGATAGCTACTGATGGTGGAGCAAGTCAGTACAATAATCTAACTTCTCAGTTTAGTTATAATGACTTGAGTAGTCCATCCACTGGTCGCAATGTCTCTGTAAATGACCTCTATTTAGATTCTGACTCTATATTATGGCTGGCATCTTATGAGAATGAGTTTGTCCAGTATGACTTAAAAAGCCAAACGCTAAAACATCTGAAGTCTACCAACCCGCATAGTTATTTGAATCGGAATGAGTCTTTTGTGATTTTTTCAGGAGAAACTCCATATCTGCATATTGTGACCTCTGAAGCTATTGTGAAGTATGATTTACGGAACAAGAAAGAGCAGAGTATAGAATTCCCAGACTGGGTAAGAGAATCAAAATTTGCGGTCACAGATATTCTAATAGATAAAGCAGGGGTTTACTGGATTACTGGTTCCACTGGTCTATTGACATATGATGAAAAACAAAAGCAGTTCTTAAAATATACACGTGATCTGAATGATCCTAATTCCTTGTCAGATAATTCTGTGAATGATATTTTGGAAGATGAGAGTGGTAATATTTGGATAGCTACTTATAACGGTCTTAATCTCGTCAGGAGAAAAGATGGTCAGATTTCATTCCAACGATTCATAAGTGACCTTAAAGAGGAAAATTCGATTTCGTCTAACCGTATAATTTCTCTTGAAGACCACAAGGGTACTCTTTATTGTGGAACGACCAGTGGTATGTGTGCCTATAAATATGGAGAAAACAAGTTTGTTAATTACGATAATAAACTGATTAGAAAGTACTGCGTTACTAATCTTTTCAAAGATAATAATGATGTCATATGGGGGGCAGGCACCGAAGGCATATTTTCTTATAACACAGAAAATGAAAACTTTAATTTCTTTGATCGTAAAGATGGAATAGAAGTAAACGACTTTGGAGTCAACTCATTTTTTGTTTCTAAGTCAGGAGAAATTTATATTGGGAATAATGCAGGATTCACTAGTTTCCATCCATCTGAAATAAAGAAAAACGAAGTAACTCCCAAGGTATTTATTACCAAAGTAGAAACCATTGATTCAGAAAAGAAAGCAAGTATACAGGCAATCAATACAGAGAAGATAGAGCTGGACCATAGCGCCTATTTTGTGTCATTTGATTTTGCTACTACTAACTATAATCGCTTTGAAAAAAATCAGTTTGCTTATAAACTTGAAGGCTTTGATAAAGAATGGAAATATACTACTAAAGCCACTCCAGTAGTCTACACAAACCTCGCACCAGGAGAGTACATTTTTAGAGTAAAAGCAGCTAATAATGATGGACTGTGGAATGAAGAAGGAGCCAAAGTAGAACTAATCATTTATCCTGCATTTTGGCAGACACGTTGGTTTCCATTGGTTTTAATAGGAATGATAGGTCTTTTGTTTTGGTATTATACTTATAAGATCAAAAAAAGAAGTAGAGAACTGGAACTATATAATGACAAGCTGAATCTAGAAATAAGCGAAAGAAAGAAAGTAGAAGCTGCTCTCCAAGAACGCGAACAATATATGGAGGATTTGGTAAAGGAAAGAACTAAGGAACTCGAACTGAAAAATAAAGAAGTAGAAAATTTATTGAGTAAAATCAAAAATAAAAATGAGAAACTAGAATCTATCGTCGAGCTTCGTACTAAGAAACTGAAAGAGAGCAATCTGGAATTACTTCGATCTAATAAAGAGCTGGAAAACTTTGCCTATATCGCTTCTCATGATTTGCAAGAGCCACTCAGAACTATCAGTAACTTTACGGGACTGCTGGGTAAGCGATATAGAAATAAAATAGATTCTACAGCTGATACTTATCTCAATTTTGTAGAAGACGGGGCTAAGAGAATGTCTTGGCTTATTCATAGTCTACTTACTTATTCCAAAGTAGGTCGAGATTCATTGAGAATACAGAAAGTCCAACTCAATGAAATACTCGAATTAAAATTGAGAGATCTCTCCAGTAAGATAAGCGAACGGAAAGCTATAGTATCTTATGACGATCTTCCAGTAATAGATTGCGAGAAAGACCAACTCGGAATGATCTTCTATAATCTTATCAATAATGCCATCAAGTTTAATAAAGCTGAAATCCCAACCGTGCATATTAGTTGGGGGCACTTTAGTAAGGATCACTGCTGGCTCTTCTCTGTCCAGGATAATGGAATAGGTATACAGAAGGAATATAGAAAGAAAATATTTGAGATCTTCAGCCGCCTTCACAACTATCAGGAATACGAAGGTACGGGGATAGGTCTGGCGTTATGCCAGAAAATTGTAACAAGACATAGAGGTAAAATTTGGTTTGAGTCAGAAATGGGCAAAGGCACTACTTTTCATTTTACTATCAACAAGAACTTAGGCTCCAATCTTTCTTTGCCTGCTGAACTGATTCCAGACGATCAAGAAAATTAGAATGGTATAGAAATTCATTATGTTTAATTCAATAACCCGATTTTAAAGAACAACTGTTGCGTATAATGAGTGCCTAACCTTACCCTATCTATACTAAATATTTTGATCTTCCATCCTATAGACAGTGCCAAACTGGATGCAGTTGGTATCACATATTCTGCACCTATGGCAATCTTAGAAAAATTGTACTCTTCAAGAAAGAAATTGTCATCCTCAATGAGTAAGCCATGAATATAACTGACTTTTAACCTTAAAGCATTGTTCTTCGGCAATGGTGTATAAAAGATACCAAAATCAGATTCTAAGAACCCAAATTGTCTAGCAACACTAGGAGGGGTAAAATCATTTTCAAATCCGACATGAATCAATGAGTAATTTATTCCAGCGGAAATTCCTAGCCTTGTCTTAGCAAGTTTATGATCGATGATGAAACCCCAATCTCCTCCTATAGACTGACTAGACAACTGCGGACTATGTGTAAGATTGACAGAATAACGCAGACTAAAACTAGTGTTGCTTTTCCTTTCTTCTTGAGAGAACAACGATATTGAAAAGAACAGGAATATGAAAACGTATACTTGCTGCATAAGTTATTTTGTTATTACTAAACTTGTGATAAAGTTACAATGCTTCTATGGGCTGATAATGTAAAGAACAATAATACTTACTTTGATTTTAGTGGAAAAAAGATGTAGTTTGTAGAAACAGGAAGGCAAGTAAATTGAAAATAGAAGAATACCAATCCTAAGAGATCTATAAAAATTAGTTTTACCAAAATCAATATCATGAGAATAACAGCTATAATATTCACCATAGTGCTCTCTTTTAATATTCAACCTGAAATAAACTTCCAAGAGGAATATTACTTGATCCCAGAGTATAAAACGCAATTCTTTGACTGTGAGAGTGCCAATAAAATTTTCTTCTATGAGGATGGTACCTATCTAAGAGAGGAGGATTTAGGACATCGACGTACAGATGATAAGGGCAAATGTGAAGTGATACTTATCAAGATCGAAGAACTGTTTGGTACTTGGACAAGAAAAGGCGACGAGCTGATTCTAAATGATAAGGAGCTAAGAAAGTATAGCTGTATGAACACGGATGGCCATGTCCTTGACAGTAATTTAGATAGATCAGAACTGGTCTTCGGTAAATCTGAATATTTGGTAAATGCATCGATATACAAGATAGAGGATCAGGAATTGTATTATCTGAATGAACGGGAAGTGGATAAATAATTCCTTATTACATGGCTTAGTTCTAGATTCTAAAACAATAAGTTTGGGTACGTAAAATAATTACGCAGTTCAAATGTATTATTACGGTATTAGCTAATTAGCCGTAGAATGTCCTTTTGATATACACCGTACAAAGAGTAAAACTTATTGCAGCTCAACTCAGAAAATTTTCAGATGCTGATTCTTGGATAATAGCAGGTCAGTTTTCTAATCTTGAATTTTGGATGGAAGAATCAAAGGCAGCCTTAAAGGCCACAGACGAACATAGTGGCAGGTTCGATAAGATGTATACTGCACAGAAAGAGTGGATAGAGTTGCATACGGTGGAAATACCAGACAATTGTACCTATTGCCAAGGGATATGTGAACTCGGAACTGGTGTAAGAAAACCCTACTTGCCCAAGAGATCAAAGGAAACAAAATCAGAAAAGAAAAACTCTAGGTCGGAACTGATAGATGCTTCTTATTTTTTCCTTCTTAGATGCTATAAACTAAAATTGCTGACAAAAGAACAGTTGTACAGTTGGTGTGATGAATTAGGAACCAGTGTTGACTTAGCTGATATTTAGATTTGATTCTTAATCAGTTCTAGGTAATCCTTATTGGAAAATGCTGTTAGTTTATTTCAGAGTACTAGTTTTACGGTACTACAGAAGAAAGTTGTATTCTAGAATTTAAAAACCAACAAATGGGTAAAAAAGGCAAATTAGAAAAATTCAATAAGTTATTAGACAAGTACCAGTCTGACAGAGAAATCGTGAAGATCTATCGAGAGGTGACAGGCGGAGAAGCAGATATCTATGGTGTTATACTCAACATGTCTGACACCTTTATGCACCTTGCAGAGCAAGATGAATTCAGATTTAATGGCGAAGTCATTATAAGAATGGATCACTTTGATTCTATACGTTGTAACGAGTATGATACTACGATCAAGAACATTCTCAAGGGTGAGAAATACTTGTCAAAGACAAAACCTAAAGCTACTAAAGTAGACTTGGCGAGTTGGGCTACAATCTTTTCTGCAATGATGAAGGCAGACATCCACGTTATTGTGGAATGCGAAGACCTTAAGAAGCCAACATTTGCTATTGGCCCTATACAAAAGGTAGGTAGTAAATCTCTTAAGATGCATAATTATAACCCTGAAGGCATCTATGACGATAAACTTACTCAAATAAAGTATAAGGATATCACCATAGTCAGATTTAAGGATCAGTATTCATCGACCTTCAGAAAGTACTTAAAGGAGGCTAAGGGCAAGAAAAAGAAGTAAGACTTTCTCATCTATCGAATAAAGATAGGAACAGCGCTATTTTAGACTCGTTTATTGTTTTATCACCAAGCTATCAGACCAGTTTTGGGCCAACAAACAGTTGATTACTCGTCTATTGCGCCATTTGTATTTGGAATTAAATATGGATTTTGGAGAAAAAACATATATATAATTCTGAATATCACTAACTTATACACATTAATTACTATCCTTAACAGTTCTGGAAATAACATTTAGGCACCTAATTAGTATATTGATTTCGAATTACTAACTAAAACATACAATTAAATGAATAAGTTACTTGTCGAATTTATAGGTACGTTTTTTCTTGTACTGACGATCGTCTGCACGGTCAATGGAAATCCTGCGGACAATTATTTACCCCCTATTGCGATAGGTTCAGCTCTTATGATTATGGTATACGCTGGTGGACACATTTCTGGCGGCCACTTTAATCCTGCGGTCACCTTAGGTGTCCTTATGAGAGGAAAGATTTCTGGAGGAGAAGTCCCAGGGTATATGATAGCTCAGATCTTAGGTGGTGTAGCTGCAGCGGTAATAGGTGCAGCTGTGCTTGGAAAAGGTGTAATGATGGGAGGTGAAGGTATGCCTAGTAATATGGGTGCTGCCTTTACTGCAGAGCTATTGGGAACCTTTGCCCTAGTCTGGGTAGTATTACAAACAGCTACTACAGCTAGTACTTCTGGCAATTCATACTATGGACTGGCTATAGGTTTTACTGTAACGGCTATGGCCTATGCCTTAGGTGGCTTCGGGACAGGAGGCTGTTTTAATCCAGCAGTAGCTATTGGAGCGGCTATGAATGGACTAGCAAGCTGGGGAACAGCAGGACTAGCAATAGCAGCTGATGTAGTAGGTGGTGTGCTTGCAGCAGTTTTATTTAAAGTTGCATACACAAGCCAAGGGGCTGACGATTAGACCTAGTTTATTCCCATAAAATAAATGAACCTTGAGATATCTAGTCTCAAGGTTTTTTTATGATTTTTAAAATCGGCCCTCATGTTTCCATCCATCTGAAAATTTGGAATTAATTTCTTTTACGATATCTGTTGGATTGAGAATGGATTTTTAAAAAGCCCAATAGACTATGGTTTTACTTGCAGTAAATGAACTTTTAGTTGGTAGAAGATCTCCTTAGCTCTCTATTGTTTTGTAAATATCTTCAAAGAGATCAGAAGACCTTTTTGCTCACAATGATTTCTATAACCATCTTTGTACCCTCACTTCTCATTGTCCTTGATGAAAGAAACTTTACCCACGCTGGAAAAATAAATTTTATTTCTCAAACAATTAAAGACTACTTATCAAGTTAAATTATAAGACGGACACTTTTTTGTCGCATGTTTTATGGGCATTACGTGCAAGAAGAGGTGGCCATCATACTCTTATAATGGGCAATAGGGCCTGGAAGAACTGGGCTTAATTATTTAATTTTTTAAATCAGTTAAAAATGAACGTTAAACATCTCATTCCCCCGTACCCGTAATCCTGGAATAGCAAGTTTGTGTGCCACGCAGTTCGTTTAGCGCATAGCTAAAAGAATAGATCTATAGTTCCGCTTTCCATAACGAAAGTGACAATGGGCTTTTTGTGCCCTTACAGTTCTAACTAAACGTTATTAGCTATCCGGTGCACTTTGTTATCCACATTTTTACTACAGAAAATTGGCATAAGGAACCCGTTCCTCTAGGAAGGTTGTGCTTATGCCTAAAGGCAGAGTCCTTTGCATAGGATTGCTGAACGTTATACCTATGTCTTAATATTAGGATTCTGTCGGAGTGCAATTTATTTCATCATTCAAACAAATTAAAACATGTCTATTCCAAAAGAACCCAGACAGCTGATGATCAATATTATGTATTTGGTATTGACAGCCATGTTGGCAATGAATGTTTCTGCAGAAGTGTTCAATGCTTTCAAGGTACTTAATAAGGGCTTAGAAGATTCTAATAAAGCCCTGGATTATACAAATGCGCCTATGCAGCAAGCAATATATGAAGCTGCCAAGGCCAAACCTTCTTTCCAAACCTATGCAGATAGGGTAGAGCCCATACGTCAAGAGGCTCAGATCCTTTCGAATTTTATTTCTGGCATCAAAGATTCTCTCATTCATGAATCTGGAGGCTATGTTGTGGATAAAGAGACACAAGAATATACCTCCACGCTGGTCGGTGAGAAGAATATCGATGTGACAACAAGAATTCTTGTAGACAATCCACTAACGCAAGGAAATACAGATGGTAAGGGAGAAGAGCTTAAAGAACGCTTGCTAGACTTTAAGATGAAGATGTCGGGCTATATAAATGAGGAGGACAGAGAAAATTTCCAAACAGAAATTGCTGTCAATGTAGACGATGAGACTTGGCAACAAGCTGGTAAGGCCAGCTGGTCTCACATGAATTTTGACAAGATGCCCTTGCAGGCCGTTATTCCTATTTTCAATAAATATGTCAATGATGTAAAGTCTACAGAAGCTGCCGCTCTTAATTACTTGGGCAAGAAAGTAGGCTTAGGACAAGAGGATATAGCTATCGGAGGATTTGAAGTAGTCTCTGCTCCTGAGAAATCCTACATAATTAGAGGAGAGCCTTATAGTGCAGATATTTTTCTAAGTGCATTTACTGGTAATGATTCGGGTGCGAAAGTGAAGCTCTTAGTAAATGGACAACCATTGCGTATGGATGAAAAAGGCAAAGCGCAGTATAAGATTAATACTTCAGAGATAGGTCCTCAGAGGTATACTGCCACTGCACAAGTGTACAATCCGATCACTGAAAAGACTACGAGTTTTACCAAAGAATTTAGTTATGAAGTAGGGGAGCGATCTGTAGCAATATCACCGACTAAGATGAATGTGTTGTACATAGGTGTAGAAAATCCTATAGAAATTTCTGCTGCTGGCACCAATTCTAATACGATGAGAGCAAGCATGACTGGTCCTGGCGGTGGAAAAATTAAGAAAATAAGTAATAGCTCTTTTATTGCAGAAGTAGCAACGCCTACAAGAAAAGGTGAATATGCTAAAATCAATGTTGTAGCAGATGGGATGAATGTCAGCAAAAACTTCAGGGTCAAAAGAATACCAGATCCGATACCACAGTTGTCAGATTCCAAAGGTGGAGCGATGAGTAGTGGAGAATTCAAACTTCAAAGTGGATTGTTTGCTGTGCTGAAGGATTTTGAATTTGAAGCGGATTGTGTTATTTCGGAGTACAAGTTGGTTAGGGTGCCGAGGCGTGGAGATGCTACTGTCCTTATCAACAAAGGCGCAAGATATACACAGGAATCCAAAGGACTGATACAGCAAGCCAAAAGAGGAGATAAATTCTATTTTGAAGAGATCCAATGTAAATGCCCTGGGGATGTCAGACCAAGAGATCTGGGACTGACAGTATTTAAGATAATCTAGTTATAGGTACGGTCGGCTCTAGCTGTTGTCTAACTAATCGGCTTTGAGTTGGAATGTTAATTTTATAAGGCCCCTATTGTAATCTATTCATTATAGCCATCTGTGTGAGCGGGTGGCTATTTTATTCTAGCACCAGATAACCTTTGGTCTTTCCATAAGTGCAAAATGCAGGTAGAATATTTTATGACCCTATCTTAGTTGTATATATGTCAAAGTTACAGTTAATCATTGTCTTGATAGAAAAGCACAAAGTGAGAACAATTACGATTTTATTTTGGAAGGGATGCTTTTATAGAATTCTTTTCAATTTTACACTTACTACATGAAAAAAAGTTAATTTTTATTTGCATCATTTACCTTTCCAATAATACTATATAGACATCTAGGTTCCAGTCCAGAAGTCGGTCTCAATAACTATAATTTTGTCAAAAATTATCTAGGATGCCTTTCGTTGAATACCAAGGACAAATTGAAAGATCGATACTTTGGTCTTTTAAACAACAACAACTTTGCAGTAGGTTGTTCGTTGGTGTTAATACATACTCATTCAGACTGCCGACAGTTGGACTTTTGTTTTTTTTGTATTTTCAGTTTATCAAAACTTAAAGCACATGCGCCAACTACTAATTACCCTTATAATCTTAACAACAGCAGCTGCCTTATACAGTCAGCCGAGAAATATTAGGTTTACTGATCCATTAGTAGATGAGATTATAAAAGGAGACTACAATCCTGCAGATTTTATTCCTGCTGAAATTATTTCCGATCCTGAGTCAATAGTGGAACATTTACTTGATGGAGTTTCTGCTACTAGACTGAAGGAATATCTTGTAGACATGCAGCAATTTCGTACCAGAAATACTGGTTCTGATACCACAGTAACCGGTTCTGGAATTGGTGCGGCCAGGGAATGGGCGCTGAGGACTTTTCAGTCATTCAATGCGGACAATGGAGGACGATTGATAACCAGTTTTATGGAATTTGATCAATCTGTTTGCAATATGTCGAGTCATAAGAATATAGTAGCTGTGCTGCCAGGAGTAGGTGAAGGCAATCAAGAAATGGTGCTCATCGAAGGCCACTTTGACTCTCGATGTGGTACCAATTGTGATATAGACTGCCTTGCTCAAGGTATGGAGGATAATGCGAGTGGTTCTGGACTAGTGTTGGAAATGGCGAGGGTCATGAGTCAACTGACTTTCGATAAGACCATCATGTTTATGTTGACTATTGGAGAGGAACAAGGTTTGATCGGGGCAAATGCTTTAGCTTTTTACTGCCTGAGTAATAGTATAGATGTCCATTCTGTATTTAATAACGACATTGTCGGTGGCGTCATCTGTGGATCTACTGCTTCACCACCAGGCTGCCCTGGTCTCAATGAAGTAGATAGTATCAATGTCCGACTGTACTCTTCCGGTACTTTTAATTCTTTGAATAAAAGTTTGGCCAGATTTACAAAACTTGAGTATCAGGAAAATCTAAGAGACCTGATGTCTGTACAGCCTATAATCAATATCATGAGTGCCGAAGACAGAATAGGTAGGGGAGGAGATCATATACCATTTAGAATGTTTGGTTTTCCAGCGATACGTTTTACCTCTGCTAACGAACACGGAGATGCGGGAATCCATCCTGATTATACCGATAGACAACATACGACAACAGATATTCTTGGTGTAGATACTGATGGAGATTCTGAAATAGACAGCTTCTTTGTGGATTTTAATTATCTCCAACGTAATGCCTTACTGAATGGGAATGCTGCTGCAGTAGCTGCGTCAGGACCAGTTACACCTAGATTGGCTGACTTAGAGCCGGACATAGATGGATTTGCTGTGACCATACAAGATGAATTTGATTACGGTGAGTACAAGGTAGGCATCCGATCTACTACTAATGATTTTGACACTATTGTTACAGTCACAGATAAAAATGCTCTAGTGGTTGGAAACTTCGATTTTGAACTTCGCTATTTCGTTTCAGTTGCCTCTGTAGATGAACTTGGTCGGGAGAGTCTCTTCTCTAATGAGTTAGCGACCAATATTTTGTCCTCCGTTTCAGACTTGAGCTCGCAACTCGGTGTCGAACTTTTGCAGAACCGCCCCAACCCCTTCGACGACAGAACAAGTATTTCGGTATGGGTAGAAGAAGCTTTCGCTTATAAAACAGCAAAGATAGAAGTTGTCAAGCCTTTTGGTACCATCCTCTTTAGCTCGGATATAAAACTGGACAAAGGGATGAACGAAGTTTGGTACGACCATCAGTATCATCACTTTAGTCAAGGCTTACTATACTATCGTCTGATGATAGACGGTAGACACGTACAGACCAAGTCTATGGTGCATGCATATTAATTCATTTGCTGAGCGATCTCTCTTGGAAAAGATGCTTTTTAGTATTCTTTTCAATTCTATGCTTGCTACATGAAAAACAGTATAATATTTTTTGCGTTTTTAATCTTCCAATATTTCTGTTTGAACACTATGCTTTGGTCTAGAAGTTGGACTCAATAACTATAATTTTTGTTGAAAAAGATCCAGGACGCTTTTCGTTGAATACTGAGGACAAATTGCAAGATCGATACTTTGGTCTTTGTATACAACAACTATAAGATATAGGCTAATAGAATTATTCAGTGACAAATGATAAGCCTATCTCAATTGATATTGTCTCTGGAAAACCATTGTCTTATAGTTTTCTCTGCTAACTTGTTGTTCGGAGTATAAGAAGTGTTTTTAGTGCCGCCGTATCTAAGGTAGGAAGGAAATTTCCACCATAGTATGCCACCGTACCAGTCTTCATTTTCGACACCTTCCATTACAACTTGATAACATCTGTCTTGGTGAGTTTCATTATACGAATCATTACCTTCTGCATGTGGATGTATCCAAGGTGCATCTATACTGCGAAAACCTATTTCTGTAAAGACTACTGGCTTTTGAAATTTGTTGTGCACCTTTTCAATTTTAGTTTTTACTTTTTCGAAATTGCTGCTAAGTTCTGCTTTCGAAGCTTCACTATTGTTGCTTAATGGATAATAACAATTGAGGCCTATAAAATCCAAAGCATCCCAAAATTGTACTTTTTCAAACTCATCTCCCCAGTTGGCCGCATAGGTCATTTGTCCTTGATAGAGACCTCTGACACTGTCAAATATCGCTCTCCACTGGTCCTCATGTGCTAAGGTCGCTTTTGCAAATTCTACTCCAACACAAAGCAGATCTATTTCATGAATTTCTGCCAGTAAGGCATAATGTCTGATCCATTTGTGGTAGTGGTAGAAGAAGGATTTCCAGTCCTCGGTACTTTGCATTTCTATCTCACCTGGCCAGGATCCATTTAGCCATATCTGAGGTTTTAGCATAGTCTTCATGCCTCTTATTTTGGCTTCGTATGCTGAATGTATTACACCTTGGTCGTTTTCGCTACCAGGACGATTTGTTATGGGAAATGGCGCGGGTTTTTTGTCATCGCGCATATAAGAGTAGGGGACAATGGCAATGGCATTACAACCTAGAACAGCTTGTTTTTCTATAGACTGCGTAGCGAGTTTAGATAAGTAACCATTAAATATACGATAGCCTTCATGTGCAAAATTGAAGCCTTTTAGGTTGAGTGCCTTTTCTTTCTCTCTTTTTCTTTTTGGATATTTTGCAATGAGTGAGTTATGATAAGCTTGCCAGTCAGCTTCTAAGTTTTCTTTCTCTGATTTAGAAAATTTTCTGGTTGTATAGTTGTTAATAAAATCAGACTTTCCATCCCTTGTTATCAGAAAATCTACAAATGAAGCTGCCATACAAGCTCTGATAAGTGGCGATTCGAACTGTAATGATTCATTATCCATAAGTGCTGCTATGGTCATTGCATTACCAGATGCACTGAGCTGCGCGGTCCAGTACTCATAACCTTCTCGTTGCCACTTGTCTGTAAAAGTAATGGCGAGTCCTGTTTCTAGAATCGGCGTTGTAGGTTCGCCAAGTAGATGCCTAAGGATAAGTTGATTCTCTTTTTCTATATAGTTGTCAGCGTATTTGTCATTGATGATAGTATGGACACTGTTGCTGCTAAAGTCGAGATGGGCCTGAGTAGAATTATTCTGTTGGAGGGCTTTTGATTCAGCAGACGCATATATGTAATAGTTGATTTTTGGAAGCTTTTTTTCTATCCCAACAAACTGCTGGATAGAGCTTGCAGATTGTTCTAAAGACTGTCCCAATGCATTTAGATTTTCTAGTGAGAATTCTTGGTTTTGAGAATAAATCTCAAATTTTTCAGTAGACACTACCGGCTGCGACATCGAGCCAAACTGAAAGACTTGGTCATCTTGAAATTTCCATTGCCCATCAAAAGAACCTACAGTTTCCTTCACCGTGTCATTATAAATAATAAAGTCAAAGGTGTTCCAAAGAAAATTGATACCCACACTAAGGTTTCTTGCGAAGACATCCATGATCGCCTGCTCATCATTACCTGTAATCAAAGTTATCGGAAGACTAAGATGTTGTGGGTTAGGATAATTGTGGATGGCCAAAACAGTTTTTGCAGAGTCATACTTGTTAGCATTGAAACTAAAAGCAGTATCATCTATCTGAAAAGGAATTCTTGACTCGAGTTCTTCTATAAGTTGCTCATCTTTGAAATTGCCAATCAGATACAAAATTTTATTTTTCCTATCAGCAGTTGTGACCTCGTTTGCTTTGAGAAAGCTAAGTTTATATTGTCCTTTCTGCTCATCAGTTAGGGAAGACAATAAATTTTTACCCATCCTGTCAAACTGCTCCGCTACTGCTTGATTTTTCCCATCATAAATAACGAGGACTTCATTTTTTGAATACTCTCTATAAAGTTGATAACGCCAAGGTAATTGCTCTTCTTCTTGTGTACTACTTTCAGAATTTGTTGTAACCTCTGCGGTGTCTACTAAGTTCTTATTTCCACAAGAAGCAAGTTGCAGACTTAGAAATAGTAGAAAAAGGTTCTTTGTGATGTTCATCATATTAGTACTTAAAATAAAATACATAGAATCCGCTCTAAAGTAATTAAAAGATGGATAATCACGGATTTTATTGATTGTGGTGTTCTTGGATTTTTTAAGATGTAAACTGAAACCTATTTCAGGGACTTAGCTGCTGGAAAGTCACAACGGTAGTCAAGGCAGAACCTTAATTAGATTAGACGTACAACCTAGTTGGCTATTCTCTATGGCTCCGATTCCAACTACGCCGAGCATATGAGACTCTGAGGGCAAATCATTATCCTTCAAACTTCCCCACCAAAAAATCTATTTCACTCTTCGTAAGAATAAGATTATAGATGGCATTGACTTTGGCAAAGGCGGCATTTAGATTCTGTAGTTGGACCGTTCTAAAATCCAATGAACTTATCAATCCACTTTTGAATCTTTCCTCCACCATGTCTAAATTTTCCCGAGCTAACTGTATCTGATCTCCCGTAAGTGCCAGTATATTTTTTTGAGTCTTGTAATTCTGAGCGAGGACAGCTAATTCACTGAGGAGATTTGCAGAGGCTTGTTCTACATTTAGTTGAGCAATTTCTTCTTCTAACTGTGCTGCTTGGATAGCCTGGTTTTTCACACCACCATCGTAGAGGTCCCAAACAAGATTTGCACCTAGATTGCCGCTTATTCTATTGCTTAGTTGTAGTTCTGCTGGCATACCAGTGAATGGATTGTCCCCAAAGAAATTAAAAGCGTTCTCAGCGATACCGATTCCTCCATTGACACCTATGGTAGGTCGACGTTGTGCTTTAGAAAGTTTGGTGTTGAGTCTAGCTAGGTCTTGTAAGACATAGAGACTTTTTAGTGTATAGTTATTTTCACTCAGAATAGCTTTTAGTTTTTCTATCTCCAGTTCTTCATCAGTAACCGAGAGCACTTCGGAAAAACTGTAGTTGCTATCTGAAGACAGCATCAGTAAGGTGTAGAAATTTGCCTTTGAGGTTTCTACTTGTAGTTGCTGAGTTACCAAGGTGATGCTGTCAGTCAATAATGCAGTTCTAAACTGAATAAGATTCAGACTATTGGCTTGGCCATATTCTTTTTTTATCTGTTCGTAGTCGAGATTTGATCTAGAGAGGTTATAGGATTCTTCGAGTACATAAAGTTGTTCTTGGTGGAATAGAACTGTGTTGTAACTTTGATAGATGGCTCTAATCAGCTCATGGATATTGACCTCTTTATTGAGTTTTTCTTGACTGACGAGCAGGTCGAGCTGATCTTTGGCCACTTGGAAGCGACCACCTGAGTACACAACCATGTTGGCGTTGGCAGAACCTGTGAGAGAACCTGAGTAGTAGGTCCCTTGCAGAAAGCTTGCAGGATTGTTGTCATTGATGAGTACATTATTAAAATCACCATTAAGTGTAATTGTAGGCACCTTACCTGTGGCTGCCCAAGTATTGTTGGTCTCTGACACGGCTATGGATTTTTCTGCAATCTTGATGGCATAGTTGTTTTCTATGGCGATAGAAATTGCTTTAGCTAAGGTCATCTCTTCCTGTGCAG
>CAZKXO010000010.1:0-27352 GCA_964556525.1 uncultured Saprospiraceae bacterium
ATCTATTAAATAACCTACCAGGTCTTTTCATAAAGCGAGATTTCCTTTAATTTTGCAGACCGAATTGACCCATAGTGTAATGGTAACACTACGGTTTTTGGTACCGTCATTCTAGGTTCGAGTCCTAGTGGGTCAACTTAAAGCCTCGCAAGCTCCATGTTTGTGGGGCTTTTTCTGTTTTAGTAACTTTTTTGAATTGAATACAAGGAGGAAAGGCAGAAATCGATACTATAAGAATAAAAAAAACTAGTGCCGGAAAAAGCTTTCCGAACACTAGCCAATCATTATAGAACAACTTCCAATTATACAAACCAAGAAGCGATCTTTTTGTTCTCGTTGCTAAGGCTTTAAGATTTTTTTAAGAAGTTTCTAGATGTAAAGCCAAAAAATCGAAAACTGGTATTTTCAATTAAGTAAGCCTATCAGAGAGCACATATCCTCTCTTAACATTTTCAATACTCTCATTCCAAAATTTTTTTTGCTTGAAAATTATTGTTGTTTTAAAGTCAGTCTACTTTGTAGAAGACTTACTCTGATGAGTAGAAGTTTCTGAAAGAGAATAGAATAGTAGGAATAGAGTCCCCTAGTCCAAATGGGTACTTAGTTTAAGATATCCCCTTATCTTGTCCTTGCTAGATGCAGATATTAAAAGATATACAGAAGGTACGTAGACAAGGAAACACCAGTCTTGCTGTGCTCATAGATCCCGAATCTACTGGTCCAAAACAACTGAGTCGTCTTGTGCAATTGGCTACAGAAGCTCAAGTGGATTACTTCTTTGTAGGTGGAAGCACTGTAGACCATTCTGATATGGTAATGGTGCTAGAAATTCTGGAACATCAGAACATTCCTGTGATTATTTTTCCAGGCAACACCAATCAGCTCAGCCATAAAGCGGATGGCTTGCTCTTTCTCTCACTGATTTCTGGGAGGAATCCCGATTTACTTATAGGAAAGCAGGTAGAAAGTGTCCCTTTTCTCAGAGGTAGTCAACTGGAAATAATGCCTACAGGATACATTCTGATAGATGGAGGCACTAAAAGCAGTGTCGCTTATATAAGTAATACCACGCCGATACCTCATGACTCCATAGATCTGACAATTGCAACAGCTCTTGCTGGACAGTATCTCGGTCTACAACTGATCTATCTAGAAGCAGGGAGTGGCGCTAAGTACTCAGTATCACCAGAAATGATAAAGGCAGTCAAGAAAGAAATATCAGTTCCTATTATAGTAGGTGGTGGAATACGGACACCAGAAAAAGCAAAGGAACTAGCTGAAGCGGGAGCTGACTTGATTGTCATCGGTAATATTTTAGAAAAGGAAGCGGAGCTAATCATGGACCTATCTATAGCTGTTCATGCTAGCAAAACAAAAGTTGTATGAGTCTGAAAGAGGGATTAATAGTACGATCTACGGGAAGCTGGTACGATGTCACTCTTACGGATGGAGAGACAATATCTTGTAGGATGATAGGGAAGTTCCGATTAGATGGCAAAAAACTGACCAATCCTGTTGCAGTTGGAGATAGGGTTATGGTGGAACTGGAAGTACAAACAGACGATAAGCAGACTGGTGTTATCAAGGAGATACTGGATCGTAAAAATTATGTCATCAGGCAATCGCCGAGAAAGAAACACTTCCTACATATCCTTGCAGCCAATATCGACCAGGCACTGCTGATAGTTACTATTAGAAATCCTAAACTGAAACAGGGATTTATAGATCGCTTTTTGCTGATGACAGAGCCTTATGATATACCAGCTCACATTTTATTTAACAAAGGCGACATCTATACGGATGGGGATTTGGAAGTCTATCAGTATCTGAAGGAGACCTATGAAAAAATAGGTTACAAATGTTACATCACTTCTGCCTTAGAAAACAAGGGTATACAACAAATTACCAAGCTCATAGAGGGCAAGACCAGCCTCATCAGTGGACAGTCAGGAGTCGGCAAGTCATCTTTGCTGAATAGACTGCACCCAGATCTAGAACTAAAAACCAAGAGTATATCAGACTATACAGGCAAGGGACAGCATACAACGACTTTCGCAGAAATGTTTGATCTGGGAGCAGGCACTATGATTATAGATTCCCCAGGTATAAAGACCTTAGGGTTTAATCATATGGAAGTCCAAGATGTCGCGCACAATTTCAAAGAGTTTTTTGCAGCTTCTTCGGGATGTAAGTTCCAGGACTGTACACATCGCAATGAACCCAAATGTGCCATAAAGACAGGTATAGAAGAAGGTGAGATAAGCGATCTGCGCTACGGCAATTATCTTCAGATTATCTCAGAGGTAGAAGACCAAAATTACTGGGAACGGCATAGTGAGTACTAGACTGCCTTCTTGCTTAGCAGTTTCAGAGTTTTATAGATACTATCGATCCAGCCAGGCTTTAAACACCGGCGACTTCTCTGTACTGACGACTATATCCTCATCTATGGCTGGGCTCAGTTTTAGTTTTAGACGGCCCTTGAAGTAGGGATGGATTTCGTGGATGGCATCGAAATGGGAGATGAACTTTCTATTAACCCTAAAGAAGTGGTCAGGGTCTATCATCTGATCTATTTCATCTAGGGTATTATTGACAGGCAGTCGCTGATTGTTTTTGTCTACGAGGAAGGTCATCTTATTTTGACTATAGAAGTAGGCAATGCTTTCTGTGGGTACAGATTTTATTTTGTTGCCTAGTTTGCAGAGGAAGCGGGCTTTGTAGTTTTTATTTCTTTGTTTGAGTAGGTTTTGGAACTGATGGTAGAGTTCGGTTTGGTCATCGGTTTTGGATACAGACAATTGCGAGTATTTTTCCAGTGCTTTTTCTAGTCTTTCTTTTTGTATGGGTTTCAGCAGGTAGTCTATGCTATTGACCTCAAAGGCTTGCAAGGCATATTTGTCATAAGCTGTGGCAAATATTATAGGACAAGTTACCTGATGCTGAGTGAATATATTGAAACAGAGACCATCGGTAAGATGGATGTCACAGATGATAAGGTCTGGCACAGGGTTTTGTTGTAACCATTCTAGACTGCCATCCACAGAATCTTTTACATCGATTATCTCACAATTGGGACTTAGTTCTGCTAGCAAATTTTGAAGCTTTTCGGCGGCCAATTTCTCGTCTTCTATAAGTAGGATTTTCATATATGTTTCGTTTGCTGGGTGGTCAGTAGTCGATTTCTAATAATGGCAATTTGACTTTGAATCGATCCTTGGTCTCTAAAATCTCTACCTCTTTGTCAGTAAAAAATTCATATCTGTTTTTAATGTTTTCCAGTCCTGAGCCTTTTCGGGTCTGGGTATCGTATTTCTTTTTTTGCAGATTGTTTTCTACTATGATGTGTTCTCCTTCTGTATAAATCTTGATTGTAATGGGTTGTTGTTCTGTAGCCATGTTATGTTTTATGGCATTTTCTATCAGCATTTGCAGAGACAAAGGAGGTAATACCTTTTGACTGTCTGATTCAGTTAAGTCTATGGAAAAGAAAACGCTTTCTGCAAATCGAATGCGTAGCAGATAGATATAAGAGTCTATCATTTGGAGTTCTTCATTCAGTAAACTGAGATCTGAATGTTCTGCTTTCAGGATGATTCTGTACACTTCTGCAAATTTATCTAAGTACTCCTTAGAAAGATCTAGGTCTTTGTCCATAAGGGAGGAAAGGATGTTTAGATTATTAAACAGAAAGTGCGGGTCCAGATGATTCTTGAGGGACATCATTTGCGATCTGGCATTTTCCCTTTGCAGTCTTTCTGATTTTAGTTCCGATCGTCGCCAGTCTCTGAGAAACTGATAACCAAAGAAACAGGCAAAGATGGGCAGTATCAGTGCAGAGGCATAAAGGTTCATTACTATAAAGTTCTCGCTGTCTGGCGCGGAAGCATAATAGTTCTTTATGATGTAGTAACTGACATTCAGCGCTCCGATGGAGAGAGCAGTTCCCAGTAACATCTGAAAGAAAAAACGGAAACCGGGATACTTGAGCCAGGGAATAGATTTATTGAGGATATAACTAAGGAATGAGAGTACGATAATTATCAGTGATCCTCCTATCAAAAACCAACAAGTAGTGTACACCTTTATTTGCTTGTCGGCATCTATATTAGGATAGTAATACATCCAAGTTGCCGTACCTATAAGGCACACCACTGGCAAAACAAGTCTAAATAAGAGTGCTTTCAACTAAGGAATATTTGATCACTGATCAGCCTTCGAGGACTGACTTATAAGTTGGTTATTTGAACACTATTTCTTCTATATCGTCCCAGTCTATTTCGATGGGTAAGTCACTGGATCCAGTAAAGAGGAGGATGCCATTATTGTTGCGGCTGACATCCTGACGATCACCCAGCAGTAACTGTTCGCCATTTCTGAGTTCTACCATAGAGAAAGCTCTGTTTTTTGGGGTGATCCTCTCTATATTTCTCATCGGAATCTGAAACTCTATATCATCATCGTCTCCATCAAGAAACTCAAAACTCCAGATCTCGTCTCTGTCAAAGGCTATATAACCCGAATGGATCTTGCCATCATAGGTAAGCACTTTGGCTCGTATATCTTCTGGAACTGGAAAATTGTCGTAGGCGGTATTTTGTGGCAGTACCGAGCTAAAGTCTAGTCGGATAAAATCTTGCCAGTCTATTTCAAGATTGCCCAAGGCTTCTACAAAGATCCCTATCCCTCTATTGCCAGAGTCACAGTCATTGGACCCATCCAAGCGCAGGGTCCTGCCTGACTCAAATAAAATATCTATACCCTCGCCGCCTATAAGTTTGTCTATGGAGGAAATCTTTTCGAAAGGTATCTTCTGGTCGCCGAGACGAGATTCTCCATCTAAGATATCGAGACCATTTCTCTCGTCCATATCCCACTTTATGTGGCCTGTAAATTCTCTTTTCCGATTGGTGTAGACGGTGCCATAGAGTGGCTTGCCATATGGAGACTCTATGTTGTTAGGTGCGGCAAAAAACTTGATGTGTTTCAGGTCTTCCCAGTCTATACTGATCTTGCCGAGCTCGTAATCCCATACTCTTAAGGTCGTTCCGATGTCATTAGAGCCGCCATCGACTTCTAGCTCTGCATCATTTTTAAATAACAAGTGTACTCGTTCACCGCGCTTGATGTTCATTTCGGCTATGTCACCGAAGAAGCAAGCAAAGACATGATTTCCGGTAGAGTATTTGTCTTTCCAGATGCTACTGAAGCTCCAGTCCATGTTTTTCCAGCTGCTGTTTTTCTTTGTGGGGTTTCTTTTAAAATTATCTGTTTTTACAGAATTGAAGACATCATGCCAGTACATCTCTTCTTTGCCCCACCTGATAAAGCCCGTAAACTTATCTCCTTCAGTAGTTGTAATCGTACCATAGATATAGATGCCATTATCGTATTGGGCTTCCAGCTGAGCAGCAGGAAAACAGAGCCATAACAGGCCTATAAATGCTATTTTGGATATAATACTAGAATACATGCTCATTGTTCTTTCTCAAGATATGGTCGCAATTTGACCCTAAATCAAGCTTGTAACAACAATATATAGATGAATAGGGAAAAATGGAGCCCCAGGTGGCACTGAATATTGCTGAGCCTACGACTACAATGGTATTGTTTTTGACCGTTTTACTAGTAAAATAGAGATTTTGAGCTCGAGAACTAAGGATACAGCCATCTTGCTGGTGCACTGTGAGGACAAGAAAGGCCTGGTCGCAGCGATTACTGATTTTCTGCATAAGAATAATGGCAACATCATAGCCCTAGACGAACATGTAGACCATGATTCTAACCTTTTCTTTATGCGGGTAGAATGGCAACTAAAAGATTTTACTATTCCCTCTGAAAAAATGGCGGAGTATTTCCAGACAATGATTGCTAGCAAATATGATTTGAAATTCAAACTGAAGTTTTCTAATGAGGTACCAAAGGTGGCGATTTTTGTTTCTAAGTATTCCCACTGTCTCTTTGACATAATGTCTAGATATGAATCTGGTGAATGGAAGATAGAGATTCCACTTATTATTAGTAATCATGAGAAATTCAGATATATCGGTGAAAGGTACAATATACCTTACCACTATTTTCCAATCACCAAGGACAACAAAGAGGAACAAGAAGAAGCAGAGTATCATCTTCTCAAAAAACATAATATAGACCTCATCGTCTTAGCAAGATATATGCAAGTGCTCAGCGGGAGTTTCTGCGATCGATTTAGGGATAGAATTATAAACATTCATCATTCTACTTTGCCTGCTTTTGCTGGGGCCAATCCGTACAAGGCAGCCTATGTCCGTGGTGTGAAGCTCGTAGGGGCGACGGCACATTATGTAACTTCAGACTTGGATGCTGGTCCTATCATCAGGCAAGGAGTGATTCCGGTTTCCCATATAGACTCAGTCAGAGATATGAAAAGAAAGGGTAGGGATATAGAAAAAATTGTGCTTGCAGATGCCGTCTGGTCCCAACTGAATCATAAGATAATCACCTGTCATAACAGGACGGTTGTTTTTGCGTAAGGACTCTTTTGATTTAATATTCCAAATTCTGCATTTTCAAGTGCATTAATAGTACTCGAAAAATTTTGCTGTCTAAATCGTGATTCAGTTAAAAAGAAAAAGCCACCCTAGTAATTTAGGATGGCTTTCACTGTGTCAATATTTTATGTTCTTACTGGAAGATATATCTTAATCCCAGTTGCATTTGCCATCTTGAACTCTGTATACCTCCATCGTCGATAACTGCAAAAGGATCATTGTCCTCAGTGGCTATAGATGGATCATAAGAGAAGGTTGGTGTATTGGTGCCATCTTGGAACCCTTCGAAGTTGAGTAATTCGAAGCTGCCGAAACTACCTACAAAGTATCTTCTTCCCCAGTTGCTGTTGATCAAGTTAGAGAAATTAAATACATCCAATGATACCTGAAGCTTATGCGTCTTGTTGCCAGCATTGATGCTGAGGTCTTGTAATATTTTCAGGTCCATTACATGACTCCATCTTCCTCTGTTCTGATTTCTCTCTGCATAACTACCTCTATTCGCGCTTAGATAAGGGTCATTTTCTATAAAGGCATTCAAAGCAGTCCACTGCTCTGAAGCACTTAGGTCATCGTTATCTACTAGTATAACGTCACTTGAAGTAGCAGGGATATAGATCAATGATCTTTCTCTAGAGTCTTCACTAGTCAGGTTACCATTGTCATTATATATATAACTATAAGGACGTCCTTGAGAAGTTTCGTGGAATATGGTAATAGTCGTTCCAAAAGCATCTCCTAGGTAATTGAATTCCTTGCTCAAGGCTAGTATGAATCTAGAACCAGGCGAGAAGTCTGATCTAGACAGCGCCTGATCAAAGTTTCTACCTCCGACATTGTGTAGGCCTCTCCACTGAGAAGAATTCTGAGAACTTGTTCCATCAAATACTGAGAATGAATCACCGTAAGAATAAGCTGCATTTACAAACAAGCTATTGGCGATTCTACCAGTTACACTTGCAGAAAGGTTGTAGCTAAAACCTTCCGATGTATTATATCCCAATAAAATTCTATCATAGGTGCCATCTGTCTCATTACGTCTGTCATAGATAGGTCTGTCATCTGGTGTGCCAGTAAGATTGCCTACAGACTGTCTCAAGTTGAGGTTTTGGTACGCAACATTTTGGATTGTCTTATTGAATAAACCATCTAGCTGTAAGGTCCAGTTTTTAGATAACTTGTGGTCTGCTGCCAAATTAAGCTTAAGGAACTGTGGCAACTTAAAGTCTTCAGCAAACAAGTCTACTGAACCAGAAGGTGACACATTATTCAAATCGATAATGCCTGGTAGCTGACCTTGTGGGTCAGGATTGAATGGAAGATCACCAAAAGCTAGCTGTGTTCCGACATTAAGTCCATAGTTATTGAATGCACCTCCTACCCATACAAGTGGCGCTCTACTAGTGAATAAGCCGGCTCCTCCTCTTACCTGAGTCTTGTTGTCACCATTTACATCCCAGTTAAATCCTATTCTTGGAGAAATCTGTAATTGTGGTTGTATAAATTGGCCTACCTGTGCACCTCTTAGGTCATAACCTTCATCTTCTAAAAGAGGAATTGTTTCTCTATTGAAGGCATCATTTTCAGGAGTATCGCCATAAAATGGAAGATCCAATCTAAGTCCAGCAGTAAACTTAAAGTTATCAGTAAGCTGGATTTCATCCTGTGCATACAAACCGAATTGTCCTGCAGAGAAAGAAGCGATCGCTTCAGATTCATCTCCAGAAACATTATCTACTAGAGAATGGCCTCTGATAAAGAAGCTAGAATTTCCATCATTCAGAAAGGTTGGTACATCATCAAAGTCATACGAACCGAAATTGAAGGCAATGAATAAGTTGTCTACACTATAGAACTCATTATGTGTTCCTAATGTTATTGTATGCTTTCCTTTGTATAGAGATAAATTGTTGGTAACTGTAAGTACATCTTGATTCAGTAGGTTGGCACTACTAAATTCTTCTCCACCTAATGAAATGAATCCAGAACCATCATCGATATCTATGTGTGGGAAATCATTTCCAGAAGGATCTCTATCATCTCTTACCGCTGTAAACCCCACTATAAGGTTGTTGCTCATAGAAGGACTGATCAGCGTATTTAATTCGAGTGAGGCTGTAGTCGTTCTAGAGTCGAAAGACTCACTTGAGTTCAAGAAGTTAAGTGAATTGAAATCTGACTGTACACCTTCTAAGTTATTGGCATGTACATGAGAAAGCTTAAAAGCCAACTTGTTTTTCTCATTGATATTGTAATCTAGCTTTAAATTATATTTTTCAGAATTAAGGAATCTTTCATTGTCTTCGAAAGTGCCTGGGTCATACCCAAACTCTTGCAATTTTGCCACAAGCGCATTTATCTGAGCTCTGTCCGAGTCGCCTATGTAATCGTCAAAATTAAATGGAAGTGGTGTGACGTCTCTCTGCACTTCTGCATTCACAAAGAAGAACAACTTGTTCTCGATAAGTGGTCCACCCAATCTGAATCCAGTCGTCTGAGCGGTAAAGTCATTGAGTCTTTCTCTATCTACCATTTCATTATCAGTAGGTGTTTTACCAGCTAAGGCCTGATTCCTGAAATAGGTGTAGACAGAACCTTCCATGTTGTTTGTTCCTGATCTAGTAACGGCATTGATAGCAGCACCACCAAAACCTCCTTGCTTTACGTCGAAAGGTGCTAGGTTGACTTGGAATTCTTCTATCGCATCTACAGAAATCGGAGATACACCTGTCTGGCCACCATTGGTACCGGAACCAGCAAGTCCGAAGACATCATTACTGATCGCCCCATCGATGTAGATAGAGTTGTATCTGTTGTTCTGTCCAGCAAATGAAAGCTCAAAACCGTCATTGCCTTCCGTCGTTCTACTTTGTGGCGTCAATCTAGTAAAGTCACCGATAGATCTGGAAACTGTAGGTAAGATATTAATCTGCTCTTCGTCGATTACTGTTTCTGCACCAGTCTTAGTTCCATCAAAAAGACCTCCTGCAGAAATTACAACTTCCTCTAGTCCGATAGAAGCTGTAGACAATAAAGCATCGATTTTCAGATTTTGACCTAAGTTGAGATAGACATTCTCTTTTGTAAATGTTTCATATCCAACATAAGTAATCTGTACTGTGTACGGACCACCAACTCTCATACCAGGAATTCTGAAAAAACCCGCATCATCAGTTGTAGCACCATAGATAGTTCCTGATGGAACATGTGTGGCTACAACAGCTGTGGCAATCAAGCCATCCTTGGTGTCGTAATCCTTAACTTTTCCGCTTATAGAAGAGGACGTAGAGCCCTGTGCCCAAAGACCAGCGAATGAAATCGAGGACAGTAATAGTAAAGTAAATAGTTTCTTCATAAAGGTTTGTTTTAGTAGCCTCTAAGGTAGTCAAGGAAAACCTCACGTTAGATTATATATATCAACAAATTGTTATCTATTGTGGATAATAATTAACATTCTGATGAAGTTCAAAGCAGGTTATTAACAATTGGGATAGAGCAGGTCAGTGGAAATAGTAAATTGTGGTCCCTATTCTTATTGATTTCAATTAAGCATATATTCACCGACCAACTGATGATACTAAGTTATGGATACAGAAATTCTAAAAAAATATGCACGCTTATTGGTGCACTATTGTGTAGAACTGAAGCCTAAAGATCGATTGTTAGTCAGAACCACTCTACTGGCCGAACCTCTGGTAAGAGAGATCTATACCGAGGCAACTAAGCTTGGTGCTATAGTAGAAATAGACTTTAAGTTTAATGGACAAGATAAAATCTTCTATGAATATGCTACCGAGTTCCAGCTCAACCAACCGCCTGTTCTGATGAAGAAAGCAATGGAAGAGTTTGACGCTTACCTTTATATCAAAGCACCCTATGATCTCAATGAAACAACCGATATAGACCTGAGTAAAAAGCAGATAAGAAGCAAAGCACTGGCTCCACTAAATAAGGTCTACTTCGAACGTACGGCAGACAGGTCACTTCCAGGTGCACTGAAAAGATCACTGTGTCAGTATCCCACACCAGCTGCAGCAGACGCAGCGGAGATGACGTTAGAGGAATATTCCAAGTTTGTCTTTAATGCTTGTCATCTATATGCTGATGATCCCGAAGGTGAATGGCTCAAAGTCAGGAAGCAACAGCAAAGAATAAAGGAATATCTGGATAAGGTAGATCAGGTTAGATACAAGGCAGATCATACAGATATCAGCTTTAGTGTAACAGACAGAACTTGGATAAATTCTGATGGTCAGACCAATATGCCATCGGGTGAAGTGTTTTCTGGCCCTGTGGAAAACTCAGTAAATGGCAAAGTCCACTTTACCTTTCCCTCTATCTATATGGGAAAAGATGTCAAAGGCATAACCTTGTGGGTAGAAGAAGGCAAAGTCGTCAAGTGGGATGCAGAGGAAGGTAAGGGCCTCCTGGATGCTGTTTTCCAAATTCCTGGTGCTAATTACTTCGGTGAAGTAGCCATCGGAACAAATTATAAGATACAGCGAGCAACAAGAAATATCCTTTTCGATGAGAAGATAGGAGGTACCATTCATATGGCAGTAGGGCAGGCGTATAAGCAGACTGGTGGGACCAATCAGTCCTCCATCCATTGGGATATGATTACCGATATGTCAGAAAGCGGAGAGATCTGGGCGGATGAGGTCCTTATTTACAAACATGGAAAATTTTTAATCTAGATGTCTACTCCTAAAGGAATTGTTACCCCCACTATGCAATATAAAGATGCAAAGGCAGCGATAGAGTGGTTTTGTACCGTGCTTGGTTTTGAAAAGAAACTAGTAGTACCAGCGGGACCTACTTCTATTGCTCATGCACAATTGACTTTTGGCTCGGGTATGATAATGCTCAGCAGTGCTAATGATACCGAGTATGGCAAGCTGATGTGTACACCAGATGAAGTTGGTGGGAAGAATACGCAGTCTTCACTCATCTATATTCCTGATGACGAGATAGAGGCACACTATGAAAATGCCAAAGCTCAAGGAGTCCAGTTCCTCGTAGAACTTCGGTCAGAAGAATATGGTGGCCGCTACTACTCGCTAAAAGACCCTGAAGGACATCTGTGGTCCATAGGCTCGTACGACCCCTATGCAGAACCGCCTTCATCCTAGATACAGTTTCTTACTTTTGTGCTTTGGTAAAAATTCATGAATGCTGAACTTTTTAAAGAAATTATTTGCTGGTAAGCAAGAGGAAGAACAAATAGATCCCCAGATGAAGTATTTAGTTATCGGACTTGGAAATATGCACCCAGATTATGATGCTACCAGACACAATGTGGGTTTTGAAGCAGTAGACATGGTGGCCTACAATATGAAAACGGAATTTAAAAATGACAGCTTGGGCGATATTACTATGGTCAAGCACAAAGGCAGACAGATCCACCTCCTAAAACCATCTACCTACATGAACCGCTCCGGCAAGGCAGTCAATCACTGGATGAGTAAACTGAAAATAAAGCCTGAAAACATCCTCGTTGTCGTAGATGATCTCAATATAGATTTCGGAAAGATAAGACTACGAGGCAAAGGCGCCGCTGGAGGTCATAATGGGCTGAAAGACATAGAACAAGTACTCGGCACTTCTAAGTATGCAAGATTGAGGGTAGGCATAGGTAATGATTTCAGAAAAGGCCGACAGGTAGATTTCGTACTCGGAAAGTGGACGGAAGAAGAGCTGGATCAGCTCGGATACATACTTGGTGATTGTAGCAAGGCTATTCTTAGTTTTTGTTCTATCGGTCTGTCACATACCATGAATCAGTTTAATAAGTAGGTGGAATGATGAATGATGAATGAAGAATGGGGAATGAAGGATGATTTTTTGATTGCTTACCGCCTTCGCTCCCGACCACTATATGGGAGAGCTAAGCGCAGAATCACTCGCACCCCTACACAAACATAAAAGGGAGTTAGAGAGGGTAGCGGAGCTAAGGAACATAGCTAATACACCTTCTCCACCTCCTCATTAAACATCCACTTACTCCAGCGCTTATTGTAGGTATGTACTTTATGGGCTTCTGTTTGCTCGGGTCCTTCCAACTTGTAACCCTGGTTAGCCCACTCGAAGATGCTGCCATAGAGATTTCTGACTTTGGTATAGCCTTTCTTCTGAAGTTTCTCACCTATTTTTTCACTGCGGTAGCCGATAGAGCAGTAGACGACTATCTCTTTGTTTGTGTCAAATTGTTCTAGCAGTTCCCACTTTGGATTATCATAACCGAAGTAGATGGCACCGGGTATTCTGGAAACCTGATATTCTTGGTATTCTCTTGTGTCTAGTAAGATATACTTGTCAGTATTGGCTTGTAATTCTTTTACAGAAATAACATCTACACTATAGTTAAGTAGTCTGTTGACTTTTCTGTTGAACTCTACGTTTTCGCAGCTGGCCATAGGACTTTCAGTCCACTGAGCTATCGTAAGTGTAGAACTAAATAAGGCTAAGGTTATCAGGATGATATTTCTCATGCTAGTTTTTTTGGTCCAGGACCGACTTGGTCTTCTATGATTTTTCCGTCTTCACAAAAGGTGACCAGTTCAGTTTTTAGTGACTGTACTTGAGCAGAATATTTATCAGGATATAACATATGTATGTTGGGCCCTGCATCTAGTGTAAAATATACAGGGATATTTTGCGATTTTCTATAGTCTTGTATGACACGGATAGCACTCAGTGTATGTGGTTCCATAAGCATGTATGGCGGCTCAGATGCCATCATCAATGCATGTAGTGTCAGTGCTTCTTTCTCTACTATGTGGCCGAATTTCTCTAGGTCACCTGACTGCATTGCCGTAACTATTTCTACTAGATGCTTTTGTGCTTGCTCAAATCTAGTTAGTGCATATGGGTTGCCATCCATCAGCGCATGACCAGCTCTGGAAGACACGGCTTTCTCCTCTTTGGATATGATGAGAATGTCATCATGGAAAGAACTGAATACAGGGTCTATATTCTCTGTATATTCTATAGCGTGCAAATTGGAACTTCTTGGCGTTACCGTGGTGTCACCCCAGATACTAAGAGGTCCGAAAACCGATCTGGAAGCACTGCCACTCCCTAGTCTTGCCAGGGTAGAAGCCTTGGTTTTGTTCATGGTTGTGTGCCCACTTATATTCTGCTCTATGGATAAGAGACAGAGTGCCAAGGCTGACATGCTGGAAGCCGATGATGCGATGCCAGAAGAATGCGGAAAAGAGTTAGCGCTTTGTATATCGAAACGATAGTCGGACAACCAGGGAAGGATATCTGTTACCTGTTCTAGGTAAGATTTTATCTTGTTTTTGAAAGCAGGCTTTGCTGCCCCTTCGAACTTAAAGTCTAAGTCTATCTCTGTCGAACCTGCTACCTTCTTATCATAACCTACAGTGGTGACTGTATGTGCTTGACTAAGAGTAAAGCTGATAGAAGGATTGCTAGGCAATTGTCTGCCATGCTTACCCCAGTACTTTACTAGAGCGATATTAGAAGGACTCTGCCAGCTGACTAAGTTATTTTGCTCCACCAAGTTTATTTAGAATTGAGCTTATCCTGTTCTATTCTATAGGAAATGTCAAAATCCTGAAGAACTGCATCCAAGATAGGGTAATCGCCTTCATTGTAGCCTTCCTTTAGATCATAACTGTATAGCTTAGAGGCATTGTGCCAGTACATCGCTGCAAATCCTCCTCTAGCACCTTTGATCAATTCGAACATGGTTTTGTCCAGTTCTTTTTCTATCATTTTAATCATGATTTTACCCTGTAACTTTGTCAGCTTGGTCAATGGTGCTTCGAAGTCTCTCTTCAGTTCTTCCTGAAGTTTCTTGATGTGTTTCTTGCGCTTTCTCTTGCTCATGGTGGCTGTCAGATACTCCGTTTCCCGAAAGATTCTAATAGCTTCTTTGGCATAAGGGTAGACTACAGCAGCGTAGCGCTTAAATTTCATATACTTTCTATAATCGGCATCATCCTTAAAAGTTCTCAAGGAGGTAATACTAATATCATCTAGTGTTTCCATAATTAAGGTGTCACCATTCTCTGTAATCATGGCGGTCATTATCCTCCCATCTATATTGGTCTCAAACATAGGGAGATCATCCTCATAGCGAATGGTATCACTTAGTACAGCGGAACTTTCATCTTCTTGGATGGGTATCACCTTAGGATTGACATCCTGAGCTGAAAGAAAAGTACAGCTGAAGAACAGAATTATGGCGAAATATCTCATAAATACGGCTTTACAATCCAAAACGACGGTCTAGGTCTAATGTTACTAAAAGATATGTTAAACACTATATGACCATAAAGTTAGGTATTAATAATAGATGGTCCAATGGATAAAAAAGGTGTATCTGAATGGTGCCTTTTTTACAAGAATTCTTCAGTAGCCCTCTTCCTCGATGAGGAATGACTTAATCTTCACTTGGCTTTCCAGCCCTCTGAGAATATAAAGCTAGATAAGAAGGAAAGATAATGGCTGCTTTTCTCTAGTTTTATAAAGTCAAATGAATCCAAGACACATAGAAAACCAAACCGAAAGCTCTGTTTCTAAATTCTTAGCTTATCTGCTGTCCATTATAGGTCATCCGATGCTGGTTATCATGTATGTTTTCTTCCTTTACCTCAAAGTAAATCCCTACCTTTTTCCTTATAGCAGCAACCGCGAACTGATTGCACTGACCCTGATTATCTTTTTTACCTCAGTGTTGATTCCGATAATTGCGATCTTGCTGATGCTGGGAGTAGGATTTATTCATAGTTTGGAAATGAAGGAGCGCACCGAACGGATAGGACCAATGATAGTTGTCGCCATTTCTTATCTCTGGCTCTATTTGAATATAAGGACCCATAGTGCTGTTCCTATTCCCTATGCTAATTTTGTTTTGGGTGCTTTGATAGCCCTCTTTCTTGCTTTCTTTCTCAATAATTTTTCCAAGATCAGTCTCCATGGTGTCGGTGTGGGCGGACTGCTTATGGCTGCCTTACATCTTATCATAGAATACGGAGATCGCTATATTCTGCTGGATTTGTTTGGTAGTTCTGTGCAGATCCATAATATCGTTATACTTCTTTTTGTCCTTGTTCTGGGTGGTGCAGTATTGAGCTCCAGGCTGTTTCTGAAGGCACATAATTTTCAAGATGTAGCAGGTGGTTTTTCTGTTGGGGTGCTAGGGCAGCTGATTGCGGTGTTGTTTTTTTAGAGAGCGCAATTAGAATAGAGATACTTAATAACATTGCCTTTACATAAAGCACTATCTGATCCAGGTGGTATAATTTTTCAGATACCAACTTTTTAATTCTACTTTTTCTAGTGACAAATCATCAGTTCTAGCTCTGGCGTAAGTGAAAATGTTTTTGACCAGGGAGTTCATGTCGGTTATCAACATTCTCTCAAGATAATGTCTAATATTCCTTCTGAAATTGTCTTTAAAAACAAGATGAGATTGGAATGAATAACTATATTTGTGTCGCTATTAAGATTTAGTCCAAATAAGAATACATCTTTAATTAACCCTACTTTAATGGATTAAACGGATTGAATATAATGGCTTAAGTACATGAAAAACAGTCTATTACATATAATTTCTTTGTCACTTGTAGTGCTTTTTGCTAGCTCTTGTACAAGCAATATATGTGATGAATTGTCCATACCAGAGGGTTTTGAATGCGAAGATGGAGACATAGTCTGCAAAACAACCTGCCATACCAGCCAAGTACTCTCTGTCAATTGTGCTTGTATCACCGATGCCTTATCTATCACACCAGATCCTTGCACAGATATTGACTGCCCTCAGGGCTTTGTCAAAGAGGCGCAAACATGTAATTGTATAGAAATAATGCCAACTACTGTGGTAACTGGAGCAGATGCAGGCTTCCTTACCAGCAATCTGGATGTTTATGGATCTGTGGAGCTGCAAGGTTTTAGTGTTCCATCATTTTATGATTATGAGGGTACCTTAGCGCCTGCAGCATATTCTGGTCAAGTCAGAAGGATTGCTCAACTGAAAGAAATTGTTTCAGTAACAAGAGATGAGCCCATTAGCTTTGACCTTGCTGAGGCAATAGCCAATGAGAACAAAGATCAGTTTTCGACTCCAGCAGCAATGGGGAATTCTGACCTCCGTAGCAAAATAGATGAACTCAATTTCGATAATGGTGATACCTCAGTAGCGGACCAATTTGCCGACCTTGCAGACAACCTCGTAGAGTCGAGTCAGAATTATGCCACTATAGCTTCCAATGGCACCGCTGGTATGATTGTATCAGGCGGTAGCAGAAGACATGTAAGTGCTAATGGTCTTGAGTATGCTCAGATTTTAGAGAAAGGCCTGTATGGCCCTTTGCTTTATGATCAGATGGTAGATGATTATCTAAGACCTTCTCAGTCTGGTCCTGATAATCCAGGCGGTAACAATGAATCAGCTGCTGGTGTAGATTATTTGACTCTGGGTACAGACAGACAACACCGCTGGGACGAAGCTTTCGGCTACTTAGGCGCCAACCCAGAGACTTACCCTAATCCCAATAATACATCTAATGGCGATGGAGACTTCATGGCCAACTATATCTTTGATTTTAGTGATGAAGCTGAAGAAGCCTTTGGTATTCACTTCGCACAACGAATTATGGATGCCTTTATTCTTGGAAGATCTATTCTGAAAGCTGGCGAAGGATTTGGACCTGGTGACGAAACCACCAATGAAGCAGCCCTAGAAGCTTGCAGACAGGATATAAAACTATACGTGGAAGCAGGTCTTGCTGCTGCTGCCTTCCATTATCTCAATCTTGCTATTGCAGATATAACAGCTGAAGATAAGTTACATCACCTATCAGAAGCCTATGGATTTATCTATTCATTGTCGCATAATAGTGAAGGACGAATGACAGTATCAGCAGCCTATGATGTGCTGGAAGAACTTGGGTGGCCCTCTGATAGTCACAGTCTATCAGGTATCTATGACATCAATTTGTGGGAAATCACAGATGAGCATATGCAGGCTGCTAGAGTCAGACTTAACGAGACTTTTCCTGGATTTATCAATGTTCCTTTTTAGTAGATGAAAACCGAAAGATTCATAAAAGCTACCATCATACCCCTTCTAGTTTTTGGATTGACCTTTGGTTCTTGTATGAAAAATACAGCACCACCTCCTGACGAACCATCACAACCAGATTCAGACATGGAGACGCTGCTCATCAATCAAATAGACAACCTTATAATACCAACGGCGTCCACCTACTTGAATGCAATAACAGAATTAGAAACTGTTGCACAAAGATTTTCTAACGAGATGGATATACCATCCTTGGAAGCTCTGAGATCACAATACTTTGCCACCAATCTGGCCTATCAATCTGCGGCGGTGCACAATTACTTTGCGACCGCTAATCTTGATATTGTCAATACAACCAACTTATACCCCATCGATGTTACTTTGCTAGAAGAATTTATAGAAAATGAGAGCTATGATTTTAACAGCATAAACCAGCAAAGGGCAAATGGCTTTCCAGCACTAGATTATTTGTTATATGGACTTCAAGACCCGAAAGCGTCCTTTTCTTCTTCGGCAAAGATGAGGACCTTCCTTATG
The DNA here is from genome assembly GCA_964556525.1 of uncultured Saprospiraceae bacterium. Lineage (GTDB taxonomy): Bacteria > Bacteroidota > Bacteroidia > Chitinophagales > Saprospiraceae > RFSX01. Next base: position 18,124 of record CAZKXO010000010.1, read on the forward strand.
GAACTGATAGCAGCGATGAAAGAAAAAGCTGATTTCAATGTAGTAAATTGGACAGGAGATCTCAGAGATAATTTTGTCAATAACGGTGGGGTCGCATTAGGTAGTTCTATTAGTGTACAATTAAATGAAATCATGTTCTATTATGAAGAACATGTAAGGGAAAACAAGGTAGGGATTCCTATAGGTCGATTAGGACCGAATGATACACCTATTGAGCCAGATGTTGCTAAAAAAGAAGCCCTCTACCAATCATTATTTGAAAATAGCGATGCAGCAGCTTTAGCTATGGTAAGAGCCGCTGTGGAAGAAATGGAAGATATTTATTTGGGCAACGGCAATACTTCTGAAGGTTTTGGATACGATGACTTGCTAATGGGCATAGACCAGGATGTGCTAGATGAAGATATAAGGAATCAATTTCGGGAGATATATACACAGATCGACAATCGGACATCTATAACTGGAGATGACGACTTGTACAATAGCATACAAGGTCTTGTCACTTTATATAAGTCGGATTTGTTCCCTGTGCTCAATGTGCAGGATGCTGACGGTTCTAATGATGGAGATTAACCGTCTTTTCATTATTTGAAAGTATGAAAAACAGAAATCTCATAGCTATGCAGTTTTTCTGTGATGATTTTAGTTAGTGGTAATATCAAATTCTCTATACAGCAGATACAACGCTTGGCTCTTCCAAAAAGTCTCTATAGCACCGCTGATAGTCTTTAGAATAGTTTTTGGCTTACTTTTATTCTACAGCATATTCAGAACTTATCAGCAGGGCTGGATAGAGCAGCTGTATATCTACCCCAGCTATCATTTTAGTTTCATCTCTTGGGTAAAGCCCATTTCGGGCGAGGGTATGTATGTCATATTTGGATTACTTGCATTCAGCGCTTTAGGTATTGCTTGTGGCTTGATGTATAGATTAAGTACCATAATGCATTTCCTACTGTTCAGTTACATAGAGCTGTTAGATAAGACCTATTATCTCAACCATTATTATCTAGTCACTTTATTGGTGTTTTGGATGATCTGGGTGCCTGCACATCATTGGTATTCTATAGATGTCAAACTGTTTCCCAAGCTTAAGTCCACGACATGTAGCAATTGGCATATTCTCATCTTTAAGCTGCAGCTGTCCTTAGTTTATTTCTTTGCAGGTCTGGCTAAAGTTAATTCTGACTGGCTCCTTAGAGCTCAGCCAATGGCAACCTGGCTGCCTGGCAAGTATCAGTTACCTTTGCTAGGTTCTCTAATGAAGTATAAGGAAGTCGCCTTTGTTTTCAGTTGGGTTGGATGTTTTTATGATCTGACCATATGGGTTTTTCTCTGGCTTAAAAAGACACGAGCCTGGGCCTATGTGGCCGTCATTATTTTTCATGTACTTACTGGTGTTTTGTTTCCGCGTATAGGAATGTTTCCATATATCATGATTACCTCGACGATTATCTTTTTTTCAAGTTCATTTCACGAACGCTTACTGAGTATGATAGGTGGTCGTCTAGCGGATCAACAACAAACACCTCGCGTAGCTTGCAAAAGACAGACCATAGTGTCTCGTCTAATTTTAGCCTATCTGATCGTCCAACTATTCCTACCTTTGAGACATGTTTGGTATGAAGGCAATTTGTTCTGGCATGAGCAGGGATATAGATTCAGTTGGCGAGTGATGTTGATCGAGAAGAATGGCTATACCTCCTTTATTGTTCGTGATCCCAAGACTGAGGTCCAACGGGAGATAGACCCTAGTCTATACCTGACAGATTTTCAGCGTCAGCAACTGCGATCACAGCCAGATATGATAATCCAGTTTGCAAGACATCTTGGGGACGAATTTGTGGCTACTAAGGGCTATGATCCTGAAGTATATGTCAAAAGTAGAATCTCTCTGAATGCATGGCGCAGCCAGAGATTCACCGATGAAACCTATAATTTATATGGCAAAGGAGATCCGATGCAGGATGGCTGGATAATACCTTTTGAGGAAAAATGAGCTTGCGTAACTTTGTCATATTATTCCTTTTCTCTTGCAATGGCCACTGGCTGGTCGCACAACAACAAACTGTAACTTTGTCTGGTGTTGTAAATAATCAAGACGGTAATCCGCTCAATGAAGTCATCATACAAGTACCTAATGATGACTTACTGACGTATACCGATGCCAGAGGAAACTTTGAGCTCAATCTTATACAAGGAATATCCTACGAGGTCATCTTTAAGGCCATTAATTCTGAATTAGAATCTGAACACTACACCTTAAGGTCTGACAGCTCTGTAGTCGTTACTTTAATTACTACAAGCCTAGAACTGCCTACGGTGACTATAGGCTCTGATGCAGATGCTTTTGGGATAAGACAGCTGCAAGCAGTAGAAGGCGGTGGCCTGTATGTCGGTAAGAAAACAGAAGTCATCAACATCGACAGACTTGTCGGCAATAAGGCAGGCAACAATGCCCGTCAGGCGTTTTCCAAAGTGCCGAGTCTTAATATCTGGGAAAGTGATAATGCAGGTCTTCAACTTGATATCGGTGGCAGAGGACTCAGCCCCAATAGATCTGCCAACTTCAATACTCGCCAGAATGGTTACGATATGAGTGCCGATGCACTTGGTTATCCAGAGAGTTATTATAATCCACCACTGCAGGCCGTACAACAGATAGAGGTCGTCCGTGGAGCTGGAGCGCTTCAGTATGGCAGTCAGTTTGGGGGCTTGATAAATTTCAAAATAAAGAAAGGCAACACTGCCAAGAAGGTCAACTTCGAATCACATAACACCTACGGCGCCAACCAATTTATAAATACCTTCAACAGTCTCCATGGTCAAATAAAAAAATTCAACTACTACAGTTACTTCCAATATAAGCAAGGCAATGGCTGGCGTCCAAATTCTGCTTTCGATCAGATAGGTGCTTACTTCAGTGGAGAGTATGCTTTTTCAGAAAAGCTAAAGATCGGACTCGACTTTACACATATGTACTATCTCAGTCAGCAGGCTGGTGGACTTACAGATGAAGTATTCTTGTCGTCACCACGGAGCTCAAATCGTGAACGCAATTGGTTTCAGGTTAATTGGAATTTAGCTGCTATACACTTAGAGTATCAACCAAGAGCCAACATAAAATTATACAACCGCCTTTTTGGACTTGCTGCGCGACGGACTTCTTTAGGCTTACTTGAAACACCAGACTTGCCGGACCCTTTGTCCAATAGAGATTTGCTCGATGGTCTATTTAGAAATATAGGTAATGAGACCAGACTAGCTATTTCATATAATAGCCCTACCGAGGTAGACAATACGCTACTGATAGGTGCTCGCCTGTATAGAGGGAATACAAATTTCAGTCAGCAGTTTGGCCCTGATGGAATAGAGGCCAATTTTACTAGAATAGATACAGCCTTTCTGGATAGACGGAAATCAGATTTTGATTTTCCGAATACCAACTTTGCATTTTTTGCAGAAAATGTTTTTCATATCCATCCTAAGTTAAGTTTAGTTCCAGGGGTCAGATTGGAGTACATCGGCACAGAAGTCGATGGCGTTTTTACCAATACAATTAGGACTAGTGCTTTTGATGATTTTATAGAGGAAGATATTTCCGAAATTTCAGAATCAGACAGGATGGTTTTTCTCTATGGACTGGGTACCTCTTATAAATATAATGCGAACTATGAGTTGTATGGCAATGCCACTGCCAACTATCGAGCGATCAATTTTACCGATGTACAGATTCAGACCAACATACAAGTGGTGGACCCAGATATCAGAGATGAAAGTGGATTTAGCTTTGACTTGGGCTTGCGTAAAAGAAACTTCTCGCCATTCTTTATAGAAGGTGGATTGTTCTACACGATTTATGATAACCGAATAGGAGAGGTCATAGACGATGGCCTGAGAGTAAGAACCAATATAGGTTCAGCGCGAATATTTGGTGCAGAGTTGTTTTTCGAATTAGATATTCTGGCTGCTCTAAAAAGGGAAAGCCAGCATAAACTCAGTTGGTACATAAATGGTTCGGTAAATAGAGGGACCTACACTGAAATTAATAATAGAGCACTGGTAGGAGTGAGAACCGGAAATAGACTTGAAGACCTGCCTCAGTATAATATCAAGACGGGACTCAGTTATGGAGTCGGAAAATTTTCATCCTCTATCCAGTCCACTTGGGTCGGCCAGCAGTTCTCTGATGCGGCCAATACTGAGACCGCATTCAGAGGTGTATTTGGTGTGGTGCCAGCCTATCATGTTATGGATCTGTCTATGCAGTATGAATTGTCGGCGACAATTAAGTTTTCTTTCAGTATGAATAATGTACTGGACAGTTCTTATTTCACTAGAAGGGCGGTTGCCTATCCTGGCCCAGGGATTATTCCAGCTTTGGGGAGGATATGGAGTATGACCGTAAGTGTGAAGGTGTAGTTAAACTTTATGATATCCATAAAAAGTGTAATATTTTGAAGAAATTTATTCAATCAAATATTAAATACAATGACCAAGTACTTATCAATTTTTTTTGCTTTTGTCATGTTTGTGAGTACACCATTGTACGGGCAGAAAGTAAAGTATAAGAAAGGCCAAGTCTCAGTCGATAAGAAACATATGTACAATATGGATGAAGAGCAGAGTACGGACTCCAGAAGTAAAATGAAATCATATTTTCTTAGAGATCTTGGTGGCAATACACTGTTGTCTATGAAGGACACCACCTTTTATCTGGAAAAACTTCCTCATGAGGAAGTGCCTAGAAAGGGGTTTGAAGCTTACAGAATAGATGCAAAGGGTTTATCAAGTTTAATTTTCTTTAATCCCATCATGAACTATGGAAAGCAAAGAGTAAAGGACTTATCCAAAGTAGGATTTTTCAAGAAAGGGGCCTTTGATGAATCCATTTTCAACGCATTTGTAGAGAAACAATTTCCAGAAAATCTAAAGAAAAATATGGAAGAGTATGCCAGTAAAAATGATACAAGAGCGAAGAATAATCAGATGGTTGTGGAAGCATTTGGCAGTCTAGTAGAAAGAGCTCCGGGTGAGGTTCTAGTGCGGAAAGGAAAAGGTGATGACTTTGAAATCAAAGAAAGCGGGGAAGTTTTAGCTACCATTGTAGAAGGAGAGAAGGGAACAATTTCGCATCCGTATTTTATACACAATCTGAATGGAGATAGAGTGGCTATAATAAATATCCGCCCTACAACAAATGATGCAAAAAATGCTTCTTTTACAGTTCACTCTACAGCAGTAGAAGGGAGCCTTGAGACACTTTCTCAGAGTGGAAACACTGTAGGCAATGATCAAATGAAGCTGATAAAGAAGTTTAAATCTGCAGTTGAATATTTAATAGACCAAGCAATGCTATAGTAAGTGACTTTCTTTCTGAATTTGGAGAAGCTTTTAAGCTCTCGATAAGATAGACAAAACGATTATAAATTGATAAGTAGGTTTCTCATGGAGGAACCTACTTATTTTTTGTACTTATAAGTTAGATATCAACATTGTTGAATATTTAGTTAGTTTGCAATCAATTATGAATAGAGATAGAAATGGAATTTAATCTAGGGTCATTTGTTTTAGATAATCTAGAAGCAGCAGGCGCCATAGGAGGCTATGTATCCATCTCGATTATTGGATTTGCACTTATTACTTACGCGGCCAGAAAAAGGCAAAAAGTAGCAAGACAGCTTGGGCCGAAGTGGACACATCCACTGATCGGTGCTTTATTGGGTGCTATTCCTGGCTGTGGGGCAACTATAGTCGTAGCTTCTCTGTATAAGAATAGAAAAATTTCGTTTGGTGGTTTGTTTGCCACATTCATTAGTACGTTAGGAGAAGGGTCGTTTGTTTTATTGGGTGCCTCAGATGAAGCAGCTGTGGCGGGACATCTCAAAGCCTATGCCACGATTACCATCTTCGGAATAATCGCAGGAATTTTTTTTGGATATCTAACTGATATACTCGGCTTCAGGGCATCAGAAAAAAATGAACCGCTTACAAAAGAAAAAAACGTTCAAACAAAGCAAAATACCCTTTCCGGACTATTTGTAGAAAAACTAGGCTTCTATGCGATCCTTACCATGACCATATTTTTGACTCCAGGTTCTATTATGGCTTTTTGGGGTGGAGGTATCGATGCCATATCGGATTTGACTTTTTGGGTTGCAGTTGCACTTACAGTTACCAGCATCATTTATTACTGTGTAAATCGATTCAAATACAAAGAGCATGATTGCCACTGTGATGAAGATGATTTGAAATCTACTTTATTACATGCCATTATAGATGTTGCCATGGTGGTAACTTTTGTTTTTATAGGTTTGTTTGTAGCTAACTATGTCATAGATGTATTGGTAGGCGCTGAGAGATTTGATGCATGGATGAGTTCATCAGCTGTTATTGTTGTATTAATAGCAGCTCTCATAGGTGTGACTCCTGGTTGTGGAGGGATGATTGCTGTTGCAGTAGCCTTTATTACAATTCCTAATTTCCCTATGGCTGGCTTGATTGCTGCTGCTATTGCAACCAGCGGAGATGGTATTTTCCCTTTGCTTGCTGAAAATAAGAAAGATGGAATTTTTGTTTCCGTAGCCAGTTTGTTAGTGGCTCTTATAGTAGGTTATATCGCATTAGCCGCGGGATTTTAATTGGTAACGAATGGGGAATCATCATCAGCATAATCATAATAATGAAGCAAAAACCTTATGGGTCGTACTGCTATCTGCAGGAATAATGATTGTGGAGATAAGCTATGGACTTATTACCAACTCTATGGCTCTGCTTGCCGATGGTATTCATATGGGAGCTCATGTCTTGGCCATAGGGCTGAGTTGGTTGGCCTACGTTTATATCAGACGTGTTGCCCATAAAGATAAGTTTACGGGCAATACCGATAAGATTCTTTCTCTTTCTGGATTCAGCAGTGGTTTATTGCTTTTGTTGTTTTCTGTAGGAATCATGTACGAAGCAATAATAAGATTCTTTAACCCCGTCGAGATAGAATACAAGTCGGCTATAATTGTAGCTTGTATAGGATTGGTTGTAAATCTTTTAAGTGCTTTGTTGCTGCACCACAAGCATGAGGATTCTGATCATAACATTCGTGCCGCCTACTTACATGTGCTGGCGGATGCAATTACCAGTCTTGCTGCGATTTTTGGGCTAACGGCGGCTTTACTCTGGGGTCTTCCTTTTGTGGATACTATCGTTGCACTGATCAGTTCAGTAATAATTATAAAATGGTCTATAGGACTATTAAGGGATTCTGGTGCTGCTTTACTGGATATGCAGGTGGAGCATGAGGGGCATAGTCATTGAGTCGGATACAATTTCTCGTTATATTAGAAAAGAGAGGTATTATAGTTAATCTGGATAAGCGCTAGGACCTCAACTTCACCCCTACATAAAAGGTCCTTGGCTGTGCTGGTCCATAGACAAAATTGCTGTCTCTATTCTTCCCTAAGTCAAAATCGTCTTGATAATCGTCTAAGATATTTCTTACTCCACCGTATAACTCTATTTTGTTGCCGAGCTTGTCCAGTTGCAGCTTATAGGCTATGCGCAAGCTTAGCTCTGAAAATGTTTCTGTAGTAATAATCTCATCACGTAATTGGTTAGGTGCACCAGCAAAATGTGGCACTTTCATCGTGCCAGTGTAGATGTAGTTTATTGCAGCATTCCATTTATTGTCTGGTGTAAGGGTGAGAATCGCATAGCCATAGTCGTTAGGTGTGCGGATGAATTCTCTGATTCCTTCCAACTCATCTATATATTGTACTGGAGTATCAAATTGACTTGTCTGAAGTGTAAAGCCACTTTCGATTTGAATTTTTCGGTTGTAGTTTGCTCTGAGTTCTAAGGTGAGACCTTGTACAGTGGCACCTTCACCATTCTGTTTTTCAAATAATTCTCCAAAAGCATCTTCACCTACTGGCTGTAGGATAAAGGCATTTTCCAATCTGTTGTGAAAGCCTTCCAGCGTAAATCCTGCTACCCAATCTTCAGTTACTCTATCATAATTTATAGAAACGCTGTAACTCTTAGAGTTTTCTTCTATAAGATTAGGTGCTAGAGCTACCCTAGATATGCCACCTCCTGCAAAGGCTATATGCAGGTCTGTATCAAAGGCTTGAGGGGCTCTGAACCCAGTACCATAATTAACTCGGAATTGGGTAGTCTCTCGTAATTTATAAAGCAAAGAAGCCCGTGGACTTAATAAGACTTTATCCAACAAATTATGTCTGTCTGCTCTTACACCTGAAAGAATATTTAACTGAGGTAAAATCTCCCAATCGCTTTGTAGAAAGACACCAAGGTCTCTGGTCGTCTGATCTATCAGGTAGTTATAAGCTGGGATGTCATCCAGTACCGAATCGTAAACATATTCAGAACCCAGTGTCAGGATATTTTCTCCTGAGATAAAGGGCTTCAGTGCATGATTGAGCTGGAGACCTACATTATAGGTGTTTACGTCTGAGGTGCCGTAAGGTGGATTGGCAATAAAAGTTGCGTACTCAGCTGTACCTTGATCTGGTTGGATACCCGTGTAATGTGTACGGTCTGTGTTTTGCCATGCGGCATAACTGATGAGTGAGCTGTTGCCCTTATTAAAGTTGATTTGGTAATCTACACTTCCCAGCCACACATTGGTAGTCCTTTCTTCTGATTGCTGGGTGAGGAAAGCGGGGATATCAGTTCTCTGTTCTCCCCCTAGTCTATATTCATTGATATTGCTGATACTGAACTCCAGTTTTTGGTTTTCATAAGGGAGGAAAAACAAATTTGTTCCTATAGAGGTATTTCTGAGCAGCGGTATCTCGGAAAAGTTATCTTCATTGTCATCATAGAAATCCCGATTCCTATGATTCATAAAAAAAGAAACACCAGAATTACCGTTATCTGAGACAAGGGTCGCATTTCCACTCAGTATATTATCGCTGGTCTGCCCCTTTATATTCTGATAGGTGTAATCTACTTCGTAACTGTTTTCTTTAGGAATTTTGGTTAAGACATTGACGGTGCCTCCGATAGCACTGGATCCATATAACGACGAGCCACCACCACGAACGACTTCTATTTTGTCTATCATATTGGCAGGTAATTGTTCCAAGCCGTATAATCCTGTCAAAGGACTAAATATCGGTCGCCCATTGATAAGTATCTGTGAGTAACCACCGGCAAGACCATTCATACGCAGCTGGGTATAATTGCAAGTCTGACAATCGGTCTCTACTCT
>CAZKXO010000011.1:0-24571 GCA_964556525.1 uncultured Saprospiraceae bacterium
TTTTTTATAAATGGAGGTAATTAATCTTAGTTACCTCCATTTTTTTTATAAGTCACTAAGTGATGAATCTAAAGTCATTTGCTAATAATAAACTTAGTATTTAAGAAGAAATAACAAATAAGTTTAGAAAATAAAACGGCACTTTGCATATGAAAAAATGCTGTGCAGATTTGAAATATGAAAAGCGGCAAAATTGGCTTAGAGAATCTGGTATATAGCATAGTAAGACAGCCAACTTGATTTATAGAATAAAGAAACAATGTCAATTTGATACATTATCTAAATAGAAAAACTAAAGGTTAGTTGAAGTATAAACTTCAATATGTGGGTATCTAATTATTCCTTTTACAATAAAAGACTCTAACTTAGGAAAATGGGTAACCCTTAAATAATTACAGCTTGTAGAGGTTTGCCAAAATAATTTCTGAATTTTTCCACTATTTTAATTTCGCTTGAGAATTTCATCATCACCTCTCAGGCTCTTCATCCAAAAATATTTTTTGAAGAAATGATAATTTTGCAACCCTTAGAATTTCGACAGCTTTATTACTGCCTGGTCTGTCTTAATCTGAAGAAATAATGTATTCGTTGATTTTAAAAATTAAATCCTGTCAATAAGCTGAAAGTATTTTGCTCTTCATTAAACGAATAATAGGGCTGTACAACTATCGCCCCTAAGATCTCAAACCAAAGTCCTACCGTTCTACTATTATGCCATTGGTCAAAGACTTCATTGGGGACGTTTACACGACCGTAATCAAAGCCTCCTAATAGGCCTATGTCCATAGGAAGATATTGATTATTCCAACTAAACATTGCAAGTCTAAGATCGATGTTATGATAGAGTGCACTTTCGCCCCGAAAGCGTTCGTTCCGAAAACCTCTAAGTCCTCTTAAATTTCCAATCCCTGGATAGTGATAGAATTGTCGGTCTCCATAAGTCTTGTGATATCCGGCCTGACTGGCGAGGACCAATTTGGGTTTATTAAGTAATTTAAAATATGCACTTGTGGTAAAATCGAGGCTACGTACGACTTCATCTTTAGCAATTTCGTGTAAAGTCAAAAACTGGGCATCAAATTTAAAACCGTAAGTCGGAAAAGTAAGTCTATCTACCACATCAATCGAGAAATTCATTTTTCCTCCTACATAAGAGCGAGCATCAAAAGCATCTTCATCAATGCCTAGTTGTGCATCTTCGCTTACCCTACCTGCTGTAGAAATAACTTTTCTATACTGATATGTAGGACCAAAATCAATCTGTGTATACTGTCCAAGGTTGGCTCTTAACAAGGGCTCTACAATGGCATTTTGCATTCTTACCCAATTGAACTCTATAGGTAGACTGAGATTATAAGTGCTTTGATTGCCTAGGCCAAAGAAATTTTCATAATGGGGAAAGCTGATGTCTACTCTTGGAGCGAAATCTAGTTTTCCTAATCTATCAGGTAGATGTGATTCGAATTCCAATTGCAAAGTATTTCTACTTCCAGGAGCAAAGCTAATGGCTAAATCATTCTTTGATTTATAAGGAGCTCTTCTCCAGCCATACCTGACCCAATTAAGTGATCCTCCAAACCACCAGCCATCATCGACAGTATTGCCTATACTTACGAAGGGAAAATTGGTGTCATAGGCAAAGGCATTTCGATCATACTCATTGATATCTAGATCGTAACTAGTTTTATCAGTTACAATCCCAGTTGTCCTGATGCCAGATGGTTCATCATAGACGTATATATTATTGGCAGAAGTACTATTGACGACCTTGTCATCATCTTCACCTCCTATGATTCTTATTCTTATTTTGGAATTATTGGCACCACTAAGGTCGAAGCTGTCTTCTCCCCTTAGGCCATACAACCTCAGTTCTTTTGTTTCGGAAGGGTAAAAGGTTCTATTATACTTTTCTAGCTCACCTAATGTTTTTGAAAATTCGAAATAGCGAACATTGACCTGCCCATTATCATATCTTTTGACTAAAAATCTATTGTCATTATTACTTCCGGTTATCTCTACTTCCTTGCTTAAGTAATCATAGAGTCGCCTTCCTATTTTCATCAGATTGTCTCTTCTTTCTCGGAGCAGTTGGCCCAGTTCTTCATCATACTTTAAGGTCATGATTTCTTTCGGAAAACCCTGCATAGTTATATCTATGTCCTGATCAGTGATGTCATTTTGCATTGTTATGATGATGGTTTCCCATTCTTTCCATTCTAAATCATTGAGAAAGTAACGATCAAAGTGCCGTGCATTATAAACTTGGTTTTTGACATCCCTCAGGTCGCCCTTCATAGTCTTGAAGTTCCTCTTTACGAAGGTTGCAATATAGGTGGGGATAACACCTACAAATTTGTAGAAGGCTTGGTCTCTATCTCGTGGAATAGGTCTATAGACATTCTTACCGTTTTCTTCAAACTTTGCCCATCGCCACTGATCATCGTGTCTGTCCCAATCATGAATAAGCAGATCAAATATTCTAGACTTCAATACCCAGGCCTGATCTATAAAATGATTTTTCTTATCTGCTAGTCTATCTAGTAAATCTGTATAACCAATAATCTCATCGGAATGGCCAAACTGCTCTGCCTTGCTCCAGTCACCACTAGGTCTTTCTTCGAGCAGATACAGTTCTTCGGGAAACTGGCTATTGTAATTTCCGAGACCTCTCTGGTGTTGCAGATACACCAGCTTAGGCGTCGTATAGTATATGCCGGCAGCTTGAGACAATCGAGGAATCACTAAGGCATTGTAAGGATGTGATGCACTGTTCTGATCCTCTAGGATGTCCAGTATTTTGAGATTGGTAAATTGTGGAGGCACAAGTTTGGTATAATCTTTTTTTATAGATCTTAGAATATAATGTCTTTTATCTTTTAGCTTCATGCGTAGAGAATTAGAAGCCATTCCACCACCTTTCTTAATAGGTGTCAAGCCTCCAAGTTTCGATTCCAGATCTATAATTTCTGCAGTGACAGGCGTTGCCCACATGTCTCTATATTGTGACCCTAAGAAAAACTCCTTGACAGGACCAGCAGCAAATGCTTTGTTAGCGGCTATTAGCTTTGTGGATTCCTTTACTTTAGGATACCTTATTTCTTCTTCTACAGTTCCAGGTCTCGGTAATCTGATTTGTGTTCTATAGGCTAGCTCAGAATTGCCTTCTTCATCTAGTGCATAAAACTCTGCCCATGCCTCAAAATCTTCATAAAAATCCACCTTTGCATATCCTCTCTTACTAACAGCAAATTCTGCTTCGCCTCCGCTTCTTATATAATCTACCTTACCACCTGCACCAGATACAATATGTTTCAGTTTTCCAAGATCAAAATACTGTATACCATGATCATGACCAGCTGCCACCAAGATATTTACCTTCAGTTTTTCTATGAGCTCTTCTATACCATGTATCAGTTCCTTATTATGGATATGTGTTAGATCTTGTTCGGAACCAGAAACTCTTCTATAGATCGGATATAATGACCCCAAAATTGGCAATGGCATCCACAGCTTTTCATTAATTTCTCTCAATGGAAAAAGATGATGGTCCAGACTGAAATATCCACCATGGGTGCCATCCGTTCTTAATGGATGATGCATCAGAAGAACAATCTCATCATTTTTATGCTCTGTGAATTTCTCTTCCAGGACTTTGAGGAAATCGCCTCTTGATTTTATATCGCAACCTTTATTGATTTTATTTTCCAGTGACCAGTCATGAAGCCACCATTGAGAATCTATAAAAATGAAAACCAGGTCTTTGTTGATTTTTACTACTTGGGGATCAGCGCAGGCATTCTTGGGATAGAACTTTATATCAAGGTCTTTTTTCTTAGCGTATTCTTCTACATATGCTTCCTGTCGCAGTATAGCTTTTCTGCCGCCTGCCTTATGTTTATTCCAGTCGTGATTTCCAGGAATAAAGTAGGTTGTGCCCTTGTGTTTTTTTGCCAGTTTAAGCTGTGCATCTATGATATCCTCTGCTTCCTGCCTGTCTTCGGCTTTCTTATTGGGCAGTCCATATGGATATATGTTGTCACCAAGAAATACGAGGCTCGTATTTTTATTGGCATCTTTTAGGTCATCTTCCATTACCTCCAAGACATCATTCTTTTTTTCCATATGATCATCTAACTCACCTGTGTCTCCTACCAAGTAAAGCGTATGAATGAGTTTTTTATCAGTGCTAGGTTTGTTCTGTTTCCAACCCTCTGCTTTTTTATTGTAAGATGCATACTTAGCTGTACTACAGGAAGCTAAAGTAACAACACAGAGGACATATACTAATTTCAGTTGCATCTTAGTTGGGAGAGAATTTGAAAATTTTTCCACTATGGCCTTGACCTTCTGTAGAAAGATATAAGTTATCCTCCTTATCGAAACATATACCTTCTGGTTGAGGGATGGTATTGGGATTGAGAAAGTGTATTTGTGAGAGTTTTAGTGCTTTGTCAAAAACTACTAAAGTACCTCCTTTTGCAGATAACAAATAAAGTTCAGACTGATTATAGTTGTAGCAAATGCCAGAGGGAGAAAAATCTTTAACTCTATCTTTCTTCTTTTTGAGATCTTTATTTGATCTAGGTATATAATTTTTTTCTAGCCAAGTAGTCAGTTTATTTCTACTAATGGTCAGCACTGGTTTTGGAATGATACTTTGATTAGCTAAGTCATAGGCATAGATGGCTTTTCTATTTTTATTCTTTTTTTTATTTTCCAATAACTTGTCCTTACATGCCAGCAGCAATTGATTGTTTTCTTTATCATAACATAGTCCCTCTACATTATTTTTTTCTGACAATATAGTATTCTGTTCTTCTGATCTATCTGGCTTAGATCTATCTATCCGATATAGGTGCCCTGTGCTGTTTGCTACATAGATATTCTCTGGCAGACATTGGATGCTTTCATAATCGCCAGACTTTGCAAACTTATGATGGTCAATAATCTTACCATTGGTAATATCTAGAATGAAAAATATACCTTTCTCGTCATTATGTGTAATCAAGGTATGCGTATCTTCACAATAACTCAATCCTGAGATTTCTTCTAATACTCTATCTAGAACAAAGACTTCGTCAAACTGATCAAAGTTATAAGATACCTTGATTGTATCTGAGGTCATCTCCTTTGGAACAAGGGTATTTTGTGCAGAAGGTTGTTCATGGCATGCCAGTAGAGGAATTAGAATTGTAATACTTGCAAATAAGATTTTTTTCATAATCTAGACTACACCTATGCAAAAGATCAAACTACCCTTCCCACATACCGGCATCCAAACCAGGAATAACCTTCAGTGCATTCTTGTAGTAGAGCTTCTTTAGTATATCATCAGGCAAATCTAATCCGTACATTTTCCAAAAGGCATGGTATCTCTTGTAGTATGGAAAATATTCGTCCGCTGATTCCAAAACTCTGAAGTAAGTAGGATACTCTTCGGGTTTATAGGAATCTTTCCCAAAGAGCACTCGGTCTTGATATTTTTCGAAGAAGCGGTTGGCCATTCTGGGTTGCCTGCCCAGTTCTGCGATGACTGCACCGATCTCTACATACATATTAGGTATCTCATCGAGTAGGGTCCCTAACTTTCCTAGGTCATTAGGATACCATCCCATATGCGCATTTATGAAAGTGGTATTAGGATGTTTTCTGAATATATCATGTTGCTCTGCAATGATGGTTTCCCAGGATGCAGGTGCATCGTCTTCTCTCTTTCTGTTAGGTCTCAACTTCAGCTCTAACCATCTTTCATTAAGACTATCATGTGGTGCCCAGAAAGACTTTGGGTCTGCTGAGTGAATAAGTACGGGTATTCCTAATTCACCACATTTTTCCCAGACAGGGTCTATGCGGGGATCATTGATCTGTACACGATTGCCCAGGCTGTCTGTGTTGGTCATGCCTTGTGACTTATATATCTTTAGTCCGCGGGCACCATTTGCGACATCATACTCTATTTGCTTCACGGTATTTTCTGTCCAGTCAGGTTCCAATATAGATCGGATATTGATATTGGTAAAGACGACGATTCTGTCTTCATGACCGTATTTCTTGATATTATCGGTAATGCCTTTCAGTGCCATTCCGCCCCTTCCACTAAGATTGACAACGACCTGCATATTTAGGCTGTCCATTTCTGAGATAAGTTTATCTAGGTCCATCTCTGCCATGCGCCAGTGGTGACTGTGCACATCCACAAATGGATACTTTGCACTTTCCACAGGGTTTTCTGGAACGACCAAGGTAGAAGGTGGATCATAAGCTTCGAAATCTACATTGATATCTAGAGGTTCCCTTCTTTGAGAAGATAGAGAAAGAGAAATAAGGCAGAATAAAAGAGTATACTTAACTGACATATCAAAGATTAGTTTGGCACAAAGCTAAAGGAAAGAGATGGAAAAAAGTTGCAGTTGGAAGACGATAACAAGAATTTCCTATTCGTAGTCGACCAGTCCTTGTCTATCTCTATTGACAGACAACTTGGTTATATCTGGTCGGCTGTAATGGCCTACAGGATCAAAGTTTTGGCGTTCTTGGTAGACAAGATCTACATCAAGTTCTGCTGAGAATAATCCTTCTTTGTCTATTATCGGCTTTATAAGCCACTCGCCTTTCGGTGTCATGATGCCAGAACCACCATTAGCAATGTTACTAGGAGCAGTCTCGCGAAGATAGTTGGCATGAGGGAGGTCGTCAGTGATTTGCTCTTTCTGAAAAAGCCCTGAGACCGAGATTACGTATGATCTAGATTCCTTAGCAATAAATTCTGTTATATCTGAAGTATTTCTGAGGCAGCCAGGCCATACTGCAACATGGAGATTTTCGCCTAATCCATATAGTGCTGTACGTGATAGTGGCATCCAGTTCTCCCAGCAATTGAGTCCGCCTACTTTAAACTCTTCCAGCTCATGGACTTGCAGGCCATGTCCATCACCCGCTGACCAAACTAGTCTTTCTTCGTAAGTTGGCCTTAGCTTTCTATGGATAGATTGTATGACACCTTGCTTGTCTATATAGACCAGTGAGCAATATAGGCTATGGCCACCTCTATCTTCTGCTCTTTCGATAGTACCTAGATAGACGGCAACGTTGCTTTTTTTTGCAGCAGCACAAATGGAATCGAGATCTCCTCTTGCTATATTGACACCTTCTTTTAGATAATGGGCATGGAGTTCTTTTTGAATCTTATTATTAAACTCAGCACCGTTAGTAAAAGAGAGCCAGAATGGATAACCTGGAAGCAAACCTTCTCCAAATACAATAAGATCACTTTGTTCTTGCTCAGCTTGTTCAATATATTCTATGACCTTGGTCGTTGTCTTCTCTTTATTGAGCCAGACGGGAGCTATTTGGGCTAGGGATACTTTCATTGATTACTTTATAAATATTTTCTCTACTTTGCTATCTGATCCTATTCTGAATGTCACAAATAATATTTCATTACTGTGTCCTTCGAGCAAGATCTGTTGACTACTGACAGGGCCATTCACATCATAAACTATTTGACCCATTAAATTAGTAATCCTGAGCTGATCTATAGCTACATCAGTATCTAAATACAATACCCCATCTGTCGGATTTGGATATACTCTAACTGTATTGAATATCTCATTCTCTACATTACTCAAAAGCAAGCTACATTCCATAGGGTAAGGTGTAGAAGATGCATCATTCGTTTCTGCATCCAATCCTTGTGTGCCACTGAAGGTCCACAGGTCTGGATTAAAGTTACTGGGATTTCTTGAAATAGGTCCATCCATAATTCTTGCCCAGCCATTAGAGTACTCCCAAGGCTCTCCCGTACCATCTACTTCAGCAAGACCATAGGTGTCCACGACTTTACAATTCAAAAACAACTCTATGGCATCATCTCCATTAAAATCTGCTTCTAACTCTTCGTCTTGGATAAGAAGTAAATTATCTATAGGTCCAAAAAACTGCTTGAATCGGATAGTGTCATCTGTAACATATATACAAGAACCCGCCAAGGTACGAAAGGCTTGTAAGGTAAATTCCTGACCGTCACTGCCATTTCCATTATTAGCACTGCCTATAGAGTATGTTCTAAACTCAACAGAGCTTAGGTCTTCGAGTACATACAACTCTATGGCCTTTATTTCAGATGAATGTATTACGCCTCTCAGCTTTAATTTTGAGTCAGTACTTTCATTGCAGCTCGTGATGGTTACTGCTGCCCGTTCGTAAGCTTCTATGTTATTGTCTAGTGGAATAAGATTGATACGAAATAACTCTTCATCTTCTTCTATCACATCCTCTAGTATTTCTATCTCTACAATTTGTGAAGAACTCCGAGATGAAGAAAAAACCAAGGTGTCAGTAAGTACATTATAATCTACACCTTCTTCGGCTCCTACCAGCGGCTCTGCCTGTACTAAAAATGTAGTAGTCTGATCGGGTGCATTATCTAGAAAGTATTCTATAATGACAGTTGTTCCTTCAAATGCGAAATGTGAAAGAGTACCGGGAACCAGAATAGTTTGTCCCTCTAATGTACAACCATCATGAATACCTGGGTCAGCGTACACCAAAGCATTCTCTTCAATAATAAAATCTGTATCATTGCGGTCCCAGCTTTCAGGAAGATTTGGGTCATTATCAAGATCGCATCTTACAAGAGAGGAACCACCACCATCAGCAAGCTGTGACCAAGGCTGATTATCGGTGTATTCCAAATTTATTACCGTATCCTGACTGTTGTCCACTACTACTAACTGCTCGCCACTATTGCTTAATGCTCCTGCTGTCCACCCCAATACTGACTGCCTATAAAATCTCTGAAACTTGAGAGCATCATTTGTGATTACAAAAATCCCACCTGGTCCTATGACAGAGTCTGGAAAGGAATAATTAATGCCTGCAATAAATTCGTATCCGGAAAGATCTATACTCTCACTGGAATTATTTATAAATTCTAGGAATTCTAAATCCTCACCTGGAGAATTATACATGAGTTCAGAAATGGTCAATGTATTTTGGCACATCAGACTAAGACTGAAAAGACCAAAAACAAATAGAAAAAGAAAGTTTTTCATTTTAATAATAATTAGGTTGTTACTTTGTTATTTATTCATGTATCCTAAGGTGAGGTAGGTCATTGTCTTGACTCCAGTAATCAGTCCTGACTCATCTATAAAGAAATCAGGTGTATGATGTGGGGCGGCATCCAGTTCGGAAACACCATGAGGTTTGCCACCTACAAAAAAGTAAAGACCAGGCACCTCTTGAGCAAAGAAGGAAAAATCTTCGGCACCAGTTGTAGGATTCATAACCTGTACATTTTCTTCTCCTGCTGCTGTAAAAAGATGTGGTAACATATCTCTAGTCAGCTCATGATTGTTAAAGGTAATTGGGTAGCCCTTGTCTATTTCTATTTCTACCTGCGCATCAGAGGCTTCTGCAATATTGGTCAAGGTTTTTATTATCCGCTTATGGATATCAGTTTGCATCTCTTTATCTAGTGTTCTGATCGTTCCTAGCATTTCTACTTCCTCTGGAATAATATTACTTCTAAATCCGCCCTTGATCTTTCCTATCGTAATGACACAAGCCTCCTTGGTAAGTTCCATCTGACGGCTTACGATAGTCTGCAAACCCATGATCATCTGAGCCGATACTGTAATAGGATCGATACCACCCCAAGGTCTAGAGCCATGCGTTTGTTTTCCTTTCACGACTATACGCATAGAGTTTACCGCAGCCATGATGCCTCCAAGTTTGTATCTGATCTTTCCTACATCCAGTCCAGCACTAATATGCTGTCCGAACATTACTTCTATACCGTACTTATCTATAAGTCCTTCCTTGATCATGAGTTCTGCACCACCTTCTTCTCCTGGTGGTGCCCCTTCTTCTGCAGGCTGAAATACAAACACTACTTTACCACTTAGTTCTGCCTTCATCTGAGTGAGCACTTTGGCAGCACCTAGTAACATAGCGATATGTGTATCATGGCCACAAGCATGCATGACACCTACATCTTCTCCTAGGAACTCTGTAGTTGCTTTGGAAGCAAAGGGAACTGGTGTTCGCTCTGTAACAGGTAAGCCATCGATATCTGCTCTCAAGCCGATGGTCGGACCTGGTCGTCCAGTCTCGAGGATACCTACTACACCTGTCAAGGCAATACCTGTATCCACTTTGAGTCCAAGCCTCCTTAGTTCTTCTGCTATACGTTCTGCCGTCTTATACTCTCTATTAGACAGTTCTGGGTTTTCATGGAAATACCTACGAAGCTGTATGACTTCAGATTCTACCTCTGCAGTGAGCTTTTCTACTGTAGGGTTGGCCTGTTGGCCATATGTCGTAGCACCTATAATGACTATAAGGAAAAGGTATATCATTCTCATCGTAATAATTTCTAGCAAAATACATTATTCGAATTACTTTACCTAAGTGTAGTGGACTAGAACTCAGAATGGTTTTATTCAAGCGCACACAAAAGTGTTAAAGATATGCATATATCGATAAAGCTTGACTAGATGGAAGAAACACTGGGTGAGGCGAATTAGAAAAACAACTTCTCTATCATTATTCCATGACTCAGTGTATGTAAAATAGCACCAACTAAGCCTATCAAAAAGAGGAAGGTCGATATAAAAATGAGTCTTTGTTTCCAGCTAATAGATTTACCGAGATAGTACAAGTCGTTTATCATTTCAGTATACACAGAATTTCCATTGGCGATTACGCGTTGCATTTCTTCCTGAAATTCTTCAAAAGACAATTTGGAAAAATTAGCGGCATAGAGACTGCCTCTGTACCCATTCTGGGTTGCTTTATTATATCTGTGAGGGAGCATCGCAATCAGTGCAAACACCATAGAAGCCATGCCGAAGTTTAGAAGAAATTTTGCTCCAATCTCTAAAACACCTTTTTGATTTTCAGGTGCCAAATAGACCACACCAAACATCAGGGAAATAATTATAGAATTTACAGTAAGGATTATGCTTGCTTTTGCATCCACCATTCTTATAAGATTATAATGATTGCGCGACATTGTCCTAAACAGTGTCTGCACCCCTCTGGAGTCAAATTTTTCTAATTTCTTTTTCTCCTTGTTAGATTTTTTATTCTCTTCTTCCTTACCCATGGTATGTACTAATGGTCAGTTAATCCTAAAAAATTACTTGTAAGAAAGCAGTAATTTTCTCCACTCTAAATTACACATTCACCAATAAATGTGAAATACAGTAACTGCTAACAAAAAATAGATTTAAATTTTGATACCTAAACTTTGCACAGTTTCTACATCTAGATTACCAATAGGCAATCGATTCTGCAGCTGATACGTAAGCAAGGCTTTTTTGAAACTTGCTCTGTTATCCGAGTCTATTTCATAACCAAGACCTCTAAGGCCGGCTTCTAAATCCTCCTGATATTTAATCTCAGACGCTTCGCATACAACTTCGCGCCATTCTATATCCACTTCGTTGGTTTCGTAATCCAATTGTTCTTGGATAATTATCTTTTTTACCGAACTACCAATAGTCTGATTGACCACTTTACTATAAACTCTTGATACTTTAGTTGGCACAGAAGTCAGACACAATACATAACAATCCTCTGGGTCAGAACTCAAACAATTATCCGTCTTTTTCTTGACCCATTCTTTCTCTAACTTTAGAACTAAGTCGTAACTAATATATTCTTCGGGGACCTCTTGCTCTATATCCAAAACTAAAACAGTGTCAGCTTTTATATTGACTGGCGAAGGAATAACACATCTTGAATTGCATGTTCCTGGCTTAGCATGTGGCGGATAAGAGGATACATTGCTAGAGTAACTAGTCTGCGGGGCACCACCATAATGGTAGGTCTTCTGAGAAGTATTGCATGCTAAAAGACTAGATACTAATATGAAAAATAAATACCTGACAGGCATAAGTTGAAAATTGATTGTGATTTAAATATACTGAAAATTATTATCACTAATAAGTTAAGTTTGAAATTCAACGACTATTCTTGACTCTCTCAACAAGTTGTCACTACCTCAATTGAAATATCACCGGAAGAGCATGAAAGCACAGAAACCAACCAAGAAGAAAAAGCCATAAGGACAAATTTGTTTTCAGCATTATCATAATATGTTAATACAATAATAGTAGTAATTTAATTAATTCTTCTTTTCTTTATCAGCCTTGTATACAAGTACTCATTCCTACCTTTCTTAATGTCTAAGTGCTGTCTCGAAAGCTGGTAGCCAGGAAGACTAATATCTAGATCATACTTTCCTTTACAAACTGGATAAAAATTATAACTCCCATTTTGATCCGTCATGCAGGTATCTATTACTATACCATTTTCATATAATTTGATCGTGACTCCTTCCATACTCTTACTGGTACGATCATCGAAAACACTTCCTAATATCACCATTTTCCTTTTCTTAAAGAGAACAAAGGGCCTTCCTTCCGGTTCAGAAGAACCCAAGTCAAAAGTCCTGCCTGAGCTAAGATTATCCAGTTCTATCAATAATGGGTAGTTATAATAAGTTATGCAACCACCACAACAAATAATATCATAAGCCAACTGTACATCTTTAGTTGTCATAGAGTCCTCCAGAAAAATTTGGACACGGTATCGTCGCAACCCTACATAATTGACCTCTAACTCATAATTACCAGGAAACAAATTAGTCATCACATAGTTGCCATCTAAATCTGTTTCAGCTGAAGTAACAATGACACTATCTTGGTACAGCTTCACAGAACCAAACAGCACTGCCTCTCCAGTTTCTTGCTCTGTAATCTTTCCTTGCAACTGCACTTGACTACCACCTATAGTCATGAAAATAAATAAAAATAAAACACAACTTCCTAGCCTTTTCATATTCATGTTTTTAAACATCAAGAAATAATTAAAAAAGGTATCACCTTTACTTCCTTGCCTGCCTTCACCAAGGTCAGGTAATACTTACCAGAAACCAAACTACTTACATCTATCGTATGAATTCCCACTGACAAGCCAGATTCCAAATGTGCACGTCTTCCTGTACTTGTTGTTATTATGACCTTATCTACTGCTGTAGACAATTCCAAATTCAATCTATCTACTGTAGGATTAGGATAGAGCTTAACCGATAGTTTTTCTTTCTGATCCTTACTAATTTCGACTACCGTATCTTCTATAGTCTGGTCACAAGAACTCCCAGTAGCATATCCACTGATCAATCTTATCAAAAGTTCGTTTAGTTTTTCTACATCATAATCAGGGATAGCATGAGTTAGATGAGACTCCCCTATCCCGCTGTCATCCGTCAGAAAAATATAAGTGCCATTGGTCATCATAGCCATTTGTTTCATAAGATACTCTGTCTCTCTATCTATACCACTGGCAGTGATAGGAATAATCTTGATGCCTTTCTCTGCAGCTGTTCTTACCTGATTTTCTAGTCTTGCTAATACGTCCTGGTCATCATGAGGCGGCGCATCCAGCAATAAGAAAATGATTCTACTTAGTGCATCCTCGTCCCATTCTTGATTCAGCGCTTTTTCTAGTCCGGCTTCGACTGCTTCAGGATAATCGCCTCCTCCACTTATAGATCTCTTATGCATAAAATCTATAGCTACTTGTGGATCATGATGCAAGGGAGAAACTGCTGTCAGATAATCGTCCCACTTGTCCTTGTAGAATACAGCACCAGTTCTAAAGTCCATTTCTGTGCTTTCAGATGCATGTCTGATAACATCAGCAAGCTCTGCTTTCAAATAAGCAATCTCATCACTCATAGATCCAGTGGCATCCACTAGAAACATAAGATCTACTGTCTCATGAGAATTACATTCTGCATTCAGAATCAGATGCTGATCCGAGTCAAATTCACCAGCAGGAAGGGACAAGCTGACAGTTTCATCATATGCTCTTGCTACAAGTGTAACTTGTTCCTGAGCCTTAGTTGGGAACCACAGTTCCGCTCGTCCTTGATGATCAGTCAGACTTGTCCATAATATATTTCCACTTCTACCTATCAATGACAGTTCACAGTTGGGTAAAGGAATATTCTTTGGATTCGTGACGAAGACAGATTGTCGCTTACCCATCGGCAAGTTCCAATAATCTAACATTTGGGTATAGACACCATCTTCCATCAAAGTTCTCCAGTCTTCCCAATTGGTAAGATCATTCCATTCTGCAGCAGTTAATACATTTGTAAGGACTTCTACTTTCTTTGTCTCTACAATAACTTCCTCTTGAATAGCCATGAAACAGTTATTCTGCATTACCTCCACCTTACTTTCTGTAGTCAGTAAAGGCTCAAGTTGATTAACTTCAGGGTGCTCTGTATAAAACTTAGCTCTAACCGGGACTGTTGGTCCTGGCTCAGTTACAATTACAGCTACAGCCTTTTCTACCAATGATCCAGAACAAAGAGTATTTGGAATATTGTCAACTAATGAATTACTAGAAACTAATGTCTCCTGAATCTTTCTCTTGAGAACAACTGGTGGAGTCTTGTCATAATTATTTTCTTCCAAGAGATCTAAAATCATTTCTTTCAAAACAACTATACTGTCAGAATTAATTTGTGGTATGGTATCAATAACTATTGGCAATTCTCTTTGACAGGAAATGGATTGGGATTCAAAAGAGTATTGCGTATAACCGACTAAAGCTAGAATTAAAATATATAGATATTTCATCGTAGTTGTTATGTATGATTATTAATTCTTTTCAGCAATTGTTGTCATAGATAAGTACTCTTGCATCAGCTCGACAAACTCATTTCGATATCCGTCTTTATCAGGTCCTACGCTATTGGTGGCACGAACGAGGCAACTATTCAGGTCTGAAGTTTTTATATATTTTGACTGGCCTAAGTTTAGCCCAAATTCAGCTACAGCCACAGAAAACTGAATGTCTTTATCCAGAGACTCTATAGACTTGACGGATGCTGCTATACGGTCTTCAAATTTTACACTTTTACCAGCATCTGGTTGCTTGTATCTGCACTTGATATAACCAAGAGCTTGACTGACATCTGCCTGCTTACCTGCCCTGCTATCTGTCATTTCGTTATCGCTTACAGAAACGGAAAAATCGCTTTCAGAACCTACTGGTATAATCTCGTAGATCGCTGTAACAGTATGCCCCGCACCGACTTCGCCAGCATCTTTGGTATCATCATTAAAATCTTCTTTAGCTAACATTCTATTCTCATAGCCTATGAGCCTGTATGATTGCACATGAGCAGGATTGAATTCTATCTGAATCTTTACATCCTTTGCTACAGTAAATAAGGTGCCAGAAAATTCTTTGACAAATACTTTTTTGGCTTCAGAATAACTATCTATGTATGCATGGTTGCCGTTGCCTTTTGTTGCCAGCGTTTGCATTTTGTGATCTTGATAATTGCCTGTACCAAAACCTAGAATAGATAAAAATATACCTGTCTTTCTTTTCTTTTCTATGAGTTTTTCAAGTCCATTGGCGCTATTCACTCCTACATTAAAATCACCATCTGTGGCTAGAATCACTCTATTGTTACCGCCTTTGATAAAATTGTCCTTGGCTATCTGATAAGCAGTTTTTATGCCTTCTGCCCCTGCAGTGCTTCCTCCTGACTGCAATCTTTCCAGCCCAGCAATAATAGTTGCCTTATCTGCTGCACTTGTAGACGGTAAGGCCACACCTGCTTGTCCTGCATAGGTGACAATGGCTACCCTATCCTGTGGTCGGAGTTGTTCTACCAGAAGTTTCAATGATTTGATAACTAAAGGCAATTTGTTTCTCTCTCCCATGCTTCCAGAGACATCCACAAGATAGACTAGATTGGAAGGTGGTAATAACTCGGTATCAATTTCTTTTGCTTTTGCAGATAGGTGCAGTAGCTGGTGCTCCTTGTTCCATGGGCAAGTTGTTAGATTCTGATGTACAACTATAGGGTGCTCAGTTGTAGGCTGCTTATAATCGTACTCAAAATAATTGACCATTTCCTCTACTCTAACAGCTGCTGGTGGTGGCTGCTGACCATAGGTAATCATTCTTCTGATATTACTGTAAGACGCTTTATCCACATCCAATGAAAAAGTAGAATGGGATTCTATCAATGGAGAGACAAAAGCATTTTCCTCTGATTTCTCATAGCCCTCATTACTGAACTGTTCTTCTGTATCATATTCAGCTTCTTCTTGGCCTGTATAATTTGGGTTTGTTACTCTGACACCATCTATATAATAATGACTAGATTCTGTTCTGCTGCCCCTAATAGATATATTCCGTGCCTTATCTACAGATACTCCAGCAAGAGTACCTGCAAGTGCACTTATGTTTTTTGCGGGCAAGCTCTCTTCTTCTAACTTTTTAGTTCTCTTGAAAACATTCTTGATCTTGTTTCCAACGGACTTTGCCTTTGACATAAGTGGCACGCTGTAACCTACCACAACAACTTCATCCAATAAGTCGGCACTTGTATTCATAGTAATATTCAATTCAGTCATCTTACCTTCTTGTACTACTAGTCCAGTCTCGCTATAAGTGTTATAACCAGTGTAAGAAGCTACTACTCTATAGGATCCTGGTTTTATATCAGTAAACTGATAGTAACCATCTAAATCAGTGAGAGTCCCTGTCAATAACACAGTGTCATCTTGTAGTGTTACTGAGGCACCGATTTGTGGAAAGCCTGATTCATCTACTATTTTTCCTTTTATACCTGTGTCTGGAGTGAGGCTGGCCCAAGTCGCAGTGATGGCCAACATTGCAGAAACTATGAGAGTCGATTTCATAATAATAAGTTTAAATTTGGTAATGATAATCCTAAAGTCCATCTTGAAAAATGATATCTTCTGTATCACAAATCAGAAAAACTTCGTTGGTAACACTGAGAGGATGAGAAAGGAGAAGCGATTACACAAAAAGAAAAGAAATATTTTTTACTTAGGATTTGAGTGCCAAAGACGACATAACGGAAGCGGAACTTATCAGCAGATATAAGGCAACCAATGACCAAGCTCTTCTTAGTCAATTGTTCTTACCTTATATGGAATTGCTCTATGGTGTCAGTCTGAAATATCTCAAGAACACTAGCGATGCAGAAGACACAGTCATGGATGTCTACGAGCTAGTAAGCAAAAAACTGAAGACGCATGAGGTGAAGGATTTCCGCCCATGGCTTTATGTAGTGACCAAGAATTGCTGTTTTGACAAATTGAGAAAGGCAAATCGCCAATTAAAGAAAGAAAATGAGGCGCATGATGTGTATTCCAGCACTATATTCCATCCTGATAGTGTATCCAAAGAGACTATGCTTGTTAAATTGGAAGCTTGTATAGAAAAATTAAATAAGGAACAAAAAACCTGTATAAAGGCGTTCTATTATCAGTCAATGAGTTATGAGCAAATAGCAGAGCATCATAAACTCAGTTGGAATACAGTGAGGTCCAGCATTCAGAATGGAAGAAGAAAACTAAAAATCTGTTTGGACTCAAAAAAGAAATGAAACCATGTCGCTAGACAATACACATAAGGAATTGCTTAGGAAGCTCGTTGATGGTACTATTTCCAAGCAGGAAAAGTGGCAACTGGAAAGAGCCAGCCTAGATGATCCATTTCTGGCGGATGCACTGGAAGGGTATTATGACAACAAAGAAGAAACACATCAGCTGGACATACTGGAAAAAAGATTAGCACCACCTAAAGAGAAGCAAAGGAAAATAATACCTATGCGCTGGCTATCTGTAGCAGCTTCTCTGCTTATCTTACTAGGTGCTTCTTTTTGGCTGTTCCAACAAACTGACACTGCTCATGACCTGGCCAAAGTTACTGCTCACGAAACTGATCACGTTGCCAAAACTGCAACTGATCAGATTAATGAGTTATCAAGTGAAGATACTATTGTCACAAACGATCTTTTGAATCCTAACAAAGGAGCTCAAGTAGACAAAACCGCGCCGACCTCGGCACCACTAATGACGCAAGTCCCTATCAAATCTTCAACTAAAGTGATAGACAGGGTAGTCGCTAAGAATGATGACTTAGAAAATCTAGAGGAGGAACAAGCTGATATGGTAGAGGAGGAAGCCCTTATCATAGAAGAAGAAAAGGTCGGCGATAATACACAGTGGCAGGCCTCTGATGAAACTGATACTAGTCCTAATCAAGAAAAAAGAGCAGCAAGTGCTGCTGTAGATGAAGTGGTTTTGGAGAGCACTAAAAAACCACTACCTCCTTATAAAAATAAAAGTACCAATTCCTATAAAACCGTAGAGTCAAAAGTCAAGAAGGAGGAAGAAATGATGATACCTAACGTAGACCGACGAGCCTATCTCAATTCTGCACCGACTGAAGCAATTCCCATCATTATACAAGGGGTCATTACTGATGAGACTGGGATGCCTATATCAGGGGTGCAATTGGTGGATTTAAAAAATAATGAATTGGCTACTACAGATGTTCTTGGGAATTTTGTACTTCCGCAGACACAAGGTTATGTCATCACTGCTTTTGCTGGTTATGATTCTTTGACTGTGGCTCTGGCACCTCAGTTAGATATAAAACTTAGACCTGTTTCCAAGACTTTCTCAGAACCACTCAAACGCAAAGTGGACCTGATGGACGATAACGAATTAAAAGTCTATTATAGAGATCAACTAAATTCTCTTTTCTTCAAGAACTGGCCTCTTTGTCGCACGGGTTGGGATAATTCTTTCAACAATAATCCTGGAAGCATCAGGGTCCTTCTATCCATAGATACCCAAGGAAAACTAGATGAAGTCCTTTATTACAGTGAGTTAAATGACGTCTGCAAAGACAAGATCAGCAGCATCCTCAAAGAAGCTGAAGAAACTATCTTCAAAGATGAACGACCTGTATCTTTCTCTATCAGAATAAATCTCTAATCAAACAAATGGCGGAAGACAATTCTATAAGTCTTAATAAATATATGAGCAGCACAGGAATGTGCTCCAGAAGAGAAGCAGACAAATTCATAGAGGCCGGACGTGTCACCATCAATGGCACAGTTGCACGAAAAGGCAATAGGGTCTTTCCTGGTGACGAAGTCGTTTTCGATGGGAGTCAAGTAAAAAACAAAAACAAGCTGATCTACCTTGCACTCAACAAGCCGCCTGGCATTACCTGCACAACAGATCTAAAAGACAAGGACAACATCATAGATTTTGTCGGACACAAGCAACGCATCTTTCCTATCGGAAGACTGGACAAGCCTTCTTCCGGTCTCATCTTCCTTACCAATGATGGAGATATAGTCAATAAAATCCTTCGGGAAGAAAACAATCATGAAAAGGAATACATCGTACATGTGAATAAGCCTATCAATTCAGCTTTCATAGAACGTATGTCTAAGCCTATACCCATGTTGGGCACCAAGACTAAAGCCTGTAAGGTCATCAAGCTCAAAGAGAAAGTCTTCAAAATCATATTGACCCAGGGGCTAAACAGGCAGATCCGCCGCATGTGCGAATTTTGTGATTACAAGGTTGTCAGTCTCAAACGTGTACGTATAATGCACATAAACATAGATGATCTGAAACTAGGTGCATGGAGATATCTGACAGACACTGAACTGACAAAGCTTAAAACACAACTAGGTCATAACTAATCTTCGTCGGAAATGAAAATAAGAACAGAAGCTGACATCGAAAGATTGGACCAAAAAATAAAGTCTGAACTAAACATAGACGTCAGAAAGTACAAGGACGAATCCGTCGCAGAGAAATTTGTTGCATTGCTTGTCTTTCCTGAATACATCATCACTTGGATGATAGGGCCACTGCTAATAGCAATAGTTTTATTTGCTTTGGGATTTTTTGTTTTGAATCTGGTACATGTGGAATATGTGCTCTATGTTACCATAGGCCTTGTTTTATTCTTGATAGCTGGGTTTTCAGCAGGCTTCTTACTCCTTACAAAAAACATGAAGAAAGACATAGGAGCGATTCTGGACTACTCACTTTCCATGACTGAAGCAGCGGTTATGGATGTGAATTTTGTAAACAAGAATGCCAGTCCGGAGTATAAAAAAGATTCGTTTGCTTTACTTTTTAAAGGCATCATTCATATCGTGACGATTCCCATGACGACGACAGTCATTTCAGAAAAGCTACCCCTATTCAGCATTTTCATAAATAAAATCATAAAGAAATTTTTCACACTAATTTCTGATAGAGTAAATTTCAAGGACCTACCACTCAATGCAGTCCAGATTTCTGCACCCCAAGAATCATCCAAAGCTCTTAACCTTTACTCCAAATCGATGTCTTACACTTCACTTGGCATGGGGAAACTTATGAGTCTGTCTTTCGGTCTGGTCAGATTTCCTTTTAAAATTATCTTTTGGATAATATTCTTGTTACTCCTGCTTCTGTTATGGGGAATAAATTAAGATAAAAAACTAACTGAGAACTAAAATCCCTGCAACCCTTCTACAACAGTTCCTTTATACTTCCCGCTTTCTACTAAGTCGATTAAGCCTTCTAAAGAATCTACGGTGCCTTTCGTGATACCCATGTTGATAACCCACTTAGGTAGTTTACCACCCATGTTTATGCTGAGCTGGTACTGTAGGTCTATCCTATTGTCGGCTGTAGGAGATAGAATATATTTGGAGTACAGGCTAGGTATTCTGACATAGTTCTCCTCGACAGGTTTTTTGTCAGATACATTGACAAATTCTATTGTAACAACCTTAGTCGTGGGTTCTTGTGTTCTTGTGTATTTCATAACCACATCTCTATCCTGGACAGGATAAGGCATGTCTGATATTTGATATATCAAAAAAGAGCCAGTACCAAGCTGCTCTATTACCTTAGCCTCTTTTGTGCCTTCTGCCCAGTCTGGTTGTGACTCTACATCTTCCATAGCAGCAACTAGTTCATTTATAGAACTGTGTACAACTGTGAGCACTTTGACTTCTTTATAGTCGGTACCTTCTTGTTTTCGTGTATACACTTGGAGATCGCCCTTTTCTTTAGCCAGTTCCCACGCTGCCTGAGCAGTAACATCCACCCCAAAGAAGACGAAAAGCAGGCTGAAAACTATGGTTGTTTTTCTCATGATGGTGAAAGTTAGACCTATTTGAAATCTATATCCATCATGCTTCCAGGATTTAACCTCTTCTTAATTTAAGACTGATTAAGATATGACCTCAGATACTCGAAATGCGAACCCAAATCACCATTCTTTGTAATTGTTGCTCGTTCTATCATAGCACTGGCTGGAATCTGTAATTCTGGAATCACGTGTTCTATAAACATCTTTCCAAAAGCCATAGAAGCATCCCTAGGCAATTCATTGGGCAAGTTATCTATGGTCATCATATCTATTATCCCATCGCCATGCAAAGGTGCTTCTTGCCGAGTCTTAGGGTCGTAACCAAAGATAGGATCAGCAATCGTACTTGCTCTCAGAGTAGATGGTATAGAACTTACAGGAGCAATATCGCAGGTGACATCAGCAATCACCTTGATTCCAAAGTTTTTTGCCGACATCTGTTCTGTGTTAAAAAATGCAGGAGCATTATTATCCCAATAGATACCATTAATCATGATATCTGACATCGGTAAGAAGTGATGAAAGTCTGAGTCAAAATCCTGAGGATTGTTATAAAAATTCTGAACACTGTCAAACTCCTTTCCATCTTTACGCTTAGCATAATAGAAACTATTCACTTGGGTATATACTGGACCATCTTGCTGCCCTATTACATAATCGATCGGTCGCAATTTGCTAAAGCCCATATCTTCTAAAACTTGCACTGCACCACTTGAAACCCTACCTGTACCTGTAAGCACAACTTTCATGGTAGGTAAGGACAAGCTAGAATAAACATCCTTGGCCTCCTGATAATCAAAGAGGTCCTTCATACGTGGCAATTCAAATTTTCCAGTACGCTTAGCATACGTCCATAGAGCATTATGTGCACCTACCATACCTGCAAATTTTCCAAAGGCAATTACTCTTGCACCACTCTCATTAGTAAGTACTTCGTAATCGATAAGCCTTATATTTTTATCCACTATGGCTCTCAGTAATTTCTGATTATAAGATTGCTCTTTGATGGTATGAGAAAAGAAAAAGTAAGTTTTATTAGCAATAAGCTGTTCTATCGGCACTTCTTTGACACCTATCAGTACATCACAGTCATCCATACTTTCTACCACAGGTACACCAGCTTCAGCATATTCTGAATCTGGAAAACACCGCGCTGGAGAAGTTTGCACAACGATATTCATACCTTTGTCCCTCAGAGCTTTTACCTGGGGTGGTGAAAGAGTTACTCTACTGTCTGGGGGATTCTTGCCTTCTCTTATTATTCCTATTTTCATTTATTCTTCTTCTTTAAATTCTTCTGTAAAATGTTCTTTTCGTTTTCCACTTTGGAATGCCTGTTCATTGTAAGCCTTTGATGCGCCTTTGGGTATAGAGAGGCTCTTCCATTCTTGTCCTGCCAACAATCTGCCCAAGAACACAAGCTGTCCTACATGATAAACGTAATGTGCCAGCTGTCTATGTACAGCTTCCTCGATAGTATGGCCTTTGTTTCTAATGTAGACCAGCTCGTCATGGTGCTCAGGTCGTATTGACTCCAGAGCTAAAAACAGACAAGACCAGCCTTCTTCCCACAGGTCCAATAACTCTACTCTGGTATCTAGATAAAGCTCAAACTCTTGCTCTCTATTGCGCCATTCCTTTTCGCCATCGGTAGTCAGGAAATCCGTCCATCTAGATTTCATGTTGCCATGAAGATGCTGCACTATGACTGCGATGCAGTTACTTTCAGCGCTAGGAGTCCAAAATAGTTGGTCATCGTCAGTTACCTGAGTGAGGGCTTTGTCTCCCAGTTGCTTATAATAGCGGAACAACATTAAGTATTTCTCCATGATTAATGGGATAGTTATGATAAATCAAAAATACAAATAAGGAATTGCAGCCCCTATAAAAACTATAAACCGAAGAACTTGTTCTACCTTGCGTATACTCAAAAGCAAAAAAATAACACTTGAGAAAACTCATAAACGCCTGGAAGTATAAGTGCCCCAGATGCAGATTAAGCCCCCTCTTCAAAGAGCCTTTTGACTTGTCTAAACCGCTAGCTATGCACAAGAACTGTGCTACTTGCAGGCAGTCGTTCGAGCCAGAACCGGGTTATTACTTCGGTGCCATGTTCTTATCTTATACTCTATCAGTTTTCTTGTTGTTGCCTATAGCTTTGATTGCTGTTTTCATACTGGACTGGTCAGTCAATGCTGCTATGGCATTGGTCATCTTTTTGGGAGCATTATTTTTTATAAGAATTCTAAGGCTCTCCCGTTCGCTGTGGATAAATATCATGGTAAGGTACAACCCAAAATACGCCAGGCAGAAATGATTATCAATATCACTTATCCCAGCAAGAAAACTGAAAAGGAGATAGTCAGTGTCACGGGTAAGTCCTTTTCATTTATGGATCGTTTCCGGATGAAAGGTATAGGCTGTTCCAAGTTACAAATCCGTGAAGCTAGTTCGGAAATCTATCAACTCATCTCTGCCAACAGAGACACCGCCTATTGCAATATGGAATTGCGCCAGGAAGGACTACTCGTTGGCTTTAATTCTACTATGCGTATCTATGCTTGGTGCATACCTTATTACCAACTTAACATTTACTACAACTCGGGAAAACTTTCTGTCTTTGGATCCAAAAACTTCTTAAAGATGACAGCACCCTTTAATGGCAACATAGACAAGAAATTTATAAAAAAAGTGCTTGCACTGAAAGCTAAGGGACAAAGCGATCCCTTTTAGGGTGGTACTAAACTTATGAGCTGCTCTGATAAAAAATAGGGTAAATAAAAAGCCTTGTACTCTCCATTACCCCATTTTAGATTTTTATATATCTGTTTTTACTCTACAATCAACTTTCTTGTTGTGACCACATCTTCTTTTTGGAAGACGATGAAGTAGAGTCCACTTATCAAATCACTAACCGATACTCTTAGACTTGTATCAGAAAGGCGTACCATATTGGCTTGTACTCTTTGGCCTTGCATATCTGAGAGGTGTACTCTAGCATCTGCCAGATCTTCCGCCTCTATAGTTACAAATTCAGAACTTGGGATAGGATATACAGAGATACTGGTCAAGAAATCAAGTTCATCATTCGACAATGAAAAATCGGAAGTAAAGTTATACTCAAAGCCACCTCCAAAATCTGTCTGGAAAGGCAGGAAAAGACCTATTCCCGCATCTATCATTGTAACTGTACCAGAACCTTGGTTGGGATTGGCCCACCACTGGAGTCCGTCTTGTCCCGTATCTGTAAAGATCAGTTTATAGCAACCACTTGGCAATTCATAATCATCTCTATAAGTTGTGTTGGCGTTAGGTAGTGAATTAGAAGCAACTACATTGCCATTTACATCTTGAATAACGTAACTATTCTCAAAGGCATTGTTATTTGTTCTTACATCTATGGTGAAATTGGTAGAAGCAAGCGCTGGACGATCTACCATAGATCTGAAAGTATTATTAAACGGATACTCGTCAGTGCCGCCATTGGGATTAGAAATTTCCACCTGAAATATGTTATCTCCATCCTGAAAATCAAACCACA
>CAZKXO010000011.1:24671-26727 GCA_964556525.1 uncultured Saprospiraceae bacterium
GGATTAGAAATTTCCACCTGAAATATGTTATCTCCATCCTGAAAATCAAACCACAGTTCTCTAGAGGCAGGTAAAGAAACTTCTTCATCTTCCATAAAGGAAAGATCGCCTGTCCAAGTAAAAGTTTGTTGAGATTGAGAATCATTGAGCCAGTAGTTTATTGTTAATTCCGTGAGGGTTCTTGCTCCAGTATTTCTGATAACAACTACAGGGTCACCACAAGTAGTTCCTACTCTCTTATATTCAGCAGAATTATTAGGTGCGATAATTTCTACTACTGCAGCGTCTTGGTCAAAATTCGCTGGACCATAGCCCACTACCTGATGTGCAATGTGGTATCTGTAATCACCATCTGAGACGATAGGCGCAGAGGTAAAATAATCTATTTCCATCATAGGATTGGCCTCAGCTACTGGTGTGATGTCAAACTCTTGTATAAATGATCTCTCTCCCGGGCACCATCCTTGTCTGTCAAATACCCATGTTCCACCTTGCGGGAAAATAGGATTGAGTGAACATTCCTGATTGATATCCCAACTAAATACAGGTATACCCAATAGTGCTATCTGATGGGCCACCGAACCGCCATTTGCAATAAACTCACCTTGTGATCCATGACCTGTAATAGAAGATCTCAACTTGTAAGTGGAGGCTTCCTCTATTTCTACAAAAGTCGGAGCTAACTTTACATCATTTCTAATGTCATTAATATTGGCACTACCAATTCTATTTGTTCCTTGCCAGATCTGATCAAACTGGATAACATCTCTCGGTGGTGTGCCTACGATATACTGGAACTCCAAGTCCATATCTTCCTGCCACTGTCCTCCCAAGGTCATAATGATTCTTTTATCTCCTTGCAAAATTGGCATGTAGTCTGTCATATCAAAATACCAAGACTCTCCTTCTTGTCCAAAATCCAAACCAATTCCATATGGCGTAACAAATGAAACCAACTCATTGTAGAAAGGAAATCTTCTATCGTACTCTAAGTCCGAAATGATCACCTCTCCATCCGACGCCACAGTACCTTCTTCTATCAGCTCACCAGTCAATTCGTCAAAAATACTGAACATCGTAGACCATCTCTGCACTGGATCGGCCAGCAAAATATCATCATCAAATGCTAGATTAGGATCATTCTTAGCTATACTTCTTTCTACTACAAAATGTAGAGGCTCTCTAATGATAGGTCTATCCACAGTAACCGTCGTTACATTCAAATCAAAATCACCCTGAATAAAACTGATATGAGGTCTTACAAAACCAAGTTCGAAGTCCTTAAATAGTGTTTCGCCATCAGCTTGTGAAGCTGGAAGATCTTGTCCTATTAATTGTGCATCTCTTCCATTTCCTGACATGTCAAAAACTTCGGTGCCCGCTTCCGAAAACTGATAATCCAGTTGTAGATTTTCAAAGTTAGGATGCGTAGGATTGACCTTCAGGCTTTTCCATCCATTGATTGTTTCTTCTGACAAGGCTTCATCCCAGATACGTATATCATCTATCTGCCCGTCTATATACCTGTTATTGACCCCTCTACTTACTCTGAGTATCTGAGAATTGATGTCTGTATTCATGGCTACATTTCCGACAGTCTGATTTTCATCCAGTACACCATCTATATAAAACTTGATATCACTGACATTATCACCATCTAAGACACAAGCTACATGGTGCCACTCTCCATCATCTATGCTCTTAGTAGATTCTGTCCCCCCACCATGTACTTCTAGTCTGAGCCTACCGTTTGTCATTCTGAATACCCACTTTCTACCAGTAATATTTGTACCCCAGCCTACTATCTCTCCATTAGTGCCATCAGTTGTTTTTATCCAAGCTTCCACAGTTCTATTCTGGCTACCGCCTACACCTCTGTAATCATTGCACTCTACGTAACCTTGATTAGTAAGAAATTTTTCTCTTTCATTGGTACTTACAAGGCTAGAAGTTTTTTCTGTTTCTTCGGCACGCATCCAAGTCACCTCCCTGCTGTCTACCTGTAAATTTGTAAATGTAAATTCGACAAGTAAACTGGAAACACCGTCCCACTCTA
>CAZKXO010000012.1:0-26247 GCA_964556525.1 uncultured Saprospiraceae bacterium
TATGTTGATATACCAATAAATTTTAAAGTTCTACCAGGCCCCACAACATAAAGAGATCATACATAGGCTCTTTCTTGAATAAGTAGTATTTCTTTCCTAGCATATTAATAGGGAGTCCTAGGATATTTATTCCTGCAAAAGTGGACTTAGCTCTGGGGTTATTCATGCTGGCTTGGGTCTTGATATTCATGACAGTAGCAGAAGCACCATAACCGAATACGACAGGGCCAGAGTCAACATCCATATTGTTAGATCCATCTACATTTTCTTTGACGAGCAGGATGCCTAGATAATTGTCAATAAAGATATCCTTGTATGTTGCACTATAGATTTCCAAATCCGAGTAGCCTATTTCACTAAGGCAAAAAGTAATCATTGCTGATGAAGAACCCCTGATTTCTTCTGTGTCACTGCCAGCATGATGTATGAGACCTGATGGATGTGTAGCCGTTTCGAATATTTTACTTATCCACTGTTTCCTGAGTGGGCTTTCATCAAGAGAAATGATTCCTAATAGATTGTCAGCAGGCCAATTGGCCTCCGTGTAAGTCTCTAAAACACTAATGGTGTCACTTTGTGCTGAGTCCAAGCGCTCTTCCATAGTTGCAGAGTTGTTTTTTACCTGCTCCCTGATCTTCGACAGATCAAAGAGCTTGCTTTTTTGATACGACTTGAGTACATAATTGGTCCATCCATTGTAGAACATACCATAGGCTGGTTTGCTGTTTGGGCTGAAAATACGCTTAGCCTTAGCTGATAACATTCTAATGATACAGTAATCGACTACTTGTGCATACTGCGAATCGTTGATTCTGTATTTCTCACAATATTCTATAGTGGATAATGCAAGTATGGCATTGCTAAAGAGTTTGCCTTCAGGAAACTGCCTTTGTAACTTGTCGTCATAACCGTGTCCTATTAGCTGAGAGAGATAATGGATTTGGTTTTTGATGGCTCTGTTTCTTAGGGTCTTATTGTAAGGAGTAGCTAGGCAAATAATTACATACCCTACTATTATGAAAAGGAAATATCTCAGCAGTCGTTTTGCATCTACTTTCAATAATTATATTTTCTAACTTCTAAAATGACGAAATATATTTTAAACAATAAATCCTATAGAATAAATTCCTCTTCCCATCTTTTTCCCAGCTGCATTTTTATTTTCCTGCGGTTGCTCTTATGCGAGGAGTAATGCCAATTGTAACTCCAGCCAGAGTAATAATGTTTGCGTAACTCAGGTCCTGTTAATAGTTGCTCTATTTCTTGCTCTCTACTCTCTAGTACTGGAGAGATGATTTTTATTTTGGTAAGATAGGCTCTCTTGTATGAGGACTGAAAATAATACCTAGGTAAGATGCAAGAGTACTTTGTCTTGTATTGCTGATATTGTTTTTTCCTGATAGGCACAAAGTATCTTTTTGCACCTCCGCTCAATTTATCGTAGGCTTTTCTATTGAGTCTTTTTATACCAGGGAAGCCATAATTTTTGAAGTGGCGCTTCCAGTTTCTGTCCGCGTACTTTTTTTCGCTGCCCCAAACAGGAATGGCAATGGCATCCAAAACTTCTTGATAAGTTCTGGCATTCTTTTTTCTGAGGATATCATCTCTCAGTCTATAGATTTTGTACCAGCCATTCCTTATGGGTTTGTCTAGAATAATGTAACCTAAGTTGCGCTGAGCTTCATAGATTTTATCTCGTTCTTTCTGTAATCGCTTTACTTTTTTTATACGAGTAGTTATGATTTCTTTTTGTGTTCTTCTGCTCACAATTCGATAAATTTTGGGCCATAAAAAGTCTTTATGGGATTTCCTCTTTCTATCTCTATTTTAGAAGACCACATTTCCATGGCGTGATTTTCTTGCAAACCTCTAAGGTGTTCTTGCAATTTGTCTTTCAGCTTTTTCATAGCTGCTTTCTTGTTCTGTGATTTAGACTTGCTGTCGCTAGCAGTGACAATAAGTCCAGTCGGTTTGTGAATAATTCTGATTGCAGTTTCTACTTTATTACGATGCTGTCCTCCAGGTCCTGAGGCTTTGTAAGACTGTATCGTCAGAGCTTGCATATCTGTCTCTATTGTTTCTGGTAATTGTATCTCCAGTGCCTTGATAAACCAGTTCTTCCGCTTGTTGTATTTTCTGACAGGACTTTTGCATATCCATTGAATGGTCCCTAGCCAACTATCGAGCAAAATCTTGTCTTTACTTACCACCTTGAAGACAATAGTTTCTGTAGTTCTTCCATCAGCAGCAGTTTTCTGACTTATTATTTGGAAAGGGACCTCGTTTCTATTCAGATATTCTCTGAATTTTCTTTGGACACCATGTACGGCGTAGCCACATTCTACGGGCCCCCTTCCAGCTGTTATTAATATATGTACTTCTTTTTTCATTTTATTTATCTCTGTCCATTCTTACTATTCTTGGATAAAATTTTCCTATGGTGTCTACCAGTTCCTCTTGGTAAGACATAACACGTTCTAGATTCTTGTAAGCATAGGGCGACTCATCTAGAGCACCACCTATTAGGGTTACACGTTTGTTTCTTAGTTCCTTACGCATCTCGCTTTTTGTATTTCGCGAGATGGTTTCCTTCCTGCTGTATTTTCTACCTGCTCCATGTGAGGCTGAATTTATTGCTGGCTCATGTCCTTTGCCTCGTACTATAACGCCAGGGTCAGTCATAGAGCCAGGTATAATGCCATAGACATCCTTCCCAGCTGGTGTGGAGCCTTTTCTGTGTACAATCACTTCTTTGCCATGTAGTTTTTCTTTCCAGGCAAAATTGTGATGATTCTCTATTTTCAGTATAGACTCTAGACCTAGAGCCTTCGCTACATTCTTGTGTATCTGGTCATGACAAGCATTGGCGTAGTCACCAGCCAGATTCATAGAGTGCCAGTATTCTTGTCCATCTTCATCAGCTAAGTCTAGCCAGCCAAGGTGCCGCATATTAAATGGTAAATTGGACTTGTTCTTTGCGAGGTCAGAATAGAATTTTGCAATAGAGGCACCAAATCCTCGCGAACCTGAATGTGCCATCAGACCTATGTATGTACCTGCTGGAACATTTAGCTGTTCATCTTCTCCGAGTTCTACGATACCCCATTCTACAAAGTGATTGCCAGAGCCAGAGGAACCCAGTTGCTTTGCAGCTTTGGGCTTTAGCTTCTTGAGCAGAGCTGTATCATTAAAAACAGCTCTATCCAGAAAAGCATGTTCCTGCGAAAAACTAATCACCTTTGACAGACCGAATGCCGTGTTCTTTATTATAGCTTGCTTGAACTTGTGTTCGTGCATCTTAAAGAATCGTTCCGTAATAGGATATAGTGTCAGACTCATCCGACAGCCTATGTCCATGCCTATAGCAAACGGTATTACTGCATCGTTCGTTGCCAGAGCCGCACCTATAGGCAAGCCATATCCTAGATGACTATCAGGCATCAGAGCACCTTGCTGCACGATCGGTAATTTCATTGCTGTTTTCATTTGCTGGTAAGCATTGCTTTTTATCAGCGGTCTTCCGAATACAGTAAGCGCTGCTTCCTTATCGCCTAACACTATAGGAATATCTTCTTTCACTTCAGGTTCGTAGAATTCCAAAGCTATAGGACTCAGTGTCTCATGTTGTAAATATTCTTCTGGTGCATCCTTGACATCTTTTACCAGATCGAGATTCATTTCTTTAGTGTTTCGTTTGTAATATTTTTTTAAGATTGACATAGCAATTGAAATAGTCTTATTGGAATAAATGCCAATAGATTTAAAATCTTTGCTTCTTAGTTTGTTAGCCATAAGGCATAGAATTATTAGGTCGCTAGTATGCACTGCAACTATGGGTTTATAAAAATTAGAATAGGTGTGAACTACCTAATAGAACGACTACCCGTAGGTATCGATATGATGTTTTCTAGAATAGTATATTCAAAAAAAAAGCCTGATCGAATGACCAGGCAGAAATACAAATACGTATAAGGTATTACCTTCTATGAGAGGTCACGTGGTATGATATGTATTTTCTGCGCATCCATAATATTTCCGATTTTATAGCGTGGAAATAATTTCGGTGCAAATGTATATTAATTTTTTGGACAAATGTTTTCTTTCGAAAGAAAAAATTGTAATTTAATTTATCACTTAAGTACGGAGAACTATTATAGATAATTATGCGTATCTTTTTCTTTACAGAGTTGTAACAAATACCTAAAGAGGAGTATGGCCATCTATTGTTTCTATGACATCACGTATCGAAATGTTGTTTTCTATTTAAGTTGCAATTCTTAATGGCTTTTGATATTTGTTGTAGGTTGATCTGGATTTTTGTCCATGCTAATTATAATCCTACTCGGAGCCTAACATTATGCCATTGTAATAAGGTAATACTATAATTGAAATCTAATAACTTTTGTAGTTTTAACTCAGTTGAAATCTCAGAATGAATACTGAGTCAGCGGAAATGTATAGAGATGCAAGAAGAAAAAACAATGATGTTTCAATGTGATGGAAAGAATTTTGAGGTAAATACATTTCCTGGTGTAACGTTGTGGGAGGCACTTGCAAAAAGAGAATGGGAGGCAGCTACCTTAGATGTTATGGACTACTTCTTGACTGAATCAGGAACAATGATCGACCTAGGATGTTCCTACGGTCCTTTTACATTGTATGGTGCCTGTGTTTGCTCATTGGTTTATGCTTTTGATCCTGATCCTATAATGTTTGAAAAACTAAAGGCCAACCTTCAATTAAATCCACCGTTGCAAAATAGGATTAAGGCCTCTAATATTGCGATAGCCCCTGAGAACAAGACGTATAAGTTATCTGCAAGGGAAAAATATGGAAAGTCTACCAGTAGCCTCCTAAGTCGTGTTTTGGATGAAGAGAATTCATATGAAATTGTTGGTATGACTTTTAAAAGATTTGTCGAGGAAGAAAAGATAGAAAAGCTGGATTTAATAAAAATGGATATAGAGGGAGGTGAATTTTTGATATTGCCTTCTATGTTTTCCAGTTTAGCTAAATTGGCTTACCCACCTATTTATATTTCTTTCCATCCTATGCACCTTTCTGAACAACTTGTTAGTCAGTCGATTACAAGCAAAAAGGCTGGAGTACTTTTCTATAAAATTAAGAGGAAGCTGAAGCTAAAGAATCGAGGTAAGAATTTCACTAACTTGGTCAATGATGTATTAGGATATTTTGAAAATTACAAGTATTGGTATTATGAATCCAGATCTATTGAGCTAGCAGAACTAGTAGAGATATTGCAACTTAGTTATGAGCCTATAGAGGTGCTATTTGCTAATCGTCCTTATATAGGATGAAGGCTCTTGCAGCCATCAATAAAAGTCGTTTTTACTGCATAATTAATAAGAATCTGCCAACAGTTATCTGCATCTTTTATTGATAAAGACATAATAATCCTCATAGAACCTGTATTCTAGGTCCATTCAAAGCATATTCAATAAAATCTACTTTCCATTCCAACCTTTTCGTGGGTATCTGTAACTCTATAGATATAACGTTATCATTAGTCAATTTTTTAAACAGTTTTAACAAGCTAGAGCCACGGTTTTGCTTATACTCTCATTAAGAGGACACTGTGTATCTTAGAGAATTAAATAAAACAGAAACGTTCCTATTACGATAAGACCTTATGGACTTAACGATACTTATAGACAAATGCTTAACCAATGATCGCTTTGCGCAGCGAACGCTTTACGAGAGCTACAAGGATAGTCTCTATACCATCGTATATAGACTGACCAATGATGTAGACTCTGCGAGTGACCTGTTGCAAGAAGCCTTTATAGATGCATTTAAGAATCTAGCCAGTCTTAAAGAACCCTTATACTTCCATGCTTGGATAAAGCAAATATTAGTTAGAAAGGCTTATCGTTATTTGAAAACAAAGAAAGAGAATGTATCATTGGATACTGTAGCAGAAATTGGATATCAAGACAGCCTTGATATAGAGTATATAGAGAAGGCCATACAATCCCTTCCGGCTAAAAGTCGAGCAGTTTTTGTAATGGCTGAGATAGAAGGGTTTGCACATAAAGAAATAGCGGAGACCTTAGACATCTCCGTCGGCACGTCTAAGTCCCAACTGAATTATGCAAAAACTAAATTGAAGGCACTCCTAAAATCACACTTGGTATAATGGCTAAGGATAAACTTACATATCAGGAAATGATAGATTTGCTGAAAAGCAAGCAACATCAGGCGCCCATCAGTTGGGATCAGATAGTGTCTGGTCTCCGACTAGATCAGTCCATTGCTGAGTTGCCGACTCACAAGGCACCTGACAATTTGTGGGCAGGTATAGAAGAAGGATTGGACCAGCCTGAGTCTAGTATCTCTCCTTCCAGACCAGCTCCAAAAACTTCTAGTGGATTGTATATTCTACTCTCGGCAATTTTGTTCTTGATTTCCACTGTCATTGCTGTCAATTTTTTAAGTAAAGAAAACCAAGAGTCAGAATACGAGTATAAGTCAGAAATAGAAATGGCATCGTTGCATGAGAACAAAGTTATGCTAGATGATAATATAGACGAAGTATTACAGTATATAGAAAACAATAGCTTTATGTTTTCTGATGAACAATTAAAAGAATTCAATGCCCAACTCTCTGCAATAAATACTGCTTTAGAAAAGCTGATGGAAATGCAAACGAAGTATGGTATGGATGAGTCTAGTAGTAAGATGATGGCAAAAATGGAAAGAGACAAAGCGGATTTATTAAAGTCAATGATCGTAAACTCATGATTCGAATCGTAGAAATAGTAGGTCTGTTACTCCTGTTTGCGCTACAGCTTTCTGCTCAGCAGACTTATAAGGAATCTAAGTTGTTTTCTAAGTCCTATGATTATAAGGAAGGTGAGAAGATACGAGTGACTGGAGAAAGGACCTTTATCACGATATCAGTTTGGCCAGAAGACAAAGTACAAGCTGAAGTAGAAGTTGTTTCCCGGTCTGGTAACCAAGCACAAGCAAAAGTAGATTTGGAAAAAGTAAAAGTCAGTTTCCAGAAAAAAGGTAAGACTATCTATTATAACAATGCACTGAGGATACAGTCAGAAAAAGATAAGCCCAAATCCAATCTGAAGACCATACTGCACCTATATGTGCCTGCGACAGCAATCATGGATGTGAGTAGTTCCTTTGGTGAGGTGACTCTGGATGGTGCTATTACAGAACTTTTACTCAAATCTCAGTTTAGCAACTTGGGTATAACTCATTTTGATGGGAAGTTGGAAATCGAATCTAAGTATGACAAAGTAGAATGCTCTGATACCAAAGGATCTCTGAATTTCAAAGGCAATAGAACAGACTTGTCACTAATCAGATCTGAAAACGAAATTACAGTAAGATTGGATTATGGTAATCTGGACATTGTACAGTTGCAATCTAGTGGATTACTCTCTGCAGAAACCCATCATACACCGATTACCCTTATTCTTCCTAAAGACAATAGAGCAGGCATAGAACTAAATTGTGATGGATGTGATATCAATATGGACAACTGTAATAGCATAACTGACGAAGAAATCAAAAAGAACAGGCACAAAGTAAAAATCAGTAACACTGGAAATCAGAATTCTCGAATAGAGTCTTATCAAGGTGATATCACTATCATTACTACAAATTCCATAACTACAGCAAACTAACTATGCGGGTTTACTTTACAGTTTTATTTGTTGGCATAAATCTATGCCTTTGTGGACAAGGATATCAAGATTCAGTAGTTTATGAACTAGCTGAAGACGCTATATTTATGCGAAATCAGGAAACCAAGTTCCTTTTAAAAATAGGTAATAATCCAGGTGTAGAATTAAAATTTGGAGATGCCTTGTCATTAGAACTGGAAACTTTGCCTAGGATGCTGGCAAACAGAGCAAATGAGGCAGCAGGCCTAGGTGCAGGCCTAGGTGCTCGTTACTACTATCAGATGGCAAACAGAATCAAAGCTGACAAACAAGCAGATAACCTCTCAGGAGAATATGTTGGTGTTATGGCAGGATTGGGAATTGCTCTATTTCAAGATCAACAAGATTCCTTAGTCGTTGGCTTAGCAAGAGCTTATACAGTATCTGTGGGAAGGCAAGAACGCTACTATAAAAATGAATATTTTGATTTCAGTATTAATTTAGACTTTCTTCGAACTGACGGAATTTTTCTGAATGACAATTCTATTGAACCTTTTTCTTCTATAACCTTGCGGACAGAGTCAGCTTATGGCTTTGCTTTTGCGGCTACCAAGGAAGTAGATCCCTCTACTTTGTGTGCTGTTGTTCAATGTCATAAGGATAGAAAATCTGGATTCAAGATAAATCGTAATAACTTTTTTGCTTTGACCAGATCTGAAAGTATAGAAAATACATTTATAAAATGGCAACTCTTGCTTAACCCTGAGATAGGATACGAATTTAAAATAGGGGAGACATCTTTTTCTATTGCACAAGAATTAAGCACCTCATTTAATTTTGCAAATTTCAATGGAAATAATGTCCAAGGTTTTGGATTGCAAGAATTCGAATATAC
Source organism: uncultured Saprospiraceae bacterium (assembly GCA_964556525.1). Taxonomy (GTDB): domain Bacteria; phylum Bacteroidota; class Bacteroidia; order Chitinophagales; family Saprospiraceae; genus RFSX01. The sequence continues at coordinate 8,539 of CAZKXO010000012.1, forward strand.
CTATCGAATCGGTGGGCGTTATTATTACAACATGACAGAAAGAGTCCTAGCAGGGCAACAAGGAAACAACTTTACAGGAGATTATTATCAAGCTTTCTTTAAGCATAAAGATGACAATCAAGGTAGTGTTGCCAGAGGCAGTTTTTTGATTGGTGGAGGTATTCAAAAGGAGGTCGTAGATAGACTTTACTTTGATTTTAATTTAGGCGCAGGGTTGGTGCTTTATGGTGAAGGTACTGTTGATTTCGATTTAAGTTTTTCAGTAGGTTATATGTTCTAATAGACCTACTGCTTTTACTCGGATAAAACTAGAAACTGCCGCTCTATCGTATACCCATCTTCATCTACTAAGACCAATTTGTGATTCCCTGCCTCGGCAAGTATCGGCATATTATGTTTGTCTTCTGTCATTCCAAGATATCTGTCGTCTAGGTGCCAGTAGAGTTTTATGTCTTTGTCCTGGTGGGCAACTTGGAATATAGCTGCTTCTTTCTCTCCAGTACCATTTTTGGGCAAATATAACTCTGCAACATTTTTGGGATAGATGAAATTCATTTTTTGAGTTGCATTGTCATTTATACAGTCAGTCTTGTAAGTAGGCAGAGGCTGATAATCAGGATGGTGTAGCTGATAATAATATGCCATTTCTGCAGGGAGGTGAAAGTAATTTTGCATCTGCATTTCAGAAGGTGATTCGCATTGGGCATGTACACGTTTCCCGTCACTGTTTAAGGCTACTTGCAGATGGTAAGGACAAGGAATGGAATTGCCATGACTGATATTATATACTGTATCAATGGTACTGCAGTAAGCAGTTGCGTGATAACCGGAATGTACACAGATAGCAGTAGGGGCCAGATCGTCATAAGGAATAGGAAATTCACTGATGGCTAATTTATTAATGAGATCAAAAAGAATTGGAGCTGCTCTCTTTACACCTACCAAACTATGTTTGCCCTCACCATCTGAATTACCCACCCAGATACCGATGGTATATTCAGGACTTATACCAATAGCCCAAGCATCACGATGCCCAAAACTGGTACCTGTTTTCCATGCTAAATTTTTTGTCGAGCTAAATGATTCCCACTCTCCTTCGGAGTTGGGTCGGCTTACTTTTTGCATGGCTTGAAAAGTATGATGGATAGCTGCAGCTGAATAAGCACTAGGCTCATACTCATAGCTAATTTCTGTAGAATTTTGAGGAAGGTAGCTAGCTTTATGGACATCCGTTGCAACATATCTGCTTTGCTCTTCTTTGTATCGCAGTAGTATTCTACCCATGCTGGCATAACTACTGGTCAGATCCCACAGAGAAATATCGGCACCTCCTAGAATAAGAGAAAGTCCATAGTGACTGGCAGACTTGTCTATAGTCGAAAAGCCAAGACTTTGCAATTTGTTTTTAAATCGTGGGACCTTGTATCGACTCAGCAAATCTACTGCAGGTAGATTCAGAGATTTGGCCAGGGCTTCATCAGCCTTGACAGCACCTAGAAATTCTTTGTTGTAATTCTGAGGTCTGTAGCCACTGAAATTAAGTGGTACATCCTTTACCAGTCCTTGAGGAGAAATCAGACCTTCGTCCAATGCTGCTGCATAAAGAAAGGGCTTGAGTACAGAGCCAGAACTTCTGCGTGCCTGTACCATATCCACATATTTATCAGCTGTAGTATGGTGACTATTGCCTAGGTAGGCGAGAACTTCTCCAGACCGCGTATCCAAAATAAGAATTCCAAGATTCTGGATGTCACTTTCTTGGTATGCAGTTGCAAATACTCCTGCAGTATTCAGAACGAGGCGTTGCATCTTTGGGTCAATGGTCGTCGTTGTCTTTCTTGCACTTGGAGAATTGGCAGAAAGATGTTCCAGTAAGTGCGGCGCGGAAGAGGGTAATGCCAGAGGGAGCTTGGGAATGGGTTCTAGCAAAGCCAGTTCGTAATTAAGACTATCAATTTTATTTTCTCCCAGAAGTTTAGTGAGGAGACGATTTCTTTTAGCTTCCAGACTTGACCTATTTTTACCAGGATGCATAAGCGCTGGGGCATTAGGTAACACCGCTAGCAGGGCAGATTCTGACAGACTGAGTTCGTTCGGAGCTTTCGCATAGTATCTCCAGCTAGCAGCTTCCAAACCTACTACGTTTCCGCCAAAAGGCGCATGACTTACGTGTAGTTGTAATATTTCTGTCTTGCTATGGCTCAACTCCAGTTTTAAGGCCATGAGCATTTCTATAATTTTTTGGCTGATGTTTCTAGGCTTATTACCACGAGACATTCTACATACTTGCATACTCAAGGTAGATGCACCACTAATTATTCTTCCTGCTTTTAGGTTTTGGACAATTGCTCTGCTGAGTGATGCTAGATCTATTCCTGGATGCTTATAGAATCGCTTGTCTTCAAAACTTAATAAAGCCATTTCAAAATCAGCAGGAACGGAAGCTATTATATCAAAACGCCATTGACCATCTTCGGCAATCTTTCCTCCTAAGAGTTGTCCTTCTCGGTCATACATAATTTTGCTATAAGGCTGGTCAAAACTTACCGAAGGCGTCAGTAACCACAGCACAGCCATTAATGCCGGGAATAATATGAGATATTTTGTGACTCGCTTTTTCATACTACCTTAGGACTTCTATCCATTGTCCAGAAGATTGTGCTTGTATCTCATTGTCATACATCGCTTCCACATGTGTAGGCGGCAGATAGAATTTTCCTGCATAAGTCGCCGTAAGAAAGGTGGTATAACTTAAGGTTTCATTGTCGATGTCAAAGAAAGTATGGACACGATCATCTCTGATGTCTCTGTATTCATAAGTCGAATCAGAGCTAGGATTGTCTCTGCCACTAAGACGTTGATTCTGTATTTCCCAGCCGGAAGGAAAAATTTGATTCAGTACCAGTTCTTCTATGTGTCTTCCTTTGGTGCCCAGATTTTTAATCTTCACTTCTACTTTGAAATCAGTACCCTGCTTTAGATAAGTAGGATTGATGATTTCACCATTGAGATCTTTATAACTTACTGTCATATTGAGATGCTGGGCGGCTTCTTTACCTTCTTTGCCAGGAGGCGCTTGTCCAGAAACCAGTAGTTTGGCATAAAGGACGCCATTGCTGTTATTGGTCAAAGTAACGGACTTATCTCTTTGCTCTACGTCTATAGCCTTGGAAACATAGGCTTTGTCTGATTCGATTTTAGGCTGAGTGACACCAGCAGCAACCCAGTCTGCTTTTATGATGTCCTTTGGTAGCTTTGAGATGTATCTGCCTATGCTCAGTAGAGCAACGGCTGTCGTATGTGTAGAGTACCATCTTTCTGAGTCCAAGTCGTTACTTATTGCTTCAGCAAGAATTGTTGTCTCTTCATTCAGGCCTAGGTGAGTCAGTGTCTCTAAAATTAGACCTTGGTCTCTTAGATGACTGCCATAATTGTAGCCAGTTTCTCTGTAAGGTGTTACTTGTGTCTTCTTATTTCTTATCAGTTCCATGGCCAGTTCCTTTTTATGAATTTGGGCATAGGCAGCTGCCAATAAATAAGAACTGGTAGTCGATAGTTTCTTATTATTTCTGATTCTATTCATAGCACCTACATTGGCTTGACCTGCTTTAGCCAACACGTAGACTCTGTAAGCTTGTTCGATTGCGGGGTCATGATAGTAACTTGCATAGCTACTAGTCTTATCACTTTCGTTACTAAGAAAAGTACCCAAATTGTCTATCAGAGCTTTGGGCACGAAGTAGCCTTTTTCTTTTGCTTCGAGTAAGAAATGGTAGGCATAGATAGACCCCCAGTTGCTTACACTATTATTGCCAGCCCAGTAACTGAGGCCACCATTACTCAGTTGGAACAGAGAGAGGCGCTCGATAGTCTTCTGTATGTTTTTTTCTATATTTTTTATTTGCCTGGGATTCAGTTCTAACAGATCATCCAAGTACAATTGTGGAAAAGCGGAAGAAGTAGTCTGTTCTATACAGCCATATGGATATCGAATCAAATATTTAATTCTCTGATCCAAATTTATAGGGAGAACATTACTGAGTTCCATTACACCATCATTAGTGCCAATAGTACCAAGTGTAGTATAGGAAGTGGTCCAGCTTTCGCCAGGTTGTAAAGTTTTACGCTGAACTTTGGTTGTTACTGGGTTGGGATTTCTAATTTCCAGTTCTACTTTGTCTTCAGAGCTTTCCTTGCCAGACTGAGCGGAGATATTCATTTTTGTTACACCAATGGCGTCTTCTACTTTTACTTCAAAGCTGGTAATCTGATCTCCAGGCTTGGTAAAACTCAGCTTGTTAGAAGCTTCACCTAAAAGGGAAACATAGGCATCGGGCTCGAAAGAAACATTTACATCTTTAATGTAGTCCTCCATAGCAAAGATATTGGCAGGAATATCTAAACTCTCGCCTGGTCCCAGAACTCTAGGCAAAGTCGCTTGTACCATCAGAGGTTTTTTGATTTGTGTCGTCTGTTCTGCTGAACCATATTTCAGTCCTTGTCTTGCAACCACCATAGTGCGGACGGCACCTACATAGTCAGATATTTTTATTTTATGACGTGCAGTCGCACCTGCTTTTAGTTTGAAAGGGCCAAGGTGTTTTACCGTCGGTTTGAATCGATTTGCTTTAGCTTGTTTGTTGGCATTTTTATTAGCACCGTCTCCACCTACGGAGATAAGTTTACCCAGGTCATCCCCATATCCCGTAAGTACCAGGTCGTAGATGTCCCAGGTCTTCACACCTATAGCTTGCTTGGCAAAGAAATGTCCCCAGATATCTGGAACCTTGTGTCTGGTAAGTCCTAGGAGACCTTCATCTACGACGGCTAGAGTATAGTACATCGTTTGTCCTGATGATTCTGATACTTTGATTTCGTAATACTCATCGGGTCTTGCCTTTTCTGGCGCAGCTACTATAGGCACCAAAGTAGTATAAGGATCCACTACCTTAAGAGCTATGACACCATACATTCTTATAGGAAAATCATTTTCTTTCGAACTATGCTTTTGGATCAGAGCAGCATGTACATAAATGTTCGGGTTCATATCGCTGGTAGTAGGAATATTTATTTCAGTGAGCTCTCCTGTAGATTCTACCCAGTAGCTGTCTAAAACCTTTTCGCCATTCTCGATGGATACAAATATTTTTGAGTCAGCATTAGAAGGCACTTTCACCTTTATAGTTTCACCAAGCAGATAGTCAGTCTTGTCTGCGCTAAAGTTGAGTAATTGTGGACCTTCCTTTTCTGTCTGCCGGTACCAATTGCTTCCTGTATAGAAGAAACCACCTGTACAATGACCAGATTCCTCATCACAGATTCTAATCATATAATTGCCATAATCTTCTTCTAGCTGAGGCTTATATTCCAGGACTCCTTTGTTGTTCGTGGTTAATTTATCCTTCAGGATAGCACCGTTGTGCTGTGCAGAATTGTAATTGTATCTCTGATTATAAGATCTATCATACCACCAGCTCCATCTTGCCTCATAGATGCCTATGGCCAATTTGCGATTGCTGAGTGGATTGCCTTGAGTATCTAGAGTTTGGATTTTGATTTTACCCTCTCCATCGTTAGCAATGAAGTTGCTGCCCCATCTGGTCTGAGGAATTTTTACACCTACATAACTGGAATAGATATCTGTTTCTATGCTAAAATTATCCTCACTGAAGTTGCCACTTTTTTCAAAAACTCTTGTCTTAAGATTGGCTTTTAATTTGCCAGGAGGTGTCCAGTTGTTCTGCTTTTGGAGTTCTATAGTTTGTGTGCCTTTTTCATTTAGTTTTCCATCAAAGACAGTAACAGGTGCAGCAGAAACTTTTCTAGCCGGATCATCAAAATTGTATTCTGAATATCCCTGAAATTTAGTAGTCATGCTGCTGAGTTGAAGATCTACTTTGGCTTTTAATCCATCAGCACTTGCACCGTGTAGCCAAGCTGATTCCAGTTTTATGTTTTGCTTGTCGTAGAGTCGTATTTTGTCATCAGGCACTTCTAAGGCTATTTTTAATCTGTTAGGTTTTACAGTTTCTACCTTTAGGGTTTTTGTAAATTTTTGATTACCAACAGAAACGGTCGCTCTCCAGTTGCCAGTCGGGTCAGAACTGGAAGTAGGTACTGCAAAGTGATATATCTGCCCCACATGCGAGCTAGTTGTCTTAGAAAGTTTGATTTTACTTTTACTGTCCTTTATTTCCATCATGATAGGGTGGTCTAGTGGTAAGGTTTGATTCTTGTCTTCCAACACAAAGTTTAGAAACAAAGTATCACCAGGTCTCCATACACCTCTCTCTCCGTATATATATCCATCTAGTCCTTTTTTCTTAGTCTTTCCTGATACATCAAACTCACTTAGTACATTGACTTGATTTTCTTTGAGGTTGCTGTAACCATACTGTCCCTTATGCTTAAGGATAAGAAAGCTTGGCTTTCTTTCTAGTTTCATTTGTGACTGGCCCTTTGCATTAGTTTTAGAACTAGAAATCAATTGTTGCTGGTAATCATAGTATTCTATAGTGGCCCCAGAAATAGGATGGATATCTATAAGGTTAGTTACAGCTACATAGCAAGTGTTGTTTTTATCCACCTTAGCTATAATGCCCAAGTCAGAAGCTAGAATATTTCTAGAGATATATTTGCCTGGTCGGTAATAGGCGTTTTTGCACGGATTATCTCTTTCTGACCAGTTTGCATAGCCTCTGTAGTCTATTATACTTTGATTTGCTTCAAGATTACTGAGATTATAGCTTTCTTCTTCTGATTCAGGACATTCATAATTTGTTACATCACTTAGATCAAAACCGACCCTAACTTGATAGATGGCGCCTGGCTCTGTCTTTACAAAGTTCTTTATGTCAAGTGCTACTCTTTGGGTTTGTGATACCTTGTCTTCTGTAAAATCAGCTAAGCTTATTTTTTCTCTGTGCATTATACGGCCTATCGTTGTCATGTTTCGCGAAACCTTTAAGCCGTCATTATGCAGAGCTTGTAATACGTTGTTGTCAAATATTTTGAATATTTCTATAGTAGCAGACTTCAGATTTTTAGCTATAAAAGGGAAGATAATCTTATCACTGCTGGGTACGATGACACCATCGCCCAAGAGCTCGAGACTAGGTTTCATAGGTGATACAGAAAGCGTACTACTGGCATCACCCTCTAGTCTATCGCCATCTGTTCTCTTGATATACTGAGAAATCTGAACAGTAAATGGAGAAGGTATAGCTTTGTCAGAATACACCTTTAGTTTGCTACCGAACTTGTCTATAGTGAGCTGGCCTTTATGATCTTCTATGCTGACTAGTCCTGTAAGATCTTGAGTTTTTGAAATTTGATCTGAAAAGGAAAGGATTATCGTTTTGTTGTCCGACTTGTCCAGTTGGGCTTCCAAAAATTTAAATTTACCTAGTGGCAATATTTGCATGCTTCTTTCTTGTTGCTTGCTGCCGGGAGCCGACCAGGTAATTTTGAGTTCAGACTCTTTTTTGGACCTGACAATATTATTGACGGTAAATCTTCTTCTTTTCTTATTGTTGTGATCCCAGACGATAGAGATATCACCATTGCCTTTTTGTGTTGCTTTCAATGTTTTTTCTGCATCTTCATTGGTAAGGACATTGTTACAGGTGAGTCTGCCTTCCAGTGAAAGTATATTACTATTATTTGAGCCATAGTTGATCTTATTGAACTTGACCTCTATATTTAGTGGATTGGTCTTGTAAATGAGTTCCACTGTTTCTTTATCTTCCTCTATATCTGGAAACAGACTGACCAGTTGTATACGGACCTTGTAGCTTTTGTCATAGGCAAGATGTTCTTCTGGGACAAACATCATGGTGCTTCCATCTTTCCAAAAAGCTTTGCCTTTTATTCTAGGAGAGATAGAAAAGACCTCATTGACTTGTTTTCCAATTTTGTCAGCAGTAATAACCGTACCGGCAAATCTAAACATAAGAGATTCGTCCACGTCCAGATTTTGTTCTGTATAATGACTGATGTAGCTACCCATTTCCTGGGACAGTACCTGAGGAGACTCTACAGGACTAGGGTTCTTACAAGCAAAGAAGGATAGAAAGCTTAGTGTTAGAAGTAGGTATCTCATGATGTTATGCTTTAGTTGGAATAAAGTTGCTCATATATATAAAGCATCAGGGTGGGATTCTAGTATGCGTAAGCAAAAAATGAGTAAGTGTTCTGCTTTATTCCATTAAACGATCAAAAAGGATATCCTAATGAAATCATAATGTCTGATACAACTTTTTCGTTGTGGAGTACATCTGTTATCTTGAATGAGGTATTATTTATAAATCACTAATTCTATCATTATGACTACCAAAACTTTCTTCTCTCTTTGTTTCTTCTCTGTTTTCTTTCTTAGTCTTTCAGGACAAAATCTAATCTCTGACTTTGATCCCGCCATTCCAGAGCTTGTCACTACAATAGAATTTGACCAGACTGATTTTCATTTCGGGGACATCAAAGAAGGGGAGATTATTCAGAATGTATTTTATTTTACCAATACAGGAGAAGAGCCATTGGTCATTACAAATGCAAAGGCAACTTGTGGTTGTTCAGTGCCGAGATGGCCCAAAGAACCCATTATGCCTGGTGAAAGAGGAGAGATATTGGTCCAGTTTGACTCCAAGAACAAAGGTAAAGTAGGGGGTCAGATACAAGCTAAGCGTATTACGATTTCAGCCAATACCGATCCCGTTAATAATTATGTAATGATTAAAGGCAACGTTCATCAATATGAGCAAGCTGAAGAAGCACCACAAAGACATGACTACTTTGATATAGACGCAAGTACAGTTAAGCTATGGCCAAACCCAACTTCTGAGCTGGTACAGTTAGACCTAAGTGAGTATGGAGGCAAATCAGCTTTAATAGAAGTATATAATTTGGCTGGGCTGAGACTAGCTAACATTTCTGTGGATGAACTCAGTGCTGAGGCTGTGCAAGTAGATGTCAGTGATTATGAGCCTGGACCATATACTTTTTCTATAAGCATGGAAGGTCACAACAGAATTGCAAAAATAGTAGTTGTGCAGTAATCCGAGTTTGTAACATTTTTTAAATGAAGAAGACAGCCATCATTGTAATATACTTTGGCATTTTGTCTTTAGCAAAATCATATGCATGCAGTTGTGATACAATTTCTTTTGAAAATGCAACAGAATGGGCAGATGAAATTTTTATCGGGCGATTAATTAGAACAAGAGAAGTTCGGGTGTACGAAGATGCTGGTGGTGAATATCAGACTAGAATCTGGGGTGCATTATTTGAAATAGAGAAGAAATGGAAAGGAAATAATAAAAAGTTTCTAGAAGTTTTTCAGTCCAATACTAGCTGTGACTATAGTTTTGATTTTCCTAGTCTACCTTATATTGTTTATGCTAAGAAAGGCGAACTTATTAAATGGGAATCGACTAATTCATTTATTGGACTTGAAACTTGGCTATGTGCTAGAAATGCTGACATCCATACTTATAATTTATATGACGAATACAGTTTTGACGACAGGGATAAATTAAATAAGAAATTTGTAAAACCCATTATGTTGTATGGATATAACATCAGTTGGAAGCACTATGGATTTTAATACTAGGACTATTCATTGGTGGAAAATTAAAAAAAACTAAAGGCTAACATTGGAAAGCTTAATAACTCATTCTTCCAAATTACAACAGATATTTAATTTACAACTCTATCCACTCTGTACCAGTATAATATCTAAAACCTGGGTTTCCATCGTCAGTGTTGCTACCATCATCGAGGTAGACACGACCTTCTTGTGGTGTTGATGGTGGAAGAGATAAAGGAATGAGTAAAGATGGACCAGTTGTACCTACGGGCCCTGCTGGCCCTGTTGGTCCTTGTGCACCTGTTGGTCCCTGAGGTCCAGCAGGACCTTGAGGACCTGTTTGCCCTGAAGGTCCTGGTATGCCGTCTTGGCAGACGACATATTTTGATTCTAGACAAAAAGGTACTGATTTAAATTCTTCGACAGCTGTCTGTTGCCACCCTTTACCATCTAGTAAATTATACTCGATGCCTATATAAGGTACACCAGCTAGCCATTCTATGTTGGTTAGCTTGCCTTGAAGTATATCACCTTTTCCAATAGTAAAATCTATCGTGCCAGCTTCTGAGCTGGTGACTGATTGTAGTTCTTGATAGTATATAGTTCCTTGATTTTGGTCCGCAGAGATGGTTGTTCTGATTTCAGCTCTGGCCTCTGGAATAGGATAGTTTTGTTGATCTAGTAATAAGGCTTGAAAACTAAACGCGTCATACTGGGCAAGTAGTTGTCCTGCCAGTACTATGATAATTATAGAAAATGTAATTCTTTTCATTAGTCTTTGTTTTATAAGTCTATCCAAGTACCGTTTAGATTATATCTTAAGTGTGGTTTTCCATCTTCAGTGTTGGTTCCATCATCTACATAGAAGGTGCCTGAAGTAGGTTCTTCATCTGTCATAATGAGCAAGTTGTTTTCAAAATCAAAGGTGCCAGGTTCACCAGGAGGACCTTGGAAGCCTTGAGCTCCTGTTGCACCAGTTGAAGAAGATACACCTGCAGGACCTGGCCATCCTTGCTCTCCGTTAGCACCTGCTGGGCCTCTTTCGCCTAAGCCACCTAAGACGTTAGCAACTTGCGCATAAGGTACAGCATATAGTTGCTTGGTGCCCATAACTCTATTGCCAGTTGTGGTAAGCTCTGCCCAGTAATCCTTTGTAGGATTACTATTGATATAATCTAATAATCTATAGTAATCGGCTCTCAAATTGTTAGAACTTCTTATGTCGAAAGAAATAAAACCAGAGGTGCTATTAGGTATGTACCCTGACGTTTTTTGATATAGGGATTCACCACCGATGCTGTCTGCGAAAATATTGAGGGTATACTGTTGGCTTTGAACTATAGTTGGTCCAGAGGATATGTTATTGTCATAGATTACAAAAAAATCTAAGGTAAATTCGTCAGGCAACTCTACTGCCTCATCACATACAGCCTGTACTTGAGCTACTAATTGTAAAGTGAATAGTGTGAATAATATTGTGTATAGAAGTTGTTTCATAGGACTATAAATCTTGCCAGTTGTTATTCAAATAAATTCTAAAACCTGCTTTGCCATTCCCTCTATTTGTTCCATCATCTAAATAAACTTCATTATCGATTGGACTAAATGGCGGACTGGATCTTAATGTCAAATCAAAACTTCCTTGGAGTCCTTGTGGCCCTTGTGGCCCTTGTGCTCCAGTAGCACCAGGTGAGGAATTAGGCCCAGCTGGCCCCTGTGGTCCTTGTGGCCCTTGAGGACCAGGTGGACCTGGTTTGCCAGGGCACCCTTGCTCACACCTAGAATAAATGGAGAAAGCTGCGTAAGGCACAGATAATAACTGAGCACTGTTGTTACTGAAATAATTTATAAATCCCAAGGGCTTGAAATGTATCTGGACATACATAGGTATAGACCAGTCCAGCTCAGTAAATTCTATGCCCTGAGCTGAGCCTGTTCCGATATTAAATGAGACTGCACCATTGAGGTCTGTCTTTTGTGTAACTGTCTCCGAATAAAGTACAGCCCCAGTAGAAGCAAAACCTCTGAGCTCGACTAGTATTTCTACATCTACCTCCTTTATAGGGTCTCCTTCTTTGTCTGTTATTATAGTCTGATATGGTAAGGTTTGTTTCTGCGCGACTGCGTTTTTTGTAATCAACAAACTCGCAACAATGAGCAACAATAATTTCAAGAAATTCAAGGACTCTATTTTTATGTTTTTTGTAACTGTTATCATTTTTCTTAGCTTATCAAGATTTGATAATACGTTGTACATATAGGTTGTTCCCATTTTTTAGAACAAGAATATAGACGCCGGGAGCATAATCACTTATGTCTACTGACGTTGTCTGAGAAACTATAGCCTGAGTATGTACCAGCTTGCGTTCTATAGTCAGTAGTTCTATTTGTGAAGGCAATCTAGAAGCTTTGTCCACCATTATATTTATCAGATCTGTGGTTGGATTTGGAAATACAGATAGAAACTCCGAGTCTTGAAATTTCTTAGGCTCATCATCAAAATTGAATGCACATATTGGGTCTGATCTGTCTATTGCTATGAGTTCTATATGTCTGATAGAATCACAGCCTCCTTCACTAGAGTGAGTAATGGTGTAACTACCCGGTCTGTCAAAACCTTCATAGGATTCGCCTATACAGAAAAGCACTTCTTCAAAACTTTCTAAGGACTGGACCACTTGTAGATTAAGTACACGTACTGAATCACAACCATCAGTGGTACTAAAGCTGTCTCGGTAAGTGCCAGTTGTAGAATACCCTTCATAGCTGTCTCCCGAACAAATTTCTACAGTAGTATTTTCTTCTATACTTGCTGCTACTGTAAGACTGAGGGTTCGGATAGAATCACAGCCACTGATGCTTACAAAACTATCTTCATATACGCCACTTGTGTTGTATCCCTCGTAGGTTTCTCCTTCACAGATTTCTATATCTAGATCTGTACTAAGATTTGGGGCAATTGTCAATTCTAGTATTCTTGTAGAGTCGCAACCACTGGCTGTTGTAAAATTATCACTGTAAGTACCTGTGGTTGTATATCCTTCATAGGTCTCTCCTTCACAGATCTCTACGGCTGTATTTTGTTCGATACTTTGTGCTACAACAAGATTGAGATTTCGTATGGAGTCACAACCGTTAGAAGCCTGAAATATATCTTCATATTTACCTGATTCAGCATAACCTTCGTAAGTATCACCTTCACAGATTTCTACATCTAGCTCAGTGCTGTGAGTAGGTAGAATAGAAAGCATTAATGTTCTGGTAGAATCGCAGTCATCGACTGAGCTGAGAATGTCAGTATAAACGCCTGAGGAATCATAACCATCATAGCTTTCCCCTTCGCATAGTTCTATCTGGACCAGTTCTTCAAGTTTCTCCATCACTGTAAGGTCTACAATACTTGTAGAGTCACAGCCAGCGCTGCTTGTGAGAGATAGTTCGTGTCTGCCAGTAACAGAATAGCCCTCAAAGGAATCACCAAAGCATATTTCTATGTCTCGAATTTCTATTGCTTCGGGCAGAACGGTCAAGTCTAGAGTTCTCACAGAGTCACAACCATTACTACTTACAAAGCGATCTTCGTATATCCCACTTTCTGAGTATCCTTCTAGTTGCTCTCCTGCACAAATAGTCTGTTGTATTTCTATCAATAATTCATCTGCTACTCGTAAATCTAAAGTACGAATGGAGTCACAGCCAGCTGTTGTCACAAAGACATCTTCATAGATGCCCGATTCTGTATAACCTTCGAAACTGTCTCCTTCACAAATTTGCTGGCTAATCATAACAGTCTCTCCACTAGTAATCAGTTCTATAACATGAATAGAATCACAATTATTTACGGATCTGAGATTTTCTACAATCACACCGGCACCACTATAGCCCATGTAGCTGTCACCGGCACATAAAGATATTTGTTCGTAGGTTTCATATCGATCTATCACTTCTAGATTGAGCTGCTGAATGTTGTTACATGGACCTACAGGAATTGTATCTCTATATATTCCCGCTTCTGTATAACCATCATAACTATCACCATCGCAAATGACTTTATCTATGATGTTATTTGTCGCTTCTAGTGTAAAAAGTTTGAGCAGTCGTATCGAATCTACACCAACGGCAAGAGGAAAGATATCTTCATATTCTCCAGCTTCGGTGTAGCCTTCATGTGACTCACCTTGACAGATAACTCTTGAGACTGTAGTTCTGACATCTTCTAGCGGAGGAGGAAATGAATCCACCAAGGTAGAACTGGTCGTATTAGTTACGATAGCTGGATTAAAGTCGAAGAAAATATGGGCAGTGTTATTTATTTCTGTATCAGCGGGTAATCCTTCCACTGGACTAATGCTATAAGTGATAAAGCCATGACTGCCCGGCTCATTAGATATACTGTCAGGTAGAAAGATATTTTTAAATTGGAAATTTACGATGTGTTCATTATCTGGATCTATCAGTACCTGTAATTGATCCGGATGAGAATTGTCTAGTACGTAAAAGGTAGACATGTCCAGATTGGTGTCCATAGTATCTGCTACGACGACGTCATCAGCAATGTCATTTCCAGTATTCTGGAATCTGATTGTGTAAATGAGTGGCTCATCCAAAAGTGCGAGACTGTCTGGTCTGTCAGGCGTAACAAGTTTATCGTTAGGGTCATAGGCACAAACAAGTTCCTGAACCGATTCAAATCCTACTCGATCCTCAACTCGACCGTTATTCTGAAGGTCTACCCAAGCACTGCTGAAATAAGATACACCTATATCTTCTGGGACCATAACTTCTGGTGCCTGGACACTGTACTGAAAAGTATTATTACGACCAGGTTCCAGACAAATATCCCAACCTACTATATTGTCAGTAACTCTTACATCGGGTTCCTGATTGAAGGTATAGGGCATTAATCTGGAATCCAATTCAACATAGACAGTTTTTATCAGCTTTCGTGTGCCAGTATTTCTTATGCACATACTGTAGTCTACAGTTCTAAAACATCTTAATCGACCTCCCGAAATATAGATTATTGCTCGTTCTATAACATCTTCTGGAGCTATTCCGAAGTCTACTTTTTTGTATCTGTCGCCATCTTCTATCTCTATTTCTACAGAAGTTGTATTGGTATTATTAAATAATGCATTTTCATTAAAGTAGATGAAGGCATAGATCCCAGGAGTTGCTACATATCTGAGGCCTTCTTCACTTATGATGGCATACATTTCTTGACCATCCACTTGGACACTACCTTCGGAGATGTAAGCTTCGTCAGGGTCTTTTATCCCATCAGAATTAGAATCCAAAAAGACACGGACTTGGATTTCAGCCAGTCCTTCTTCTAAAGTAGTGGTTTCTGAATGCATCATACCTTGTTGTAAGATACCTCCAGGCGGGGCTTGTCTATTTTCAGCATCTACATAGGTATTTATAGGCTCACCGACTGCAAAGATGAGGCGTTTGCCATCTTCATTAGTGTGGACACCAGAATGTGCATTGAAATGAGAAAATCCAGCCTGCTGGGCAGAGGAGTGCAGGGCTAGCGCCAGTAGGCAGAATAGAAGTTGAGCTTTCATCTTTCGATAGTTTGATCAGCTCTTTATGTCGCTAGGAATGCATTGGTTAGTGCAATAAGGTGAAAAAATGTCTTTTTAGGGGAAAGATGTTAGGGGTAGTTGGGGGAGGTCCTGCTTATATAACCGCAGGTATAATAAGAGGAATCACAAACTGAAATAATAATATCAATAAACCGAAAGATATGATGTTAAGAAAACACCAGTCTGAACCATTTCTTTGACCTTGATATGACTGCTAGTAAAACGATAGCATTAGGAGATGTCGTCATCTGTAACATAAAGGCATAACTGGAAGCCATCGCCACAGGAATCGACAATATCAGTATACGAAAACAACTAAACTTATCTCCCAAGCAAGCCTAGCTAAAAGCAACTTGCTTGGAATCTAGTATGTCTATTGTAGTTGGTAATTGGACTTTAAATTCACTGCCTTTTCCAAAGGTAGATTCTAATGTAAGTTGCCCATCGTGGCTCTCTATAATTTTTTTTGATATTGCTAATCCCATTCCAGTACCGTCATAAGATTCACTATGCGCGACTCTACAGAATATGTCGAATATTTTGTCTTGATTTTCAGTACTTATACCGATGCCATTATCTTTTACCGAAATGCAAGTTTCTTTATTGGTTTGGAGACCTTGGATAGTAACTATTGGTACTTTCCCGGGTTCTACAAATTTCAGTGCATTACAGACCAAGTTCTGAATGACTCTTGAGAATTTCAGTCTGTCAACGTTCAGTGTTTCTGGTATGTTTTTCACATTGACAATGGCCTTCTTTTCTTGTATGTTGTATTCTAGATCTTTGATTATCCCGTTTATAAGTTGTGGACCAGAAACTTGCTCTCTGTTTATGTTTTCAGATTTTATCTTTGCAAACTCCAGCATGTCACTTACCAAGTTATTTAGTCTTTGAGTACCAGTTTCTATGTAATCAAAGTATTCAGATTCTTTTTCGTTTAATCTACCTTTGAGTTTCATTTTTAATAATCCGATGTAAGAACTAATCGTTCTCATAGGTGACTTGAGATCATGCGAAGCCGCATGCGCAAATTGTTCTAGCTTTACATTGCTTTCTATATACTGCTCTAATTTCTCATTTTTGGTAATTAGTTCTTGTGTTCTTTCACTGACTACTTTTTCTAGTTTATTTTTCTGGTCCAGGATTCTTTTCTGCTTGTAATCCATAAGTAACTTCAGCATGAGCAAGTACAATAAGATACCAGACACTATAAACCAGCCACGTTGCCAGAAGGGTGCAGATACATGTATGGATAACTGGGCAGGTGTAATCTCTTTGTTGTATTTGTCTTTGCCTTTTACAATAAGATTGTAATCTCCAGCCATAAGATTGGTCAGTGTAATAGACTGCTGATTGCCGAGTTCCTTCCATTCTTCATCCAGTCCTTTTATATAATAACTATAGTCATACTGATGAGGATTGAGGTAATCCAGGACACCGAAGTTAAGCGTGATAAATTTATGCTTGTGTGATAAGTCAATTTTAGTAGTGCTCTGTATGTCATCAGTCAGAATTACTTTGTCAGAAATATTATCTGCTTCATTTACTATGACAGACTCGTTAGAAAGCTTCAGATCTGTAAATACGACTTCTCTTTTTTCGGCATCATTTACACTGACTTGGTCTGATAAGATGTTATATCCGTTAGTTCCACCTAAGTAGATGTTGCCACTTTCACTCTTATGGATACCCATAATGGCAGAGTTGGATACGATACCGTCGAGACTATTATTGAATTTTAATTTGTTGTCGTTTTCGTTGTAAGAGTAGAGGCCGTCAGCGGTCACAAAAAAGATGTCATCATCTTGAGCTGCAATACCGAGTACCTGATTGGTTATGGTATTATCCAATAGTTCGTTGCTGTAAAATTTGTTTTCGCTGATGTTGTATTTTTGAATTCCTGAGATATTTGCAATCCAAATATTTTCATCATCTATTTCTAAATCGAAAATGACTTCCTCAGGCGAGTTTCCAGAGTCTGGTTTTTTATAATCAAAGAATAAAGAATCTCCTCTCCATATGAGTTCGAATAATCCATGTCCTGTAACACTGGCCCAGATTCTACCATTTCTATCTTTTACAATATCGAAAATGTTGTCTCCATTGACATAGGGTAAGTTGCTTGTTTCATAGAATTTACTTGTATCATCCATAGGATTGTAGATGAAGACACCTTTGTGGGTAGCAAGGAATAATTTGTCCTCGTCTATGTATTCTATTTGCCAGATATGGTTGTTGTTTTCTTGGTCTTCTAGTCCTGGAGTTTTAAGTTTCTGGATGGTATAAGGTGCCTGGCTGATGTCATCTATATAATAGAGGATACCGGCAATCGTACCGAGCCACATTCTGTTGTCATTTACTTCTATGTCCCAGATACCGTTGAGGGTTTCGTAACCTTGTTGTCTATAGTCGACTTTAGAAATTTTATTTTCTATTTGGTCAAAGATGTAGAGTCCATGATCAGTTCCTAGCCATAAATTGGTACCATCTTCATGAAAAGAAATTATAGTTATCTCATTTTCCTGACAATAAGTTTCT
>CAZKXO010000013.1:0-25980 GCA_964556525.1 uncultured Saprospiraceae bacterium
CCTTGGACCCTCTGATTATGAGTCAGATGCTCTAACCAACTGAGCTATGGAACCTGACTTATAGGCTATTTGCCTATAGACAGGTCAAAAGTACTGTTAATCTGTCTTATTTGGAACAATTTTATGAACCTGAATCAGCGAATTCATATCAAGATTTCTAACCATCTACTAAATGCCTGATTCTCTTGCAATTAGACCACTCAACGAAGGGAAATATACTAGTACAATAATTCTCCAGGGCTCTCCCTATATCTCTAAAGCCTCCTTCCGCCATTGTATCCAGCCTCTAAACTGCATCAGAAAATTTGTAAAATGCATGAAGGAAAGAAACCATAAGCATGCAAAGACACAGACAACCATAGCTAAAAACTGACCAATCCCCATTACATAAAATCCTCTGATACTTTTCCGATTAAACAACTCAAAACCCGCCAAAATCATTAGGGCTGAAACAAATTCTATGATTGTTATCAAGGTGATTTCCATATACATGATTTAATATCTTAGATGGGTTAAAATCTTAAAATGGTAGACTGAAACTTATCCAAGCTCTTATAAACCACTAAATATCTTATCTTTTTCGAACACTTTTGTCCTCAGTGATCAGAATTGCATTCTTCTAGGCCTCTTCATTCAATTTCATCTCTTGAAATCTAATCAGCAGCATATTCAAGCCATAGTTCTTATCGCCGAAGGTCAGGTTTTTCTCTATGACATATACTTTCTGATCGGGAGTAGTATACTCTATAGTGATCTTGCCTAGTGGAAACTTCTTTTGATGGGTTTGCACAGGATGTTGTCCAAAAGGCCAGCTAGAGAGATCAGCCAACCAGGTACTGCTATAAACTACTGCGGTTACGATTCTGTCAGGCCACATCTCATGGTGTATTCTCACTGAACCGCCTCCATCGGGTGCTGACAGGAAGGCGCCACAGATCTTATTCTCTGGCTTGATAAGTGCTCCTCCACCTAGTCTATAATAGCTGTCTGCTGGGATTGCACTCCCCTCATAAGCCAGCTGGATTTCATACAGTTCTAGCTGATCTGGAAGAGCTATTTTCTTGACATGCTCACCATTATGTGAACTTAGAAAAACAGAATTTGCAATATCAGTACTAAAATGTACGCCTCCTACCGCAAGCTCATTGACTGCTGGTGGGTTTTCGCTGGGAATGGGTATAAACTTTTCGGCTTTTACCTGAAGGCCATCTCTGACTCTGGTAAGATAGTAAAATCCTGCCCTGCCATTGTAACTGTGGTAGTTCTCATCCGCATCTACCCAGTCACTGCCATTGGAGAAGGTCTGGTAATGATAGACGTGGTTAAGATAAGCATACTCATTGAAGTAGGTCTCTACAAAACTATTGAATCGGACTTTATCTCCTACAATGTTATCACAACGCAAGATCATTTGTCTCTCCATCCAATCTATGCTACTGCTGCCTTCTATGGTGCTCTGTACTTGATTGATGAGACTGATCAAGAGGGCTCGAGTTGGTGTCTCAGTTGTATTTGCATTGAGGTAAGAATAATAGAGGCTATTAAAACTGGTGAAGAAGTTTATATTTTCTATATAGAATTTAAAAAAGACTGTCGCTGCCAGCTCATACCTTTCCAGTGCAAGGCCCATTCCATTTCCTGCCGACCAGAAATTAGCGTTTATAACGTGATCATGGTTTTTGTAATCATAATCTTCCATAGATCTAGGGTGATGAAATTTGTTAGGGTCTCCAACTTTGTGGTCTGTTGGGTGACGCTGTGCATAGACGTTCATACATAGATAGCTGACTGCATGCGCAAACCCTTCTTCAAATCCCATCAAGGTGGGATCGAATTTCCAGTGACGATTATTCTCAAAATGTACATGCCCATGGAATGCATGAATTATTTCATGAGTAACCAATTGCCAATGGCCAAAAAATCCAGATCGTATTTCATTGACTCCAGCAAGGAAGACATTGGTGTGGGAATAGCCTTCATCTTTTATAAACTTTAGTTCCATGTCCTGGGCTGGTGGTCCATAGATCTCCCTGATTATCAGATCCATTTTCTGACAGAAATCTTGCAACTCTGCTTGCTCAGCTGTAGTCCAGCCATCCGTTATAGCTCCATCTGTAGTGTACCCTTCCCTATCAAAAATGTAATTTATATTACCGTTGCCTAAGGGCACTACATTAAAGGAGAGCGCCTGTGAGGAAATCATCGGCCCATAAGTGTGGTCGTCCATATAGGGCCACACATTAAAATAAAATTCGTCAGAGGGACTGAGACCGAGTTCTAACATAGAGTGCCATCCAGTTTTGCGTTCATGGGAATGCAGAGATTGCGCATGATACAAATCACTCTCACCAGGAGCTGACCCTATGGAGTATATGTAGTTCAGGATTCTGCTTTCATCAGTTGCTCCTTGAAATTCTACATAAGCAGAAAAAATACCATACTGGTGGATAGCTGTAATCGAAGGTGTATTTGGATTGGTTTGGGCTGTGGAACCCTGAGGGCCTCCGAGCATTGGAGCTGATTGGTATAACCCCTCTGCGGATTTTCTAAAAGCAGCAAGTGCTTCGTCTCCACCTGCTCCCTTGGGTGATGATTTATCTACTTTTTTGCACCTTGGTTTGCCTACCACTCCTTCATTATCCACTACATGAAAAGTAAAGTATACCGGGTCGTTCTTATGCTCTGTCCAATAAGGTACTTTGATTGCGACTGTCTCCTGCTTTTCTTCAGGTAAGGTCTGCCATTGACTTAGGTCCGCTGCTTTTGGCTCTGATCCGAGTGCATAGATTATCTTGCAATCTTCATATTTATTATAGCGCTTTATTCTCGCATACACCTTCTTTCCATTTCTAAAAACTTTTATCTTCTTTACCGTGTGATTCCCTGTGCAGTCTTTCATCTGAGAAGACTTTCGCAGTCTCTTTATTAGGACATCATCGGAGATACTTCTATTGGCGCAGCAAGGCAAGCTTTCAGTGTGGTGAGGTAGAGCATATTCACTCTCCCAGTTTTTATACAATTTAGTAAGTGCATTCATAGGTGATTGTAGTTTTATAAGACCGCTTAGCATTTTAGGAAGGCAGAACTATAGTAGGAAATGCTAAGAAGATTAATAGTTGTTTCTAGACTGAGTTAGTTCTGCCTAACATATTTAATAAAATATCCTGAAGCTTAGCGGAATTTAGGTCAGATGATTGACAAGCGGTATGAAAGTAATTTTAACGGTAGGATACGAGAATGAATGTCTCAGATTATTCCACCAATGTCAGTTGTTGTCAACTTATTGGCTTACATCTTGGATGTAAAACTGCCAATAACGATTTTTCTTCCTCTATTACATTATGAGTTCCGTAAGGGAGCTTCGTACCAATGAATTGCAGATATTAGGACCTTTTCTGCTTCATTGCATATTCATAAAAATTATCTGAGCGAACTTACCCAAAACTAATAAAGGCCCCACCTAACCAGTTGGGACCTTTATGTTCAAATACTCTATATTTTGTCTGCCTATCTGCCTTCCAGATACATACAAGTAAATTCCCAGTCATCATAATTAGAATCTACGGGACCAAAGTTTCTTGTAATTACTTTCAGTGAAGTAATAGGCTGTGAATTATCCAGAACAAATTCAAATGTAGAATAACTTCCATTCTCTGGAGACTCTTCTACTAATCTAGTCTCAGCTACCAATTCACCTCTGGAGTAAAACTCTATGGAACTTTTCTGACCTTCTTCAAAAAGATCTGATTGAAGACCTTTAATATCGAGACCCATTTTGAGCTGAGAATATTGCATCGAGCCGTCAATTTCATATTCGACTTCCAGGCCATCGGATGCTTTCTGGAACTGACTATTTTCAGGACCACCGAAAAGGTCATCGCCAAGATGAAACAGCTCTGAGGACTTATCCCCTATAACCAAACATGTGGAACAAGGAGAAAGTGCCAAAATGTCTTCAGAGCCATAAACAGCCCCATCATCCAAAGGCATAGCATAAGTGAGATTATACGGAATATACTTCTCACGTGTTAAACTGATAGAAATATAACCCACCTGTGGTAAATTTTCGTGCGGTACTGCCAGACGATAAGTTCCATCTGCTTTTGTTACTTGCGCATATCTGATATCGTTAGCAAAGATGCTGACAGTGACGCCACTGATCGGCTGGCCTTCTTCATCCCACACAACATCAGCAAAGTAAACATAACCGGGTTCTGCTACTTCCGTTTCAGAACCATTGTCAGTATCAGTGTCGGTGTCATTATCTGTATCTCCATCATCTGTTGTAGCACCTACCCCTGTGGGCTCTTCTGTTGGAGGTTCTAGTTCATCTTCACCTAGTCTAAAATTATCGTAGCAACTGGAAAATAGTATTGCTAGGACTACTAAGGCAACTGTGTTCTTCATCTAATTTATTTTATGATTTATTGAGCCTCAGCATAGAGACAAGTAAATTCCCAGTCGTCGTAATCAGAATCTTCATAACCTTGATTATCAGTTGCAAATCTAAAAGCTGTTATTGTACTTGCAGATCTGACTGTCATCGAATAGGTAGAGAAACTGCCATCTAGTGCAGAATTCTCTTCTATATATTGTGTAGAAACAACTTCTCCACCAGAAAGAAACTGCACATTGCTCAGCAATTCAAAATCTTTCGGCTGGATCCCTTTTACTTGGAAAGTAATACGAATTTGCTCTGTATCCACAGGCTGTTGGATAGGGATAATAACTTCTGTACCATCGGTCATTTTTTGGAACTGACTATTTTCTGGTCCGCCATAATTATCATCTCCAAGATGGAAGAGATCTGAAGATTTCTCACCTAGTACTAGACAATCAGCACAAGGACTTAGTGCCAAGCCATCGACATCATTCCCATAGACTGTACCTGCCTGTAGGGGTGCCTTATAGCAAGAGTTGTAAGGTATATATCCTTGTTTGACAAGGCTCATAGAAATAAAACCTAACTGGGGAAGATCAGCTGCAGGAACTTCTAGCCTATATTCTCCAGCCTCATTGGTAAAATCTGCATAGCGTTTTCCTGCAGCGTACATAGCTACTTCTACACCAGCTAAAGTTTGACCTGATTCATCTTGGACTACATCAGTAAAGATAATAGAAGCAAGATCTGTTACCGTTTCGTTATCATTGCTAGAATCGTCGTCTGTATCATTATCTGCATCAGTGTCGCTTCCATCATCTGTTGTAGTAGTTACACCTGTCGGTTCTACGATAGGAGGTTCGAGTTCATCCCCACCAAGTCTAAAGTTGTCATAACAACTGGATAATAAAAGGACTAGGGCTAGTAAGCTTAAAGTGTTCTTCATTGTAATAATTTGTTTGATTTATAAATTTATTGAGCTTCTGCGTATAGACAAGTAAATTCCCAGTCATCGAAATCTGAGCCTGGGGTGCCGTGATTACCGGTTGCAAATCTAAAAGCTGTGATTGTGTTAGCAGATCTGACTGTCATAGTGTAGGTAGAAAAACTGCCATCTGAGGCAGAGTCCTCTTCTATGTATTGTTGGGAGACGACTTCACCGCCTGACAGAAACTGCACATTACTACTCTTAATGTCTATAAAAGAAGGTTGGATACCTTTTACTTGGAAGGTAATGGTCAGTTGCTCTGCATCCACAGTTTGTTGGATAGGAATAATAACTTCTGTACCGTCAGTCGTCTTTTGGAACTGACTATTTTCGGGTCCACCATAAAAATCATCTCCCAGATGGAAAAGGTCTGAAGATTTCTCACCGAGTACCAGACAATCAGCACAAGGACTGAGTGCTAGACCAGCTACATCATTGCCATAGACTTCGCCACCCTTCAGAGGGGCTTTGTAGCAAGAATTATAAGGTATATATCCTTGTTTGACTAAACTCATAGAAATAAAACCTAACTGGGGAAGATCAGCTGCAGGTACTGCTAACAGGTATTCTCCAGCCTGATTGGTAAGATCTACATAACGGACTCCTGCTGCGTATATAGCTACTTCTACACCAGGTATAGCTTTACCTGCTGCATCTTGGACAATATCAGCGAAGTAGATCAGGTCATTGTCAGTAGTTTCAGGCACTTCTTTGGAAGTGCTAGGGATAGGTATTTCTTCAAGAGTTTCCTCTATAACAAACTCTGTCTCTCCAAATCGGAAATTATCATAACAGCTGGCAAATAACATGCATAGGACAAATAGAAAGAATAAATTCTTCATTTGAATGGAAGTTTTGATTGAAAAATTGTCTATAGCTTGAAAATACAAAATAATAGTACACATCTTGATGTATCCAGCAGAACAAAAGTAACTGTAGTCTCCATTTAACATATCCTGACTTTTCGAGCCAAGCCTAGGTGTCTGGAATTTTACATTCACAAAAGGCTAGAGTATATTTCTCATTATCAGCCATTTAACCATAATAAAAAAATATATCTAAAGGCTAGTCAGGTATTTAGATAATGATATGGCTTATATACATCTGCCAATTATTACATTTATACCAGCTGACTAAATAAACTATGGTATTCCTTGAATTCGAACGTCCACTAGAGAAGCTCTACGAGCAGCTCGAAAAGATCCAGCAAATAGCTGAAGAAGGCGATATTGACGTCTCGTCCCAGCTCAAAGAGTTGGATTCGAAGATAAAATCTAAGACCAAAGAGATCTATTCGGACCTCAGCGGCTGGCAGAAGGTTCAGCTATCTAGACATCCTGAAAGACCTTACACCTTACATTACATTGAGAACATTTTCAAAAAATTTGTCGAACTGCATGGCGACAGAAAGTTTGGAGATGATAGAGCTATCGTAGGCGGTATAGCCAGACAAGGCGACCAGTCATATGTGGTTATAGGCCACCAAAAAGGCGTAACTACCAAAATGCGTCAGTTCCGTAATTTCGGTATGGCCAATCCTGAAGGTTACAGAAAAGCCCTAAGACTGATGAAAATGGCTGAGAAATTTAATTTTCCAGTTATCTGCTTTATAGATACACCTGGTGCTTATCCTGGGATAGAAGCAGAAGAAAGGGGTCAGGCAGAAGCCATTGCTAGAAATCTATTTGAGATGGCACAACTGAAGGTGCCTATCCTTTGCTATATCATCGGCGAAGGTGCCTCAGGTGGTGCCTTGGGCATCGGTCTTGGCGACAAAGTATTCATGCTAGAAAACACTTGGTACTCGGTTATCTCTCCTGAATCTTGCTCTTCTATTCTGTGGAGATCATGGGACTATAAGGAACAAGCAGCCGAAGCACTTAAGTTGACAGCAGATCATATGCTGGAATTCGGTCTTATAGACGAGATTATAAAAGAACCACTGGGTGGTGCCCATGTGGACCCTGATAAAATGATCAAAACCCTGCGCACCCATATCAAGCGAGAAGCTGCAGAACTGATGGCCATGACACCAGAAGCTCGGATCAAACAGCGTATAGATAAGTACTCCAAGATGGGACGATTCAAAAAGAAGAAAACCTAGCCAAATGTATACGCATTTTGAAGGAACTGGTGTTGCTCTGATAACACCTTTCCATGACGACCTGACTGTAGACTTTACCTCCTATGGCAACATCATAGAACATGTCATTGCAGAAAACATAGATTATCTGGTTCCTCTCGGTTCCACAGGGGAGACGGCTACACTTAACGATGAAGAAGCCCGCCGTATCCTAGACTTTGTAATAGAGGTAAATGCTGGAAGAAAACCCATACTTGCTGGTAACTTTGGGGGTAATAACACCAGAGAGCTGGTCAAGAAAACCAAAGATTATAATTTCAAAAATGTAGATGGCATTCTATCCTCTAGCCCTTCCTATGTCAAGCCTAATCAAGAAGGCATCTACAGCCATTATATGGCCTTGGCGGATGCCTCATCGGTGCCTATAATGTTATACAATGTCCCTGGCAGAACCAAATCCAATATGGAATGGGATACCGTCATCAGACTGGCCAATGACAGCAAGAACTTTATAGGTATCAAAGAAGCATCGGGTGATCTGATCCAAGCCACAAGAATAATAAAAAACAGACCAGAAGGCTTTATAGTTACCTCTGGTGATGATGAAGTCGCCTTACCAATGATAGCAGCAGGCGGAGAAGGCGTTATTTCTGTTATTGCCAATGCTTATCCCGGGTATTTTTCTGAAATGACTCGATTTATCAGAGCAGGAAGACTGGAAGAAGCACGTGCCTACAACTTCGAAATCTATGATTTGCACAAGTGGTTGTATATAGAGGGCAATCCAGTTGGCATCAAGTCAGCTATGAAAATCAGAGGTTTCTGTGAGAACCATGTGAGATTACCATTACACAAGATGTCAGAAGAGAATTATCAGAGCCTCAAAGCTTGTTTGGAAAGTATCAGTGCTTTTGACAAAAACTTACATTCAACTGTGTTATGACAAATAAGACCAAAAATTATCTCATCCCGTTATCTTCTATGCAAAAGCTGTTTCTAGACTTTGACAATAGAGGAATGTTTCTTCGTCTACCGAAAGTTCAATATTGACCGCTTTCCAATATTGAAAAAAGGCCATAAATGAATCCATGTAATTGTCCGCATATCAAAATAAAGTAACTAAGAAGAAGACAACTCTCAAAGTAGCTAGCTTCTGACTATCGACAATTTCCATTTTTGCAATTAATCATAATTGCTAAGAGTAAACAATATATTATTTTAGTTGTCATCCCTTGACATTGGTTAGACTACTACACATATTAATATTTCTAATGTTGTTGGTCATAGCGTCAGCAACTGCACCCGTGTTACCTTCGCAGCCATGTGACCTCATGGTGACGGTGCCTCAGGACATGCAGCTATGCAGTGAACAAAGAGTAAGCTTTTGCGGAAACATAACAACTTCTTATCCGGAGGTAGCATATGAATGGTTTGAAGATGGGAGGTCAGCAAATTTTGACCTTTGCGATGCTACAAATGTAGATGAGAGCACAACCTTCACCCTTATGGTGACTGCCACAAACGATATTAATTTGATTACAAATGGAGATTTTGCCAATGGTGATGACGGTAGTTTCGTCACAGATTATACCCCCGGCCAAGGCAACTGCTTTCATGGAGCAGGATTCCTAGGTTGTGAAGGCTTTTATAATGTTTTGACCGACCCTGGTGTCAGTCATAATAATTTTGCCAGTTGTGATGATATTTCTGGTGATGGCAATATGATGGTAGTAAATGGTGCAGAATTTCTTCAAGAGATTTGGTGCCAAGATGTTTGTGTAGATCCAGAAGCCAGTTACCTCTTTTCTGCATGGGCCACATCAGTCAATCCTTCAAGTCCAGCTCAACTACAATTTTCTATAGATGGAGATCTGATAGGAAATATTTTTGGATTAAATGGCACCAACTGCTCTTGGGAACAATTTGAAGAAGAATGGCAAGCTGAAGGGCAAACTACGGTAACTATTTGTGTCACAAATCAAAATGTTTCAGCTGGTGGCAATGACTTCGCGCTAGACGAAATTGAATTTTATCAAGTCTGCCGCGAGGAAGCTTCATTTGAGATCAAAGTAGCTGACCTTGAAATAGAGATAGACGATCCCGACGAATTAGACTGTGAAGACAACACTACTAATATAGAATTAGAACTCAGCAGCCAATATGAGGTGGATGATATAATTTGGAGCACCGATGAAGGCAACATTTTGGAAGAGCTCTTTGGGGGACTCGAAATAGTTGTAGATGCTGGAGGGTCGTACTTCGTCACAATTTTTGATGAATTTGGTTGCGAATTTAATAGTGAGGTATTTGTAGAATCCGAGATTGTCATTCCAGAAATCAATATAATGGCCTTGGATACTTTGGACTGTCAGACCAACAGTATCGAGTTATTAGCTATGACCAATGCCGGAGATGAAGAGTTTCACTGGGAGGACCAAAATGGGAATTTCCTTGGAGATGAAGAGACCATAATAGTTACTAATGGTGGAAGATATACGGTAACCGTTACAGATGACGACAATGAATGCACAAATATCGCAAGCATAGAAATCAGTCCAAACATCACCCCTACCAGTCTCAATCTCGTAACCAGCAATAATCTAGACTGTAATAACAGCTCGACCATTGTCAGCACAGGGAATCCATTTCAAAGCATTAGTTGGAGCTCCTCACAGTCTGGGCCATTGACCACAACTAATGATTCATTAATAGTGACACAGCCAGGCACCTACATTGCCTTTCTGAATCAGGGTTCTTGCTCTGCATTGGACAGCATAGTTGTCACGGAGATCATACCTAACTTCGACTATCAGCTAAGTTCTAATATGAATGTACTGACGTGTACAAATCCTGCTGCCTTAGCAACCATAGACTTAGATACGGCATTGTTTGCAGTGCAATGGTTAGACAACGCCAGCAACTTTGGAAACAATACCTCTGTTAGCATACAGAATCCAGGCACTTTTGCTTTCATTGTAGTAGATTCCTTAGGTTGCACTGTGAGAGATAGTATAATTATCTCTGAAGACAGACTTGCCCCAGAAGTAGAAGCTAATGCAACTGCTATAGAATGTAATCAGCCCAGTTCATTTCTAAGTCTGAACATCACTAATAGCGTAGAGATTACAGCTGTAAACTGGGTTCTACCCAATGGCATGCAGGTAATGGATGATACCGAAATAGAAATTACTGAGCCTGGAACGGTCAGATATACCGTAACAAACATTTCGACTGGGTGCAGTATTAGTGGCGCTGTAGAAGTTATTTCAAATGAAGAAATACCCGAAGTCAGACTAGAGAGAGACACCTTGTCATGTAGCAATCCATTTGGAACGTTGTCAGCTGTTAGCTCAGCTAATATTGTAAGCTATATATGGACAGCACCAGATGGAACAGAACAGATGGGTGCCACTATTACCTCAGACCAGGCAGGTGCACATCGACTCACAGCAACAGATGACAAAGGTTGTGTATTCAGTGAGCTCGTCCAACTTGCAGAAAATTCTGCAGCACCCGTACTCAGTCCCATTGCAGATATTACACTGACTTGTATTAATATAGACACCACCCTTGGTGTTTCCGTAGGCCCAGATGAAGCTGTAGAATGGAGCACTCCTGCAGGTGTCCAAACTGGCACCGAACTGACGATTACTGAAATCGGCAGTTACCAGCTTATTGCAACCAATGACATAGGTTGTAGCACAACCATCGGGTTCCAGGTGCTTAAAGACACAGAACTGCCCAACCTAGATATATCAGCAGATAGCTTGGATTGCCAAAGATCTGTAGTTACAACTCAAGTAACTAACATTTCAGGACCCCCAGTCAGTAATATACTGTGGACCTTCCCTGATGGGTCGACTACAGATGCAAACATCATAGACATCACAGAACCTGGTGCCTATGAAGCTCTTGCAACGGGCACCAATGGCTGTCAGGAAATTTTTGACTTGAGAGTGGGAGAAATAGTTGTAGAAGTAGATTTTACTTTGGAAGCCACACCGATAGATTGCAACAATACAGAAAGCACCATCAGTATTAATTCTGGTTCTTCAGACATTAACCAAGTGGAATACTTTGTAGCTAATCAATCCATAGGTACAGGAAACTCTGTGGTCGTTGATAGCAATCAAGAAGTAACTGTAGTTGTAACCGACAGATGCGGCGAACAACTAACAGATCTCATCAGTCCACTACTAGATAGCTCTAAAGTAGCATTCAGTTTGATGGCCAATCCACTTGGTTGTCAAGTCAGTGGCATAACCCTAGACATTAGCTCTGACGACATTATAGAGAGCATCAGCATCTCAGATGAAAATGAAATGCTGTTAGGAGACGAGACTACTTTGATAACTACCTCTGGAGTCTACACCGTAAATGCCATTGGTCAGAATGGTTGTGTAGCTACTGAAGAAATAGAAGTCATAGAAGATTCTGCCACTATTGCTTTTACTGCCTCCACTATTACTTTGGATTGCAATCGTCCTACTGCTGAAGTAGAATTGAGCACTTCAGCAGTGTACGACCTGCTAGCACTAAACGATGCGTCTGGTGAGCTGGTTACTGAAGTTAGCTTTGGTGAGCCGCTGGAACTAACTGCACCCGGCAGCTATACACTGACTGTCACAAATACAAATGGTTGTACTTCCCAAGCACCACTAGAAGTACAGCTGGATAACACAGAGGTCATTTTTGACTTGCAAGCAACAGTTATCGACTGCATAAACAATAGATCGGATGTAGAAATAATTACCACCGATAGCTACAGTTCTCTGACTGTCTTAGATCTGTCCGGAGACGAAGTGTTTTCTTCTGACAATGAAATCAGTGAGGTCACACTGGATGAACCTGGAGCTTACTCCTTCCTGATAGAAAACAATAACGGCTGCATCTCTACAGAATTGGTGATGATAGAGATAGATACAGCCACTATCGACTTTTCTCTGACTGGCGGCACTTTGGAATGCAATATCCCTTCAGTCAACATAGACCTTATTACCAATGACAATTTTGCGGCTGGCAATTACAGCTCCCCTACTCAGACTGACATTCCTCTTGCAGGTGATATCATTGCAGCAGAAGCCGGGATATACTCAGTAGAGCTAATCGCAGAAAATGGCTGTCCATCAAATCAAACTATAGAAATTTTTCAGAACACAGATATTCCAGACCTCCTTCTTTTTTCTTCTGAGACCTTGGACTGTAATGGCAATGGACAACTCACAGACCTGACTATCTCTGGAGGGTTAGCACCCTATACCATTAATCTGGATAATCAACTGGTTACAGTAAATTCTATTATCCCTATTGCTGGCACGGGCACTCATAACCTGAGCATCACAGACGACAATGGCTGTACGCTGGACACCACTTTTGTTTTAGAGCCTATAGAAGGTTTCAGTCTGACGACTATTCCTGAATTCAATATAATCCAAGGTAGTGACCTACAACTCTCAGTGGAATCAGATTTTCCTCTCGAAGATTTGACTTTCAGCTGGACACCAGATGCAGACCTATCTTGTTCTGATTGTCCTGACCCTTTATTTACTGGAACAGAGTCTACAGACTACACTGTAACAGCAACCAATGCCTTTGGCTGTATGGCCTCAGCACAACTGCGGATAATTGTAGAGTCCGAAGTCAGAATCTACATTCCCAACATCATAGATATATCTTCTGATAGTTCTGATGATAGATTTACGATATTCACTGGAGAGAATGATATCCAACAGGTGCAAGAGCTCAGAATTTATGACCGCTGGGGAAATCTACTTTTTGTCAATGAAAAATTCCAGCCCAATGATCCAGGCCTTGGTTGGGATGGGAGATACAACGAGGTGCAGGTAGACCCAGGGGTATTTGTATATATGGCAGTGGTGGAATATTCGGATGGCACAACGGAGTTGTTTGCGGGAGATGTGACGGTATTGAAGTAGGGGGAAATCCTGGACTACTACATTAATCAATATTGGGTTTAATTGATTGGTCATAATTAGCTACATGCCTAGACAAGCGGTGCTCAGTTCTTATGCGAGTCGATGCCTCAGATGTTTGCAAAAGCAATATCTATTAAAGCAGAAACACTACATGAAATTAGTTTTCCTTGGGCTTGTAGCTGGTAATTGCGCTTTCATCTTCTATGGAAATCGAAGGTGGATTGTCTTCATATTGTTCCACTTTGCCTTCTACGCAGATAAGCTTATTCATATAGGCTTCAGTAATGTTCTTATCGAAATTAAATAGGTTTTTTTTACTTACAAAAATACTGAAGATGTGATCTGGATATCTTTTATCTAGATTAAGATGCACATTACCTTTTTTTGATCTATTACTACCTACTACCTCTCCACAGATCTTGACCTTTTTGCCAACTTTCTTTCCTCCGACAATAGTATTAAACTGTCCAGGAGGCATAGATGGCTGATAGATGGGCTCTGCATTTCCATTTTGTAAGGACTCGAGCCACAACTTCTTGTCGATCTTACTTTCTACCTTTTCGTCCACATTTGGAAAAATTTCGAAGCCCAAAGTTGTTTCGACTTCATCTATAGTCACTGCATATGAATCGAGAACAGATAGATCTCTATCATTAGGTATGATAAAACCTATGGCTCTATTGTTTTGAGGGTCATAGACTGCTTTCACATATTCATTAGGGACACTTAATTTATTGGTTGCTCTAGGTGACTTACTAAGTTTGTTATTCAAAACAGGAGCAGTAAGCACATACAGTTGGGCCTGATGTTCTACCACATACTTCCTTAGTTCATATTCCATTTTAGCCCAAACTTGCTGATTCAATTCTTCAACCTGAGGGGACATATTGGAATAGAAATAACTTTCCGATATAGCCTTTGCAGACCAGCTAAAATCCGCACTAGGCGCCAAATGTCCTCTATCATATCCAAAACCATCGTAGTCTATGTCGCCATTAGCTTTGACCTTCTTTAGGAAGTAATCATATTCTTGCGCAGTTCCCGTAGCCACCTTGGGATCTACTCTAAAATCATTGGTTCTAGTATACTTGCCATCAGCGACATCCGGCAAAATAATATGCGCTACCCATTTTGCTTGTTCATGTGCTTCGTCGTACTCTAGGATCATTGCACTATGCTGTATATAATTATCAGAGGGTAAGCCAAAAGCCTTTAAGTCATTAATTATTTTTTGGGCCTTGAGCCCTTCTATCTTTGTATTGAGTTTACTCAGTAAAGTATTGAGTTCTACTTTTTCAGCGAGAGCTGCTTTGAGTTGCTCATCCAGATTCTGAGCTGACAGACTGAAGGCCAGCAAACATATTATAACAGCTAGGCATATTCTCATATCGTGAATGTACAGCAAGTCCCTGAGGAATTGCGTTAAATCCCCTTAATTCTATACCATAATTCCGCAAAAATATCAGTCACTTCCCCATCATCAGGGCCACCTTTGGACTGTTGCATCTCATAAGAACCATCTGCCTGCGGTTCCACTATAAATCTGAATATAAAATCATTTTCGCCACCACTGCCTCTGAAGGTCCCATATCGCAAGTCATTGACCTGGAGTAAGCCATCAGATCTGACGATGACGTTATAGAAATCTTTGCTAAACCACCTCAGTGTACGTATCGTTTTATCCTCCTCAGCATTCTTTAGTAAGCCATGTTGCTTTTCGAAAGATCTAAACTTTATGGGTGAAGTATCGAAGATAGAATATTGGGCCTGATAGAACTTGTCATCGTTTTCGACAGTCATAGACCACAGGAAATTATTAAATATAGTAGGTCCTAGAATGTATCTGTTGTATTCTATGCCTTGCTCCTTCATTTGTTGCACGAATACCTTCTCGATCCTTCCTTTATTCCATACAGTAAAGGTCAGATAGGTACAACTAAGTATAAGACCCAACCATGCCCAAAATCTACGCTGAGGCTGGGTCCTAAGATATCGCGACGCCACAACTAGACAGATAATAAACGGAATGGTATAAAACACCGGGTCTGCGACAGAAATAGAAGCAACTGCGGCTCTATAATCTGAAAATGGGGCAAACAACTGAGTGCCGTACATGGTCATCGTATCCAACAAGGCATGGGTAAAGAAGGCAAGAAAGAACATCCATTGCCAGCTGCGTAAACTGGCATTCTCTCTGATTACTGGATCGCCTGAAGATCTTTTCCGAAAAATGACAAAAATACCTATGCCAACCAGCACTGCAACTAGAGATACTATATACGGGTTCCAGTCATTCCCAAAGAGAAAATAAACGATACTTATCGGGATACATGAAAGGAACAAGGACAAGATGGCTTGCAAGATGTCTCGACTATACGAGCTCTGATACAATCTGAAAATCAACCAACCGAATAACAAGCCTGCAACTATAGCAAAAGGTATAGAATGGGAAATACCTCTGTGAAAAGCTAGAGATTCTACTTCTGTCATCAGTGGTTTGGTGATGATGTCGAGATCTGGAATCGTGCCTCCTACAGCACCCCAAAACATTGCTTTATTGCCTAACTTCTTTCCTAGTACTACCTCACCGACAGCAGCACCAAGAACAATCTGAGATACTGAATCCATTAAGTTTTTGTCGTCGTAACTTTCAAAGTATTTAAAGCTCGATTGGAAGCGATTTGTTCAGCTGACTTCTTGTTATAATCATCAGCGATAGATATTTCTTTACCGTCGAGGTATACAGCGATCTTGAATCTATCTCTTTTATCATGTTTGTACTTGCTTAGGAGCTTGTACGAGATGAGTCTACCTTCTTTCTGACCCCACTCCAGCAACTGACTCTTGTAATTGTCATCACTGGTTTCCAGCTCATGCATATCCAGATACTTGATGAGGATCTTGGAAATAACATAATTCCGGGTTTTTTCATAGCCATATTCTATATACAGCGCACCTATCATAGCCTCGAAAGCATTGCCGAGCATAGAGTAACTCATCTTCCCT
This sequence comes from uncultured Saprospiraceae bacterium, assembly GCA_964556525.1. Classification (GTDB taxonomy): domain Bacteria; phylum Bacteroidota; class Bacteroidia; order Chitinophagales; family Saprospiraceae; genus RFSX01. Next base: position 16,395 of record CAZKXO010000013.1, read on the forward strand.
TGGGTATACTTGGTCAGGATCATATCTATTCCCATACTCTCTGCGACCTTATTAAGGGTTTTTCTCTTGACTATTTTGGATCGCATTTTAGTGAGGAAGCCTTCATTTCTGCCTGGATACTTTTTGTAAAGATATTCTGCGACAATTGTAGAGAGGATGGAATCACCTAGATATTCAAGTCTTTCGTTGTTGTATGCTTTGAATCCTGTGTCAGTGTTATTCATTGACTTATGAAAGAAAGCCAACTTAAATAAGCGCATATTGTCTGGAACAAATCCAAGTACGGATTTCAGCTTTCTGGCAAGGTCTTTCTCCGGAGAAATGTAATAATGATAAAATCTTCTGACCAAATTCTAGAGTTAACAGTACAGCCTATACCACTAGAGTATAGCTACACTTTCTTTATAATAACTGTTGAATTATGACCTCCAAAGCCAAATGTGTTGCTCAACGCGTAATTTATGTCACGATCTTGAGCAGAATTTAATGTAAAGTTAATTTTTTCATCGAAAGATGGATCATGGGTTTCATGATTTATGGTAGGTGGCACCTTACTATTGTTGATCGCTGCAATACAAGCGACAGCTTCTATAGCTCCAGCAGCTCCTAACAAGTGACCTGTCATCGACTTAGTAGAACTGATATTCAGCTTGTAGATATGATCTCCAAATACCTTTTGTATTGCTTTGGTTTCTGCTATATCTCCGAGTGGTGTAGAAGTACCATGGACATTGATATAGTCTATGTCTTCTGGTGTGATACCTGCATCTGCAATAGCTCCTTGCATCACTTCCATCGCACCTAAGCCCTCTGGATGTGGCGCAGTTAGATGATAAGCATCGGCTGTAGAATGACAACCTACTATTTCTGCATAGATCTTAGCACCTCTGGCAACTGCTGACTCGTATTCTTCCAGTACCAAAGCAGCACCACCTTCACCAAGTACAAAACCATCCCGATTAGCATCAAATGGTCTAGAAGCCTTCTCCGGGTCTTCATTTCTTGTCGATAAAGCTTTCATGGCAGAAAATCCACCTATTCCAGCTTTGGTTACAGAGGCTTCACTACCTCCAGTGATTACTACATCCGTTCTACCCAGCCTGATAAGATCAAAAGCATTTGAGATAGATTGGGTGGAAGAAGCACAGGCTGAAACCGTACAATAATTAGGACCTCTAAAGCCATACTTCATGGATATATGTCCAGCCGCTATATCCAGTATTAATCTAGGTATAAGAAAGGGGCTGTATCTAGGCATGCCTGCCAAAGTTGCCTGTTCTACTTGATTTTCTATGGTTTCAAATCCTCCTATTCCGCTGGCCCAAATAACTCCTGCTCTTTTGAGATCCAGTGTTTCGAGGTCCAAACCAGAATCATTCATTGCTTCATCAGCACTAATCAAGGCATACTGACTGAAGCTATCCAGACGCTTTACTTCTTTTCTATCAAAATAATCGAGAGGATTGTAGTCTTTTACTTCGCAAGCAATTTTAGTTTTGAAGTGCTCGATATCAAATTTTGTAATAAGACCTGCACCGCTCTTACCTGCAAACAGATTCTTGGTGTAATCTGCGTAATTATTGCCTATAGGTGTGATGGCTCCGATACCTGTAACGACTACTCTTTTCATAAAGTCAGGATTAAAGCAAAATTGGTTTGCATTGAGGCATGAAGATAAAAAAAGTCCATTAGCCTAAACCAATGGACTTTTTAAATTTGATATAAGTTTATTTTATTAAGCTTTTGCCTTTTCCAAGTAGGAAACTGCATCACCAACTGTCGCTATCTTCTCAGCCTCTTCGTCTGGAATAGCTAAGTCGAATTCTTTTTCAAATTCCATAATAAGTTCAACAGTATCAAGAGAATCTGCCCCTAGATCATTAGTGAAACTAGCTGCATTTGAGATTTCTGATTCATCTACGCCTAGCTTGTCGACGATGATCTGCTTTACTTTGTCTGCAATGTTTGACATAAATACAATTTTTTGATTTTTAGTGGCGCAAATTAAGCTAATTGTAGTCACATCTACAAAGTATAACTGCCTAATTCTCCACAGATTATTGCTTACTCAGCTGATTTTACACCCTTTAAAGGGTCATTTATCTTCTGAATAGCTGAAAATTCGATTTATTTAATGATTTATTGCTTTAGAAAGTTCCAATTTCAAAATCAGAAATCTCATTTTAGCTATCTTTAGTAATTGTATTTTATACACCAAGTACATTAAACAACAGAATATTGGGTAAAATTAAGATCATTGACCGCCAAAAAACCAAGATAGTAGCCACTATTGGGCCTGCAAGCAGCAGTAAAGAGAATCTTTTGAAGCTGGTCAAAGCTGGTGCAGACATTTTCAGACTGAATTTTTCTCATGGTACACATGAGGACCACCAAAAAGTAGTAGACAATATCACCTCTATAATAGAAGAATATGAAGTTCCCATAGGTATTCTTGCTGATTTGCAAGGTCCAAAGATCAGAGTAGGAGAAATAGAAAATGGAAAACTGGAGCTTATACCAGGAGATATATTGACCTTTGTAAATGAACCATGCATCGGAAACAGGACTAAAATCTACATGAGTTATGAAGGCTTTCCTACCGATGTCAATGTAGGTGAAAAGGTTTTGGTAGATGATGGAAAACTCGTACTTGAGGTAATAGAAACCAATAAAACGGATACAGTAAAGCTCAAAGTGCTATTCGGTACCAATATCGCCTCAAAAAAAGGTGTCAACCTACCAGATACCAAGATTTCTCAGCCTTCCCTGACACCAAAGGATGTCATAGACTTGAACTATATATTGACACTACCAGTCAACTGGATAGCTCTAAGTTTCGTACGTCACGCAACTGATATCACAGAGCTGCAGAAAATCATCAAGGAAAACAACCACTACGCCAAAGTCATAGCCAAAATAGAGAAGCCTGAAGCGGTCAAAAACATCAAACAGATAATCAAAGTATCGGATGGAATCATGGTCGCCAGAGGAGATCTTGGTGTAGAGGTACCAATGGAGAAACTACCTGCCATCCAAAAAGACATCATCAGAAGATGTATCCAAAAAGCGAAGCCAGTAATTGTGGCAACACAGATGATGGAGAGCATGATAGATAACCCTAGCCCTTCCAGAGCTGAAATTTCGGATGTAGCCAATGCTGTGCTTGATGGTGCAGATGCCGTCATGCTTAGTGGTGAAACTTCCGTAGGTAAACATCCGGCCATGGTTGTAGAGGCTATGAACAAAATCATCGGAGAAGCCGAAAAACACTACGAACTTGTAGGCAAGAGGCCAAAACCAAATAAAGATTCTGACACTTTCCATAGCGACACCATTTGTATTACTGCATCTAAAATCGCTGAGGACATCAAAGCTGAAGCAGTAATAGGTATTACAGTTTCTGGCTATACAGCCTTTCGTGTCTCTAGCTATAGGCCGAAAACCAACATATATATATTCACTTCAGTCAGACCGATGATAGGTACCCTGAACCTTATCTGGGGGGTGAAGGCTTTTTTCTACAATGAATTTTCTTCTACAGATCAGACCATAGATGATCTTTGTGAAATTTTAAAGCGCAAAAAGTTGTTAAAAGAGGGGGAAATTGTTGTCAACACAGCATCTATGCCGTTACAAAAGAGGTTTAGGACCAATACGGTGAAGATCACTATAGTTGATTAATTCCTTAAATTTGTAACTTTTTGAGTACCAATGGAGTACTCTTATTTTAATAGCTAAGAATGAAACAACTATTAGCCTCGTGCTATGTAGGTTTTTTTTGTCTAATGAGTTGTTATAGTCTTATGGCTCAGCCAGGGATGTATAACGAATCGGACATAGAATTCCAGACCCTCTTCCTGGAGGCGCAACATGCAAAACTGACTGGAGATACGGAAGAACAGATAAAACTGCTCAATGCTGTTATCAAAAGAGATAAAAATAGCCATGCCGCGTACTTCGAATTAGCTAGGACTTATGATCTCCTAGGTAATGCCGAACTTGCCCAGAAGAATGCGGAAAAAGCACATAAGTTGGATGCTCGAAATGAGTGGTATCTGCTTGTTCTGGCAGAGATCTATGAAGGCAGTGACCAAGTGCAAGCTGCTATAGATACTTATCACAAGATTCATGGTATAAATCCTAACAATCCAACTACCTACCATAAGTTGGCTCAGCTTCAGCTCAGAAACAAAAATGTAATAGAGGCCGTAGCCAGCTTAGAAGCATTGCAAGAATTACAAGGAGTGGACGAGGAAAGCTCGAGAAGAATCTTTGACATGCACAAAGCAGCAGGCAATGAAAAAAAAGCTATTGAGACTTTGGAAAAGCTAATCGTTGCCTATCCTGACAATACCCGCTATATGGGTAATCTGGCCTCCTACTTCGGAGAAATAGGTAAAGAGAAAAAAGCGCTACAGGTCTATGAAGAGATTCTAAAAGTAGATCCCACTGACTCCAAAGCCTTACGTGTCATAAGTAAGTCCAATGCTAGTGGTGAAGGTCTAAGTGCCATTACAGGCTTGCTATCTAATGTCAACCTTTCTTTGGATGACAAGATCCAGGAGTTGATGCCTTATGTCAGCACTATGAATCAAGAGGGTCAGACCACTAAAGAATTGGATGACATCAGTAGCCAGTTAGTAGAAGAATATCCGAAGGAAGCCAAAGTGCATGCCCTTCGTGCTGATATTCTCTTTTATCAAGGAAAATTCCAGGATGCTGAACAGAGTTATGCCAAAGCTTTGCAGATAGATGACGGCAAGTATGCTTTGTGGCAACAGTACATGCAGACACTGTGGGAATTAGAAAAGTATACTGATCTAGCAAACTCATCAGAAGAAGCAATCGACCTCTACCCAAACAAAGTCAACTCCTTTCTTTATCACTGTCTAGCACTCAGCAAGACAAATAAAAAAGGAACAGAAGACTTGATCATGGAAGCTGGATTTATAGCTGGAAAAAGTGAAATATTGAAAACTCAGATTACTATCGTTGACAACTGGCTGAATCTTAATTCTGTAAATAAAGACTTGGTCACAAATACAAATTTGAAATTACTAAAGGAACCACTTTACCTTGAACTTGTAGGTGACCTCTATGCTGCTATAAAAGATAATAATACGGCCAAACGCTTGTGGAAAGAAGCTATCAAATTGGGATCTAGCGCAGATAGGATAAATTCTAAACTCAACATTGAATAAAAAGAGTTACACATTTTTCTACTGTCTATTCATTGCTGTCAGTGCAATGCTACTATTAGGTTCGTGTAAAACAAAGCAAAAGCTCATTACAGAACCTTCTCCTGGAATGGAAACAAAGGAGCTTATACATCGTCTACTGGATCAGCCTGAATATGAGTTTATCTCAGGCAAAGCGAAAATAAATGTTGCATCGCCTTATGGATCTACACGGGCTACACTATATCTAAGAACCATAAAGGACAGCGTCATCTGGATGGCTGTAAAGAAACTAAGTGTAGAAGGTGGAAGAGTACTGATTACTCCTGATTCTCTTTTCTTAATATTAAGGCAGGAAAAAGCCTATCAGAAATATGCCCTAGCAGATATAAATAAGACCTATGGACTCAACGGAGATTTTTCTTATATCCAAAATCTGATTCTCGGTCTCACCCCTGAAATAGATACTACAAAATACTGGGAGGTAAATGAAACCAGTGCAAATGTAGAAGTCAAAACTTCCATTAATAACATATTACACAAATTTATCATAGATCGTATATCTGGCAATGTAACTAGTGGTACCTTTAAGGACCAGTTTGTGGCAGATGGGGGCTGGCAATATGATAACTACATATTTTCGATAGACAGTGTAGCCGTACCAGCTAAAAGAACTTATAAGATACAACTTTCCAAAGAACCCGAAACCCAAACTCTAAAAATCGACTTTTCAGAACTAGAAGTAGATGTACCCAAGTCTATTCGTTTCGATATCCCGAGCCACTATACAAGAACAAACTAAAAATCGGCAACGTGTTCAAAACTTTTTTTTTCATAGTAAATATTATACTCCTCAGCGCGAATCTTTCGGCTCAGTTGTCTCGTGAACAACTGGAGAAAGACAGGCTGGACATCATCAGGCAGATTGAGACTTCACAGCAAAAACTAGAAACGGCTAAGACCAATAAAGAATCTTTGTTTTCAGAAATCAATGCTTTAGAAACACAAATTCTGTCTAGAGAAAAACTAGTTGTCAATCTGCAACAAGAAACCGTTTTGGTTTCTGAAGAAATTACTGCAGACGAAGAAGCTAAAGAAGATTTGAGTATAGAGACTGGCAACACCTTGGATGATTATTATGAGTTACTTAGAGTATCATACAGGAATAAGTTATTACAGCAAAATGCTTCTGCTTTCTGGAGTTCAGAGAAAATCTTGGAAGCTTTGACAAAGTTTCGGATTTTTAAGACCTATGAAAACATGCTCATAAGTAAGGGTCTTGCTTTACAACAAATGGACGAAGAAAGCCTTGCCCTCACTGACAATATCAAAAAAAATACCATCTCCCAATCTAATCTACTTGAGCAAGAACAAGTCAATCTCAGAGATCTGAAACTTAAAAAAGCAGCACTGATAGAAAAAGCCAAATCTCTAACCTTTCAAGAAAAGAGTATTCAAGACCAACTTTCTAAGCAAAGGAACGAAAGAGAAAAATTCAACCAGCAAATAGAGCAGACAATAAGAACCGCAACCAGTAATTATATTGCACCAGCTGTAAGCTCCACTTCTGATCATTCTACAGTAGCTTACAGTAAGCGCTTTGAATCCAAACGTGGTTTTCTTCCTTGGCCTATGTCCAGCCCCAAAGTTGTCAAAAGATACGGACCGCAGCCCCATCCTTCGATAGCTGGAATAACTATAAACAGTAACGGTATAGATCTCAGTTCTGCATCATCAACAGTGAGTTCCATATTTAATGGTGAAGTCATCAGTGTCAGCACTATCAATGGTCAGGGTTCGGCGGTCATCGTGCAACATGACAACAACTATTATACTGTCTATTCCAATCTTTCAGCAACTTCAGTCAGCGAAGGACAGCAGTTGACTCAGGATCAGCAGCTGGGTACAGCACTATCTGTGTCTCTTGGCCAGACTCAGATGCACTTTGAAATCTGGCAAGGTGAGAAAACATTGAATCCCAATCACTGGCTAAAAAATAATTAAGTCAATATCCATTAACTATAAAATGTCAACAGTATGAGTGACCAGTGGAATGTAGGTAAGAAAAAAAATAAGGGCTTAAAGAAACAAATAGAGAAAGCCGTATTGATCGGCCTGGTAACAGGCAGACAATCTGAAGAACAGGTCAAAGAGTATTTGGATGAACTCGAATTTCTGGCAGCCACTGCTGGTGCCCAAACCGAAAAAATATTTATCCAAAAACTCGACAATCCTAATGTCCGTACGTATATAGGCAAGGGTAAACTGGAAGAAGTTGCAGATTACTGCGAACGAAAAGATATAGACTTGGTCATCTTTGACGACGACCTAACTGGCAAGCAAACTAACATCCTCGAGCAAGAACTGAAACGAAAAATTATAGATCGCTCTTCATTGATTCTTGACATCTTTGCCAGTCGTGCCCAGACAGCCCAAGCCAAGACACAAGTAGAACTGGCGCAGATGCAATACCTCCTTCCACGACTAAGAGGCCTATGGACCCACCTCGAAAGACAGCGAGGAGGTATCGGGATGAGAGGTCCAGGAGAGATGGAAATAGAAACGGATAGAAGGATTATCCGAGACAAAATCTCTCAACTGAAAAAACGTCTCGACAAAATAGATCTACAGAACAGAACGCAGAGAAAAAACAGAGGACAGCTTATCAGAGTTGCACTTGTCGGCTACACAAATGTAGGCAAGTCTACTATCATGAATCTCTTGTCCAAATCCGAAGTCTTTGCAGAAAACAAACTCTTTGCTACTCTAGATACGACTGTACGTAAGGTGGTTTTTGGCAGCATGCCTTTTCTGTTATCAGATACTGTCGGATTTATCAGGAAATTACCACATCATCTTGTAGAAAGTTTCAAATCTACTTTAGATGAGGTTAGAGAAAGTGATATCCTTGTACACGTCGTAGATGTTGCTCATCCACAGTACGAAGACCATATAAAAACTGTAAACAATACCTTACAAGACCTAGGCTGTGTAGACAAACCTACCCTCATGGTTTTTAATAAATTGGATCTCTATCGTGAGCGATATTTTGATGAGTTATTAGACCAGGAAACTAAGGATGAAATTTTAGAAGAAACTCAGAAAAGACTTACCAACACCTATGACACAGACACGATTTTTATGTCTGCCAAGCAAAAGGAAAATCTAATGGATTTCAGAGGCAAGTTAGAGGAAATGATAAAAGAGCATTATGAAATAAGATACCCTTATCAGACAAAGACCTGGGGCTAAATAGACAAATATAGTATCTGTATCTACTTACTAGTTCTTGTATTAATCCTAATGAACTTTTCGTCCCAGTCCACAACCATTTCTTTCATTTGAAATATTTCAAGTCCACCTTCACCATAAAAGATTCGATAACTACCATCTGGCTTGATTACAAGCCAATTGGAACAAGTGACATATTCATCAAAAAACAAGTTCGTCAGTAGTCCTAAAGAATCGTAACTGCAGTCCAAAACCTGCTCATCAAACTGTATTTTGTTATTTGCGATACTATAGTAAGTATGTTTATGCCGCTTTTTTAGTTTAGCCCAGTGAGCGGCATGATAAAATAAAGTACAATTCTCAGAAGGACTTAATTCCTGGAAAAAACCTATCATGATAGGCTTCGTACCATCTATTTTTAAGCCAGTGGAAGTTTCAATATCAACTAAAAAATCAATGAATTCAGCAGAGGATAACTGTCCGAATTTCTGCCGACAGAATAGCCTTGATTCATAATAAGTCTCGTATTCTATATTACGATCTATCACATAATAATAATCTGCCTGGGCTGCGAATTTTCTTCTAGAGATACGATTCCCTTCCACATCATAATAGTGTCTTGGCTTTTTTGTTACGATGTAGTCATAATTTACTTGAGAAATGTCGACTATCTTTCCATCCCCAGTTTCAATGGGATGGCTTAGTTCATTTGGTTCTTTGACTAATGTCGCTTGGTTAAGATTATTTGTTTTATTACTCGTAGAACATCCAAGAGTAAAAATCGAAATAAAAATAACCAATGAAAATGATGGTGTAAATTTTGGTGAAGTCATGTTATTCTTATAATGAAATGTATAGGTTATAATACTCTAACTGTGAATATAAAGACTTTCAACAGAGAGTAGGTGAGGAATAACTAAATTGTATGGGTTGTCAATTTTTTAAAGCTGTATCTTGCCTGCATGAGCTTAGCTATACAAATTTTGGTTAGTCTGCTGAGTCTGATTTTAGTCGGAATAGCAATTATATACTATGAGCCTGCCCTGCTTAAGAGCAGAGAATTTCTATTGGGCTTTACAACTTTCTTTGGTCTATGGCTGCTAGTTTATATAATTCTAAGAGTCATGAATTCTAAAAAAAGAAGAGCTGGCAGCAGCACTATAGTTTTTCCAATTTTA
>CAZKXO010000014.1:0-25858 GCA_964556525.1 uncultured Saprospiraceae bacterium
TTACTTACGTATACTGAAGGACTCAATAGAAAGAGACGTGACTATAGGACAACTGGAAATGCTTTTTATAATATAGATAAGATAGCAGTACTTATAGATGGTTATTCCGCCTCAGGTAGTGAGATATTATCAGGAGCGATTCAGGATTGGGATAGAGGAATTGTAATAGGTGAAACAAGCTATGGAAAAGGTCTGGTTCAGGAGATCTTTAATCTGAGAAATGGTGGGGCTCTGAGACTGACTGTGGCTAAGTACTATACACCTAGTGGAAGATTGATACAACGATCATATTCTTCGGAAAGTAACAAATTTAGTGCGGACAGCTCCGTCCATCTGACCAAGGTTTTGGAACGAGAAATGGATAGTGGTAACGGTATAGTACCTGATAAAATAGTAAAAGAAACAAATTGTTACGAGTACCAATATTACTTCGATCAGTATATCCTTAAGACTATGAAGAAGCAGGGTACTTTAGACTTGGTCATTACTGACTTTTCTGAGTCTTCATATAGAGCTTTTGTTAGTAAGGAGTTCAAAGAGTCTTTTACGAATATTGACCCAGCTTGTGTTTCTGGCTTCAATAAGGCAGCCTTATTAAGGTATAAACAGATGATTTTGAATGATACAGCTTATGCCAAATATGCGAACCTTTCTGACAAACATGTGAAGGTTGCATTGGACTTTATCAATGATAAAAGAGAAACTCTGGCCTTATTATCTCAAGAAGATTAACTCCCCTTCTTCGCTGTACCTGATGATCGTAGAGGCATTATTCCTTTTACCCTTGGCTCTATTGGTATAAAAGACATAATCTGCCTCAGACTTTATCTCTTCGGATATCATATCAAACAATTCCGGAGCAGGTGCACCTTGAATATTGGCACTAGTAGAGACAATGGGTTTTCCCAACTTGTCAATCAACTCTTGAAGGGTTTTATCTTTGGTCAATCTGATAGCTATTGTCCCAGAATCAGTAACCAGATAATCTGGTAATTGATCAGAAGCCTTATGTATTACTGTCAATGGCTTTTCATATAGAACTATTAAGTTTTCTACTCTGGGATGTATGTCACTTGCATATTTTTTTAGCATAGCGATATTGCTGACTAAAAGGATTAGTGGTTTTGTGCGGTCCCTTTTTTTGATTTTGTAAATCCTTTCAACAGCAGATTTGTTGAATGCATCACAACTAAGTCCCCAGATTGTATCCGTGGGACATAAAATGATTTTGCCATGGGCCAACAATTGGCCGATTTCTTTAAGGTCGTCGACAGGGTTTGTCATGTAGAATCGCTAAAGTTAGTTTAATTCGCATTCAATAAGAATATGGAGCATCTTTGCGTTATACCGTTGTCAGCATAACTTTGGGTATTAACGAGATATTTTTAACTTTATTACAGGAGGTAATTTCCTTTCGTGTAAATTTAGATATGAGAATTTTTATCAGAACCTTCCTACTTATCTATTCTGTAGGCTTTTGTTTTCTCCCTAATGAGTTAACAGCCAGACATATAGTAGGAGGAGATGTTACCTACACTTTTGTGCAATTTAATGCAGATACAACCTTGGTTACCTTCTTTATTGATGTAACCATGTATAGAGACTCAGAGAGTGGCGGAGCTAATTTCGATCAAGATGCAACTTTCGGCGTCTTTAGACAAACCGGTCTTGGAACATGGACGCTGGTAAGTCAGATAGAAAACATAGATCCAAGTGTACCTAGGGCAATTTTACCAAATGATGATCCCTGTGTAGAAGAGCCCACAACTGAGATAGGAGTGGAGCAGGCATCTTACCGATTTAATATTACGTTGCCTATAATTGACGATAATTATATGATTGCGTACCAGAGATGCTGTAGAAATGAAACCATTTCTAATCTTATAAATCCAGGTGATCAAGGAGCAGTTTTTGATGTTGTCATTACCCCAGAAGCACAGAGGCTAGGAAACAATAGTCCCGACTTCAACACTTTCCCGCCTATCTTTATTTGTGCTGGCTTTCCTATTTTTGTAGACCAGTCTGCAAGCGATGCTGATGGTGATGAGCTAGTCTATTCTTTTTGTAACCCATTTACTGCAGGAGGAACATTGGATGCAAATACTGGAGGTCAGGGCGGTTGTTGTCAATGTGTAAGACCAGAACCCGATATGGGATGTATTCCCGAGTTTGATGAAGTTCCGTTTCGAGCACCTTTTACTCAACGCCAGCCACTGGGCGGTGACCCCTTGGTAGAAATAAATTCCGAATCAGGTCTTATTACAGGAATTCCGACGACTACTGGACAATTTGTCGTAGGTGTATGTATAGAAGAGTTCAGAAACGGTGTTTCATTGGGAAAAATCAGAAGAGATTTTCAATTTAATGTACTCACTTGTGAAAAACAGGTCAATGCAATACTAGATTCTGACGATGTGTTAAACGACATGCAGAATACTTTCGTCATCAATTCTTGTGGGGACACCTCTATAACAATCAGAAATCTAAGTACAGATGTAGATTTTATCCAAACCTATGATTGGACTTTCTACAGAGGCACGGAAGTAATTTTCGAACAAAGTGGTGGAGCTGAAGCTCGAGATGCTGATGTCGTTTTTCCAGGTTTGGGATTCTATGAGGGTATAATGATTTTGAATGAAGGAATTGATTGTGCTGATACAGCTTTCTTTGAGGTTAATATGTTTCCTGCTATAAATGCTGATTGGGATTTTAGCTTTGATACTTGTGTAGCTGGACCTGTAATATTTGCTGACTCTTCCTTTACAGGTGGTGATCCCTTGACTAATGTTTTGACTAATTGGACCTGGGATTTTGATGATGGAGGGTTTTCCAACTTGCAAAACCCAAGTCATCTGTACAGCCAGCCAGGAATTAGGAATGTATCTCTTATAGTAGAGGATACCAATGAATGTATGGATACTCTCAGTAGAGAAATATCTTACCAACCAGCTCCTGCAGTTATAATAGTAGAACCAAATAACTTTATAGGTTGCACACCGTCTGAAATAACCTTAAATAACCTATCCAGTCCTATAGATTCCACTTATTTCATCCTGTGGGACCTAGGTGATGGAACTACATCTGGGGAAATAAGTCCTACTCATACCTATCTGGAGGCAGGTAATTTTAATCTTTCATTGGATATAGTCTCACCTATAGGTTGTGGCATTTCAGATTCTTTTGAGGGTCTGATAAGGGTCAGGGAATCCCCCGAAGCGGATTTTGATTGTTTTCCAGACGATCCTACAGCACTAAATAGAACAGTGAGCTTTACTGATCAGTCTATTGATGCAGGAGCTTGGAGCTGGGATTTTGGTGGAGTAGGCAACTCATTTGAAGCTAGCCCTACATTTGTGTTTCCGGATACAGGAATCTACAATGTGATACTTACTGTTCTTCACCCATTGACCAATTGTCCTGATACTATGTCTAAAATTATCGACGTTAGGCCTACAGTGGAGTTTCATTTCCCTAATGCCTTTACACCGAATGCAGATTCCAGTAATGACTTATTCCTAGGAGCGGGCTTTCATGGCGGACTGATCGACTTCGAGATGAGTATATGGAACAGATGGGGACAATTGGTGTATGAGACTCAAGACTCCAGAGCGGGTTGGAATGGACAAGAATTCAATACTGGCAAGGCTTCTCCTCAGGGGGTATATGTTTTCAAGGCCAGTTATAAAGATCCTAGAGGTAATGACTTTGTACAGGAAGGACATGTTACTCTATTGAGGTGATTTGACCCTACAACAATTGCTTAAGACAGCAAAAGCAAGACTCTAAATAGTTATTTAGCCAACTTTGGATTAATTGCAAATAATATAATACCTTTGCAGCCCTAATTTTAACAATAATACTTGTGCTATGGATTTAATAAACTACGTACACGATCAACTGACATCAGAGAAGAAATTGCCAGAATTCAGACCTGGAGACAATATTGACGTGAGTTTCAAGATTGTAGAAGGAACTAAGGAAAGAATCCAGTCTTTCAAAGGCAATGTAATCCAGATCAACGGCACAGGAGCTACTAAGACCTTTACAGTACGTAAAATGTCAAGTGGTATAGGTGTAGAAAGAATCTTCCCTATGGCCAGCCCTGCAATAGTAGACATCAAAATCCTTAAAAGAGGTAAAGTAAGAAGAGCTAAGTTATTCTACCTACGAGAATTGGTAGGTAAGAAAGCAAAAATCAAAGAGAGAAAAAGTCCCAAGAAGTAATTCCAACTTCATTATATCTTTTTATACACAGTGATTAATTTTGATATTAGGTATATTACCTTATCATAGTTCTGTATGTATAGAGATCTGAAGTACCTTATTGCGCTTTCTTTGCCAGCATTTACCTATTTATCTTTAGTAAGTACGGGCATTTTATCATATTCTGTAGTGATATATGCATTTATTATTATTCCACTTTTGGAATTGTTCCTGCCTCAATCAGAGGAGAACTTGGACCTAGAAGTAGTAGATTCTCAGAAGACTAAGTTCGTTTTCGACATACTATTGTATCTTAATGTTCCTATTATTTATGGTTTTATAGCTTTATTCTTTTACCAGATGCAGACCTCCATAGTCGATACGGTTACGATAATCGGATGGGTTTTTTCATTAGGGTTACTTTTGGGCTCTGTGGGTATAAATGTCGCCCATGAACTTGGACATAAGCCAGAATGGTATAAAAACACTATGGCTAAAGCCTTATTGTTACCTTGCTTCTATATGCATTTCTATATAGAGCACAATCAAGGTCATCATAAGCATGTCGGCACAGATCTGGACCCAGCTAGTGCAAAAAAAGATGAGAATCTTTATTTCTTTTGGATGCGGTCTATGGTAGGGTCATATCTGAGTGCTTGGAAAATAGAAATAAGAAATTGCAAACGGAAAGATGCTTCAGCTTATGGTTTGGGAAATGAATTGGTGGTTTTTACCCTTATTCAGTCTGCCTTTCTTGTGAGTTTGTTTCTAACTGTAGGTGTTTACTTGACTTTTTTGTTTTTGATTTCCTCCCTATTCTCTGTCCTACTGCTAGAAACCATCAACTATATCGAACACTATGGATTGCGAAGAGAAAAATTACCGAATGGCAGATATGAAAGGGTACGCCCTTGCCATTCCTGGAATTCCAATCATGAATTGGGAAGAATAATATTATATGTGTTGACCAGACATTCTGATCACCATTATCAATCTGACAAGAAATACCAATTATTGGATCATCATGATGAAGCAAAACAGCTACCTTATGGTTATCCTGCTTCGATGGTTCTTTCTTTATTTCCGCCACTATGGTACAAACTTATGAACAGTAGATTATGATGCGTACAAGTGCACAAGCAAGTCTAGCGGCTATAATATTAGCCACTTTTATTTTTTCATCTTGCAAGAACGATGGGCCTTCAGTTGCTATGGCCGAGGTAACAAAATTAGAAGGGACATATAAAATGCATAAGGCATTTAAATCGGATATAGAGACGAAACTGCTGGATAACGCCTTTTTTACTTTTACTGATAAAAGCGTAATTACCAATGTGTTAGGAGATGAAACACCTCATCCATATACTCTCAAGAATGGAAAGCTTGAGATAGAAGATGGTTCTAGTAATCCTTATAATGTCGATTTGGTGACTCCAGACACCTTGATAATGACCACACGAATTAGGAGATTCAATTTCAAATTCATTACGGTAAAATCACAAGCTGAATAAATGTTACTCCTAAGACACTTTATTGTAGGTATACTTTTGTTGATTTCTTTCCCACTATTCTCAGTGGAAGTAAGTGTCACAACCTTAAATTACTATCAAGGAGAAGCCTATATAGAAATATACAGCCGTATCTTAGGAAACACAGTGATGTTCAAAGCACCCTCTGCAACAGATAGTCTTCAAATTTCTCAAGTAGAAATGTTACTTATTATCAAAGAAGGTGAGAAAATCATCCTCGCTGATAAGTATATAATCCAGAGTCCTCAAACCACAGTGCCTATAGACTTTTGGGATATGAAAAGGTACAGCTTGGAAAATGGTGATTATAATCTAGAGTTAACTTACGTAGATCAGAATAATTCAGGTGATAGTATAAGTTACACCAAAGACTTTATAGTCAATCATGCTGATGCGTATACCTCTAGTTCCGATATCTTAATGACAAAGGATATTTCGTCAGAAGAAGGGAAGTTTCCTTTCCAGCGATCTGGATTCTATTACGAACCCCTGGCTTTCAATCTCTTCGGTGAAACTGATAATGTATTTTCCTTTTATGTCGAACTATATAATCTTAAAGGCTTAAATGAAGGAAGATATTATCGATACACTATCAGAGATGCTGATTCAAAAGAGCAAGCCACTAATCCTGCTTACA
Source organism: uncultured Saprospiraceae bacterium (assembly GCA_964556525.1). Taxonomy (GTDB): domain Bacteria; phylum Bacteroidota; class Bacteroidia; order Chitinophagales; family Saprospiraceae; genus RFSX01. The sequence continues at coordinate 6,370 of CAZKXO010000014.1, forward strand.
AACAACTCAAAACGATGGATGACTGTCTCATCTTTGAGAGTTTTAGCATAGCAGATCTTCCATCTGGTAATTATGAACTGAATTTCGAAGTAGTAGATAAAGAGCGGGAGGTATTGCATCAGAACGTGCAGAACTTCGCAGTTTATCATCCTCTGACGGATTTCAAAATAAATATGAACCCCGATGCCAGTTTCGAAACCTCTTTTGTTCATCTCTTGAATGTAGATGAGGTAAATTATGCATTGAAAGCCATTTTCCCAAGAGTAAGAAATAACATGTCGGGCATTCTGAATAGTATCATCTGGTCTGACGAAATAGAACCTAAGAGATACTTCCTTTATAGTTTCTGGTCTAAGTTCAATGCACCTGATGCTAAGGTCTTATATGATCAGTATATGGAAATAGCAAAAGCAGTGGATCTAAAATTTACGAGTAACGTTGGCCATGGCTTTGAAACAGACCGAGGATATTTTTTCCTCAAGTATGGGCAACCTGATGATTATATAGCGGTAGAAGATGAACCATCTGCACCACCTTATGAAATCTGGATTTATAATTACTTAGAAGAGACCCAACAGACTGGAGTTAAGTTTCTTTTCTATAACCCATCTATAGTAACAAATGATTTTGTCTTATTACATTCCAATTGTAGGGGAGAACTCAGTAATCCTCAGTGGGAAGCCCAACTTTACAGCAAGGACAACTTTGAGAATACGAGTAGTACTATAGTTAGAAATGGAGTTGGTGATAATTTGAATCGTAATGCCAGAAGATATTTCTCAGACTTCTAGAATATGAATGCTCAGCTCAGAACAGCGTTGGTACAGCCAGAACTCACATGGCATCAGCCTGATACTAATTTTAAAAATGTACAAAATTTAATCTCAGATCTACCTGAATCGGATCTAATTCTCCTTCCTGAAATGTGGTCTTCCGGGTATACAATGCAAGCTCATAAGTATCATTCTAGTACTTCACAAGCTTTGGATTTAATGAAAAATTGGGCTGTGGAGAAAAAAGCCCTTGTTGTGGGATCACTGATTACGAAGGCCAGTGCCACTTACTATAACCGTCTCTATGTCGTTTCAGAAAAAGGAGTGGAACACGTCTACGATAAGAAGCATCTGTTTGGTTATGCTGGTGAAGATCGCGTTTTTACTTCAGGCTCGGAAAGATTGATTTTTGATTATAAGGGCTGGAGCATTTGTGCAAATATTTGCTATGACTTGAGATTTCCAGTTTGGGCAAGAAATACTGCTGATTATGATATCCTGCTTTATGTAGCTAATTGGCCCAATCCCCGGCTCAATGCCTGGGATAACTTACTAAAGGCCAGAGCAATAGAAAACCAAGCCTATGTATTGGGTGCAAATTGTGTTGGAAAAGATGCATGGGATAATGAATATAGTGGGCACTCAGTGGTGCTAGATTCTTTTGGGAATCAACTCACTGAAACTATAGAAAGCAGTGGGGTTATTACAGCTACATTAGATAAAGAACATCTGACCAAAACCAGATCAAAGTTTCCTTTTCTCAAGGACAGGGATGCCTTTACTCTTTTTTAGTTACTAGATATCAGAAAAGAATTTGATGAGTTTTGCTCTATCTGATTTTGACACTTTACCCTCAGGATGAAGCCAGGTATAAGATTTTAATGGCATTCTCTTCTCTTCTATTACTTCTATACATTCTTCCAGTTTCTGAATTTTCTTTTTCTCAGTGTAGTTTGACCACGAAGAAAAATTTAGTTTTTGCCTTCCTCCCCTGATATGACTTCTTAAGTAGAATCCGACAGGCTGGAATCTCGTGTAAGCAGGATATTTGGTTTCGTGAGAATGGCAGTTGTAACAAGCGGCTTTGATAAGCTCTCCTGTAGCTGTCTGCTCTTGCCCTATTATCCTAAGGAAATCGTCATTGGGATTAGCTTCAGGGTTCTGGGTATCAATAGGAAAGAACTGAATGATTATCAGTGCAAAAAGTAGTATTAAAGCGACTTTTTTCTTCATTTCTGTAGGCATAGCTTATAATACCCTAAGCTACTAAATAAAGCAAGGAATGTCTGCTAAGAATGCTATAAAGCTGCCATTCCAAGAAAGATATTGTGTACTTTTGGGGCTTTCAAAAACGAATGGATTTTACTCCTTAATCCATTGCTACATGGACAATATGAGACTTAACCTAAATACAGCAATTTTTGCCAAAATAGTAGTGTTATTTTTATGCCTAATTACCAGTACTCTGATAAGTGGTCAGGTCGGTAATATAAGAGGACATGTCTATGATGTTGAGACTGGAGATCCTATCATTTACGCCAATTTATTGGTAGAAGGAACTGATATCGGAGGTAACTCAGACGAGAACGGATTCTTTACCCTTAGCGACATACCCACGGGAGATAAGACTTTATTAGTGTCATATATTGGTTATGAAGAAGTAGTTATCCCAGTCAGTATAGATGAGGTCTCGGTCAATTATTATAAAGTGGAGTTACAACCTGGAGGTGTACAACTTGGCGTTGTAGATATCTCTGCAGAAAGGCAGCAGGCTAGGACTGAAGTCAGAATTTCTAAACTGCAGGTTTCGAAAAAACAAATTAAAGCCCTTCCATCTACCGGAGGAGACGCTGATATTTTACAGTATTTACAAGTACTTCCTGGTATAGTTTCTACAGGTGACCAAGGTGGACAACTATTTATAAGGGGGGGGTCTCCTGTACAAAATAAAATCTTGTTGGATGGACTGACCATTTATAATCCATTCCACTCTATAGGTTTCTATTCCACGTTTGAAACTGAAATCATAAGAAATGTAGATGTCCTTACGGGTGGTTTTAATGCTGAACATGGAGGCAGAATATCTGCGATAGTAGACATCAATACTAGAGAGGGAAATAAGAAGCGTCTATCTGGCCAAGTTTCTGGAAGTCCTTTTATGGTAAAAGGTCTTGTAGAAGGTCCGATTCTGAAAAGTGAAGAGGGTGGTACCTTATCGTTTATCGCCACAGCAAAGAGCTCAATTATCCAAGAAACTTCTACCAGCCTTTATAGACATGCTATAGTCAATGATAGTATAGGCCTCCCTTTCTCATTTACTGATGCATATGGTAAGTTATCTTATGTTACTGGCAATGGTAGTCAATTTAATTTCTTCGGTTTCAACTTTGATGATTCGTTTGACAATCCTCTTATCTCCACAATAGACTGGAATAATAACGGAGGAGGTCTCTACTTTAATCTTTTGCCGAATGCGAGTTCTCTAACCCTTAACGGCATAGTAGGCTTGTCTAATTACTCTACGAGTATAAGAGCTTCTGATAATCCACGTGAAAGCGCAATCAGAGAACTGAATATAGGTTTGGATTTTAATTATCTGACAAATGAATCTTCTGTTAAGTACGGAGTAGATATCAAAAGTATTAGAACTGAATTTGATTTTGTGAATCCATTCAATATTCCACTTCAGCAAAAACAAACAACAACTGAGATTTCAGGCTTTATCAAAGTCAGAAGAGCATGGGATAAATTGGTTATAGAACCAGGTATAAGATTACCATACTATGCTTCGCTTGGTGAATTTTCGTTTGAGCCAAGATTGGGATTAAAGTATAATTTATTAGATGCCACGAGAATCAAGCTTGGAGCGGGACTGTATAGCCAGAATATTATTTCTACTTCTAATGAAAGAGATGTTGTCAATCTATTCAATGGATTCATATCAGGTCCTGATGAAACTTTTCAAGATTTCAATGGAGAAAACGTAAGTACCAGGTTGCAAAAGTCACGACACCTGACACTTGGTGTTGAGCAAGATGTAGGAAGATATTTACAATTGAATGTAGAGGGGTATTTCAAAGATTTCACTCAATTGGTTGTGATAAACAGGAACAAGACTTCATCTAATCAAAGTGATTTTTCTACTGAAATCGGGGAAGCTTTTGGTATAGATTTTTCAGCCAAGTATGAGATTCCAAAATGGTATTTCTGGGCAACATATTCTTTAGGATTTGTAAATAGGTTTGATGGGGAGCAAGATTTTCCTACATTATTTGATAGACGACACAATGTAAATTTCCTCGCGACCTATACTACTGGGTCAGATAATGATATACTTATTAGTTTGAGGTGGAACTACGGTTCAGGTTTTCCTTTTACGAAGACACAAGCCTTCTTCAATAATAACCTTTTTGAAGACGGATCTGGAACTACTTACGAAACTGATAATCCTGACAATGTTGGTATTATTTTTTCAGACGAAAGAAATGGAGGTAGATTGCCTGATTACCATAGATTAGACGTTTCTGTACAAAAAACTTTTAAATTTAGTGAAAGGCATAATTTAGAGCTGATAGGTAGTGTTACAAACTTATACGATCGTTCTAATATCTTTTTCTTTGATAGAATTGAGTTTGATAGAGTAGATCAGTTGCCTATCATGCCCTCACTAGCAGCTAGATTTAATTTTTAAAGTTTGATATTTTTCCAAGCTTTTACAAAAAACTACTTACCATATGTTACCTGGATTCGGCAAGCTTTCTGAAACCCAATTTCAGATTACTAAGGATGCCTTGTCATGGATTACAGTTCTGATAGCCGGAGCTGATGGAAAGATAGAACCAGAAGAAACCCAATGGGCGACCAAGGTTGCAAAAATAAGGTCTTATCATAATCCCAATGAGCTTACTCCATTCTATGAGGCCGTAGGCCCAGAGTTCTCTGATAAGCTTAAAGATTTTATAAAGAAGATGCCAAAAGACCTTGGAGAAAGGGAGGCTTTACTTATTAGAAAACTTTCCCAACTCAATTCTATTCTTCCCTTATTAGAAAATAATCTTGGTCACCATCTCATTGCTAGTTATAGGTCCTTTGCTAAGCATGTTGCTAAGGCTTCGGGAGGTTTTCTCGGCTTTTTTAGTATAAATGCTCAAGAGAGTAAATTTATGGACCTTGCAATGCTGGAGGATATTCCTTTTGAAGAACCTGAAGATTATGACGACGAAGAAGAGTAATTTATTAAGATACCTTTGTGGATAAAAACTGGTTTTTATTCTAGGTCAGTCTAGCTAGTTTAGTGCTACTTTACGGCTAACAAAATAAGATCTGGAATATGATAAACCACATTAGTGCTAAGCTAAGTCCACTTTCCATTCACTACATAGGTAAGCATTCAGAATCAGAAGGCATACGTCTCAAGCCTCTGCCTCTCACATTAGAGGATGATTATAAGGTAGAACTCATTTTTAAATATTTACTTTCTAGATTTAAGGAGCCAGCCTTTAGTGCTTTTACTTTTTCTAACGGTGATCTGGATGACAATCCTTTATATAATTACGCTACCGAGATATTTGCTGATCGGAGCTTATTGCAGGAGAGGTCTGAGCAAATTGCAAGGTACTTATATAACAATTCCCAGCACCCTAATATCAAAGCTGGGGAGTTTATCATGTGTTACTTGGAAGATATACTTGTAGAAGATGAAATGTTAGATGCAATAGGAATCTTCAAGTCAGAATCTAAAGATGTATTCCTTAAGCTTCTGGAAGGAGACAAAGAATACAATCTAAATCATGAAACTGGCTTAGCATTAGGAGGCTTAGATAAAGGCTGCCTCATCCTTAATACTGAGAGATCTTCAGGTTATAAGCTCTGTATAATAGATAAGTCCAACAAACAAGAAGCCGCCTTCTGGTCCCAAGATTTTCTCAATGTAAAAGAGCGATCTGATGATTATCATTTTACTTCTCATTACATACAGTTGACCAAGGATTACGTAGATAACAAAAAGAAAACCAGCGATGGCTTCTCTAAAAAAGACGAACTAGCTGTTATGAATGCCTCTGAGAAATTTTTCAAATCCAATGAGACCTTCAATGAATCAGAATACATGGATGAATTGGCAACAGCAGGAGTGGAAGATGATTTTGCAGAGTTCAAAAGAGAATCACAAAGAGATAAAGGTTTCTTTCTTCAACCAGATTTTGATATTTCTCCTGCGGCAGTAAAAAGAAATAATGGCATATTCAAATCTGTCATCAAATTGGATAAGAATTTCTCATTGTACATACATGGAGATAAATCTATGATAGAGCGGGGAGAAGACGAGTACGGTAGAAAATTCTACAAGCTGTATTACGAAGAAGAAAGATAGTAAGATAGCTTTGCTACTCAGTGCTAGCAGAAAAAATGATAGAGCTCAACATTGTAATCTTTTAATATTGCTAGGATTTCAGCTCGGGCTCCTTGCTGGCTTACAGCAACTATAACCTGACAATCTCCTAACTCATTTAATCGAGTGGTCGATTCTACTACTGTGCCATATATATCATGGCTTATTTTTTTAGCATTATTGCTTATCCAGCTGAAATGGGTTTTGTTTTTTATAAGCTCCTTGGCAAGAGTTTTGCCTTTTGGTCCTGCACCCCATAGCACTAAAGCGTTTTCTTTACTGTAGTCTTGTTGCAAGAAATACTTGATCTTCATGGCAGAGAACCTGTTATCTGCGTAATTTTCATCTGTTCTAGAAGCTCGGTGCTTACTGTCTCTCCAAAGGTGGGTGATTTCTTGCACCCCAGCTGCCTTGATGCCAGCTGCTTTCCATCTGAAGACTAGGTCATAATCTTCAGGGTAACTATGCGAACCAAAAGCACTACACTTTTCAAAATCAGTCCGATACATCAACCAATTTGGTGAAGCTATTGGACATTCTTTGTAGATTTCTGTGAAGTTAGAATTACGACTTGTCAAGCCATTGAGCCATTGCTCATATTTTTTAAATCCGTCACCTAAAGAATAATCAGCAAAATATTTTACTAGACCTGTGGCGACATGAGCTGGTCCCGTTGAATCCAAAGTATTCTTAAGAACAATGAGTTTGTCTACGGGCATCTTATCATCTGCATCCATTCTACTTATATACTGACCACTAGCATGGTTGTAGCCTGTAATAAGAGCGGGAGTAATGCCTCGACCATCGTTCTTAAATACCTTAATTCTCTTTTCTGTTTCTTCGTATTTCTTTAGTATAGTATAACTGTCATCAGTACTGTTGTCATCTACTGCCAGCAATTCCCAATTAACATAGCTCTGATAAATTATAGAATCTATGCATTCATTGAGAAAATCAGCCGCATTCCGAACAGGCATGATTATACTAATTGTAGACATAGTATCTGAATAATGGAAATGAAACAAAGATGCCAATAAGAAAGGCAATGATGACTTTAGACCACATATAGGGTAGGGTAAAGTACTCTGTTATAAGGTATATGCCTGCCATATTGAGTAAAAGAATTAACAAACTTACTAAGCCATATTTAACAGCTTGGTATTTCCAATTTTTATCAGTTCTCTGAAAGGCCCAATTTCTTTGCACGATAAATCCGACAACAGCTCCTACACCACTTGCTATTCCTGCTGAGATTACATAGTAGATGCCTACAAATTCAGTAAGTAAATAGAGGCTACAAAAATCACAGAAAGTGGCCAGAAAAGATCCTAGTTGAGACTTTATAAGAGACTGAAAAAACGGGACCTTGGCCTTGGTCATAGGTTTGGTAAGACTTTGGGCATAAGCCAAATTATGAAATGGAGACTTAGGCATGCATATACACCTGCAAGAACATCATCCATCATCACACCAAGTCCACCTTTAAGATTCTTGTCTAGGTATCTTACACCAAGTGGTTTGAGTATATCAAAGAATCTAAATAAAACAAATCCTAGAATCATATATTTCCAACTTCCCGGTACTAAGGTCATCGTTATGAGGTATCCAACAAACTCATCCATGACCACTTTGGATGGGTCAGCACCCCAGAGAGGTATCACCTTGTCAGTACTCCATATGCCTATGATTGCAAAGACTATAGCTGCCGACAACAATAATGCAACAGGGATACCTAGAGGGTAAACAAGCGTGAGAAAATAATAGAAAATGACAGCGCCTATTGTTCCGAATGTTCCAGGAGCAATAGGCGCATATCCTAAGCCCATAACAGTTGTTATGGCTTTATGAAATAGCATCATAGTCTATTCGTCATAGTCTTGACCAAGGTGGTTGATCAGATCATGTCCACCTATATGACGCAATGTATTTTCTAGTTTGGCAAGCTGCTTGAAGATATCGTGTATAGGATATCTACCTGCTGGTGCTTGTGGTGACTTCAGATAAAAGGACAACCACTCTTGGATTCCAGACATACCTGATCTTTTTGCCAAGTCCAGGAATATGGCCAAGTCCAAAACAATAGGAGCTGCCAAAATAGAATCACGACATAGGAAATCTACTTTGATCTGCATAGGATATCCTAGCCAGCCTTTGATATCTATATTGTCCCAGCCCTCTTTGTTGTCTCCTCTAGGAGGGTAATAGTTGATTCGTACTTTGTGGTAGAAGTCTTTGTAGAGTTCTGGATAAAGTTTGGGTTCCAGTATTTGTTCCAGTACACCTAACTTAGAAACCTCTTTAGTCTTAAAGTTATCTGGATCATCTAATACTTCTCCGTCTCTGTTTCCAAGGATATTAGTAGAGAACCAGCCATCTATTCCAAGTGCTCTTGCTTTAAATCCTGGTGCAAGTATTGTTTTCATTAAAGTTTGACCAGTCTTGAAGTCTTTACCAGCTATAGGTGCTTGAGTTTCTTTAGACAACTCTACTAAGGCTGGAATATCACAAGAAAGATTCGGCGCACCATTAGCATAAGGGATACCCATCTTGATCGCAGCATAAGCATAAATCATACTTGGTGCAATAAACTTGGAATTTTTCTCTAGACCTTTTTCAAAGGCTGCTATAGTTTTATGTACTGCAGATTCTTCTATATAGATTTCAGTACTTCCACACCAGACCATTACAAGTCTGTTACACTTATTTGCTTTTTTGAATTTTCTGATGTCAGCCATTACAGCCTTTGCAAGATCCATTTTTGTCTTACCTTTCTTGACATGAGAGCCTTCCAGTTTCTTGACGTATCTTTTGTCAAAGACAGCTTTCATAGGTTTGATCTTAGTAAGAGGACCTTTTAGTTTGTTAAGGAGTTCTTTGTCGAGCACATCTGCATGCACAGCTGCTTCATACATGTTGTCTTTGAAAATATCCCATCCTCCGAAAACTACTTTTTTTAGATCCTGCAAAGGTACCACATCACTCATGTAAGGAATATTCTTCTTTGTGCGCTTACCTAGTCTCATTCTACCCATCTGAGTCAGAGATCCTATAGGTGCAGCTAGACCTTTATTTATAGCCATTACACCGGCGATAAAGGTAGTAGCGACGGCACCCATGCCTGGTGTTAGTATACCTAACTTGCCCGTAGCACTAGAGGCAATGCCTTTATTCTTTGTTGATCTTTTTTTAGTTGCTGCTCGTTTAGCTGCCATTCTTGTTAGTTTATAATACGTTATTTGATTTACACCAAGCTATGGTTTCTTCCAAACCAGATCTTAGGTTATAAAGCGGTGCGAAGTTAAAATCTTTTTCTAAGTCTGAGGTATCTATAGCAAAGGACCTTGCAAAATACTCTTTGACTTTATTTCTGTTCAGCATTGGGGTTTTGCCCTGAATCTTGCCTGATAGCTCACTCATACTAGCGACAACTTTCATTATAGAAAAGGGTATTGTAAGCTTAAAAGTTTTTTTATCTAAGATTTCTGCGATGTGCTGATTAAGTTCTTCTATTGGATATATGTTCCCATCTCCTACGAAATAGGACTTATTTGCAACTTGTGCTCCCAATGCATCTATGACTAGTTTCGCCAGATCTTTGACATATATAAAGGTGGCATCCATATTACCAAATCCAATTTTAGCTGCCAGTCCTTTTTGTACGGATTTATAGACAGAGACCATTTCTGTATCTCTGGGACCAAATACAGCAGTCGGTCTGAAAATCAGATATCTGATAGGTCTAGAATTTTGTACGAATTGCTCTGCTTGTAATTTAGACTCTCCGTACCAGGTAACAGGATGAGGCGTACTCTCACTATCCAGAATCTGTTTTATTTGATACTCTGCAGGACCATGAGAAGCAAGACTACTGATATATACGAGCTTATTAGGCAATAATTTTTCTTCGATAAGAATCTTACAAAACTTCCTCGTGTAACCAGCATTAATCTTAAAGTAGGTTTCTTTATTTGCTGCCATGGTCACGCCGGCATTCAGAATAATATAATCAAACTGATTAGCCACCAATTGTTCCCTAAGCTTATCTTCTTCCTCAAAACTATAATAGAAAAAATTAATGCGTGGATCAGATAAGTATTTTGTATTGCTGGTCTTACGGACTCCAGCATAGACAAGGTAGCCTTGAGCTATGGCTTCTTCTACCATCCAACTTCCTACAAAACCATTAGCTCCTGTGATAAGCAATTTCTTGGTCATGGAAGCTAGAGTTTATAGGTGTAAATACGATAAGTCTTATATTTTTCCCCATTGAGTTTTTCAGCAGCGGCGACCATCTCTTTGTTGTTTTCCAATATCCATGAAGCTTCTCCCCCTTCCAGATTCCGCTTTTTAGCTTCAGCGATGTTTTTAGCAAAGAAGATGGCTTCGATGCCTTTTTTCCTATAGTCTTCCATAACACCAGTCGTAATAATACGGACAGATTTGACTTTGCTTTTATTGAGAAGCAACTTGAAGATGTTAAACGGGAACAGTCGTCCTTTTTTGAAGTTGATTGTTATCTCATTAATGTTGGGAAGCGAAACTGAAAAAGCAATTGGTTCACCTTTGTGTTCTGCGATGTAAGCAAATTTTTCGTCAGCTACCAATTTCAGATCCGCAGCCATATGCTGCATTTCACTTACTGACATAGGCACGAATCCCCAGTTATCTCCCCACGCTGCATTATATATTTTCAACATTCCAGGGACTTCGCTCTTGAGGTCTTTTATTTTGATATTGCGGATTTTAATATCCTGCTTTGCAAGACGTTCCTCTAGCATGCTGCTAATTCTAAGGGATTTCTCAGATACAGATTTAGTAGGGATGAAATAGGCTAGAAAATCCATTTCTTTTTCAAAGCCAATTGCTTTCTGTATTCGATCATAATAAGGCTTATTATAAGTCATCATAATCTTTGGTGGAGAGTCAAAACCTTCTACCAGTGTACCTGCGGTTTCATTGGTAGAAAAATTCATAGGGCCTATCAGTGCTGTGTATTTCTTGGAAGCTAGATGTGCTCTGACTTTGTCTATAAGTGCTTTTGCAACTTCATTAGATTCTAGATAATCGAAGAAACCAAAAAAACCATAGCTACTGTTGTGATACTCATTATACTTAGGATTATCTATCGCTGCTATTCTACCGACTATTTTGTCTCCATCATAAGCTAAAAAGCAAGTGACTTTGCCATGCTCAAAAAAAGGATGTTTGTCAGGATTCAATAGGTCCTTTTGAGCCATAAAAAGCTCAGGCACATAATTCGCATCTCCATCATAGAGTTCATGCGGAAAATCTATAAACCGATGAAGTAGTTTTTTACTATTGACCTTTTGAACCAATAGTCCTCCATCTAGCTTCATGCATGTGTTATTTCTTGATCAAATACGCCTATCTTTTTAGAAATAGAATAAATCTTATCTACAGATTCTTCTATTTGCTCTTTGGTATGTGTAGCCATAAGCGAGTATCTAATCAATGAAGAGGTACTTGGTACTGCTGGAGATACGACTGGATTGACAAATACTCCTTCATCCAACAATTTCTTTGTAAGATTAAATGTTTTGAAATCGTCTCTGATCATTATTGGGATAATAGGTGTTTCCGTATGCCCAGTATCGAATCCAGCTTCATTGAGCAGTTTCATTGCATAATGGGTATTCTCCCAGAGTCTGTCTATTCTTTCTGGCTCTTCCTGAATCAATTCTAATGCTGCTATAACTGATGCGGCATTTGCAGGAGCAATACTTGCACTGAAAATGAGAGATCGTGCATTGTGCTTGAGGAAGTTAATAGTTGCACTATCAGCAGCTACAAAACCTCCTATAGAAGCAAGAGACTTACTGAAAGTACCCATTATCATATCTACATCATCCGTCAGCCCAAAGTGATCTGCCGTGCCTCTTCCATTTTTGCCTAAGACACCTAGACTATGTGCATCATCCAAGAAGATGCAAGCATCATATTTTTTTGCCAGTGCAACTATCTCAGGTAACTTGCACAAGTCACCTTCCATACTAAAGACACCATCTACAGCAATCAACTTTAACTTATCAGGGTCGCACTTCATAAGTAGCTTTTCTAAGCTTTCCATGTCGTTGTGCTTGTACTTCCATACTTTATTGGCAAATGATAATCGCGAGCCATCTATAATACAGGCATGATCCAAATCATCTATGATTACATAGTCATGTCTTCCAGGAATCGCTGAGATAACGCCAAGATTAACTTGGAAACCTGTGCTAAACACAAGTGCACCTTCCTTTCCTACAAAGTCAGCTAATTTTTCTTCCAGTTCTATATGGATATCCAATGTACCGTTAAGAAACCTTGATCCAGCACAGCCAGAACCATATTGGTCTATTGCTTTTTTAGAAGCTTCTTTTAGCTTTGGATGATTGGTCAAACCCAAATAACTGTTAGAACCAAACATCAATACGTCTTTACCATTTATCTTGACCACAGTGTCCTGCTCGGACTGTATTGTTCTGAAATAGGGATACAAGCCCATTTCCTGAATCTTCTGTGGCTGCGTATAAGCAGTCATTTTGTTGTTGAATATCATAATGTAAGTTTATATAGGGTCAGACGTTTATGTATGCGATGCTATTTCTATACCAATTGGGAACAAAATTACCATTTACAGTCTTTTCAGTTAGAAAAATACCAATAATACCGCAACCTATTCCCATTAATACGTCGATTAAGTAATGGTGATTAGAATAGACAGCACCAAACCATATACTTAAAAGGCTGATAATGAACAAGATAGTAAGAAATCTGTTGCCAAATTTTATACTATAATAGCTGAGAATAAGAGGGAAGGCAGCATGCATAGACGGCAAAGCTCCAAAGGTATTTGTCCCTTGACTGTACATTCCATGATATAGTTGTATTCCTATCATCTCATCAAATCTAGCCAAATTGGCTGGTTCTCCAGGTGCTGATAGATTTATCACATCTCCATATTGCAGAAAATACCAAGGTGGTGCTGCAGGTAAGACTATGTAGATTATAAATCCAATAATGTTTGCTATAAGAAAACAGATCCAAAAATCGAAGACGAGTTTTCTTCTCTTTTTGAAAAAAGCATAGAGTCCAAATAGAATTGGAAAAGGTGCCCAGGTAATATAAAATACCCCTGAAATGATATCGAAAAAAGGGTGCACATGAACATTGAAAAATTCGCACAAACTTACTTTTACTCCATCCAAATATACTCCAAACCACTTTACTTCTAGATCATATAGTTTTTTAACTATTACAGGAAATGGATTATGGTTATGAAGAATTTTCAGTGAAGAATAGCAAATCAGATAGACAAACAAAGGTGCAAAGGCAAAGCCTAGTTGCCTAGTGGTTTTTGTTCCAAAGTACAGACCCATACTTCCAATATAGAAAGCAACGGCACCGGCATCTATACCTACGCATAGACCAAACCATAGCCAGTAAAGTATAGAAAGCACCACAAGCCATTTGACCCAGGTCTGTGAAAACCTATTATATATAAATGAAGTTGTTGCCATTAGTGGGCTAAGACTTAGAGAATGATTTTTTGGTAAATGGGAAAGTTATCGTCCACAGTACTGCCAAAGAATTCCGCAAATTTTACCTGAGGAAAGACTCCAAATTGCTCAGCATATACAAAGATGTTATGCACAACAGACATTTGGTCATTGAGTTTGGTGTATACTTTATAGCCTGAATCATCACTTTTTGCTAAGAAGAAATCCTTGGAAGGATATGAAACTACTTGAAACTTAAAAGTGTCATTATTTATCTTCCAAAAATTATATCCATAAGCCAATTTATCTTGAATATGATTCAACTCCTTTCTGTTCTCTCCATTCTCGTAGTTGCACCAAAATACCTCTAGTGGTTTGGATTCATTGAGATTACCAGAACTGTTTTTATTGAGTTTATAGATAACTGTGTTCTTGTTGAGATTTCTCTGAATGTAGAAGAGTTGGTCATCGATTTTCGGAATTGGGAAATCTTCAGGTAAGCCTACTTGACCTGTGTATTTGAATTTGAATCTATGCTCGTTAAAATTGTCTAACATGTTCAGAACGATCTCCTTTTACAATATTAGGATTTATTGCTTAATTATTTGCCATCAATTGGTCTCGAGAATAGTATAACCGCCTCAAAGCTGTAATGTTTGCTGATATAGCAAGAAAGAAAATAGGCCAACTAAAGAAAGAAATGGTTTCAAATATAGGTTGGTCCAGCCAAGCAACTTTGTAGACATAATCTCCACCGATTTGCTTAGACATTAGGGCCGTTACTAAACTCGCTACGCCAACCAGCACAATTCTCTCTGGTCTTTGCATCAAGCCGACACTGGCAGTTACTCCTAGACCTTCAGCTCTGGCTCTCGTATACGAGACCATGATAGAACCTATCATAGCAATGAAAGAAAAGATGGAGGTGAGTAAGTAATCCTGTGTTACTGTATAATAACAAAAGCCAAAAAACATTACTAATTCACTATACCTGTCAAGTACTGAATCATATAGGGCACCATAAGGATGTGCTTTTCCACTCAGTCTCGCCAATCGGCCATCGATCATATCCATAGAACCAGCAATGAAGATGAGGAGCCCTGCATAACCAAGGTATCTATGGTCACTTCTATCTCCTACTTCAGCGCCATAAATAAGAACACCAGTACATAGAATGTTAAGTAAGAATCCAAAGAAGGTCACCATATTGGGAGTGATGCCTAGTTTTATCAGGAGTTGGATAAGTGGATTCAGTACTTTATAGACAAGCTGTTGTAGGCTTTTCTTGATTGGGTTCAAAATACTTGTTTTGAGATGGATTAATCTAAGGACAAAGCTAGCAATTATTGAGTTAAGCGAAAATTTCACTTTATTTGCTATAAACTCAGTCAATTATGCCACAAACTAAGATTGCCGGTATAGGTTATTATGTCCCTGAAAATATCTACACCAATGAGGATCTTACCCAATATATGGATACCTCAGATGAATGGATTAGAGAGAGAACTGGAATAGAGGAACGTAGATATGCGACCAATCATAAAGAGACGAGTACAACGATGGGAACCGAAGCTGCCCGCATAGCCATAGAAAGAGCTGGAATTACTAAGGAGGAAGTAGACTTTATCATCTTCTGTACTTTGAGTCCTGATTATTACTTTCCTGGTTGTGGAGTCTTATTACAAAGAGAATTAGGTATAACAAATACAGAGATAGGCGCTCTAGATATTCGTAATCAGTGTTCTGGTTTTGTTTATGGTCTCTCAGTAGCTGATCAGTTCATCAAGTCTGGGATGTATAAAAACATTTTATTGGTAGGTGCAGAGATGCATTCTATGGGACTTGACTTCACAACGCAAGGCAGAGCAGTAACTGTCATCTTTGGAGATGGAGCAGGTGCAGTAGTCTTGCAGCCTACAGAAGGACAAGGAGTCCTTACTACAAAGCTACATTCAGATGGTTCATATGCTGAAGAGCTAGCTATGATAAATTTTGGTTGTCACGGTGGATATCACGATGAAGTAGATTATGGTTATCACAAAACCTCTAGACCAGGCGGAACTTTTGCCACTCAGAAAATGCTGGATAGCGATCAAATCTATCCATATATGAATGGGCAGAAAGTCTTTAAGAAAGCAGTTGTCAAATTTGTGGAAGTAATACACGAAGCGCTGAATTCTACCGATTGTAAGAAGGAGGATATAGATATGTTTATCCCGCATCAAGCTAATCTTAGAATCTCTCAGTTTGTACAAAAGTCGCTAGGCTTAAATAACGATCAGGTTTTTAACAACATACAGAAGTATGGCAATACAACTGCGGCGTCTATTCCTATTGCATTATGTGAAGCTTGGGAAGCTGGAAAAATCAAAGATGGAGATTTGGTTTGTCTGGCAGCATTTGGTAGTGGCTTTACCTGGGGTAGTGCACTTCTTCGTTGGTAGATTATCTAATAACAATCAGCAAATCAATTAACTAGTAGTATTATGGCAAAGTCTTATAAAGTTGATATCCTGGCTATAGGTGTACATCCTGATGATGTAGAATTGGGAGCAGGGGCAACTGTACTAAAGCAAATAGATCTTGGCTATAAGGTGGCTATTGTAGACCTCACTAAAGGAGAACTAGGTACACGAGGCAGTGCGGCTCTTAGGATGAAAGAGGCAAAGAAGGCTATGGAATATGCAGGAGTCAGTCACAGAGAGAACCTCAGTATGTCAGATGGTTTTTTTGAAAACAATAAGGCTAATAAAATTAAGATCATCAAAGCGATTAGAAAGTATCAGCCTGATATAGTATTAGCTAATGCATTGCGAGACCGACATCCTGATCATGGCAGAGCTTCATTGCTAATAAGAGAGTCTTGCTTTCTCGCTGGTCTGGTAAAAATCAAAACCAAAGAGGGTAGTAAGAACCAAACTAAGTGGCGCCCAAGAAAGGTTTTTTGTTATATACAGGACCATGATATAGAGCCAGATGTGGTTGTGGATGTAACTGGTTATATGGACAGGAAAATAGAATTTGTACAATGTTATGGTAGTCAATTTTTTAGTCCAAAGTCCAAAGCACCTCAGACGCCTATCTCCACCCTAGCTTTCCTAGATAATCTAAGAGGTCGCGCTAAAGTTTTCGGTAGAAGAATCGGCACTGAGTATGGAGAAGGATTTACTTGCGAAGAATATATAGGTATCACGGACTTGACTCAGATACTATAATGAGCAATTGGTTATCAACCAGGATAAAATAAACTTTCGATCTTAATACCTGGTTTTTCCTTCCATTCTATCTACAACCTCCAAGGTCCCTAATCGCATTCTTACATTCATTTCGGCTTTCTCGGATATGATATTTTCCCCTTTACAGAAGAAGCCTAAAGAGCTGTGATAAGCTTTGGCAAAATCAAATTTATTCTGCATTAACAAACTTGGTTGTGTAGTAAGACTGTCTGATACAGTGAAAGCAGGCAAAGCAATAGGAAGAGTTGAGTACTTCTTAATCTTAACTTCAGGGAATTCAGTTATTTGCTGTCCATAGCCAGAACTAGCGAGGCCGATACATACGAGGGCGGTCATCATTACCTTTCTCTGGCTTAGGCTCCACCTTTGGTTTTTCAGGTTTTTGTTTTTCGTAATTGTCATCATGCTTAGGCCTTCTATCCTTATTGGGTTTAGGTTTGTTGTAAGGCTTTTCTTTAGTATCCTTTGGTTTTTCGTATTTCTTACGAACTCTATCATCTTGAAATTTAGCTTTTTTTGAGCCGGCATACAATTCAAAGTTGTATAACTTGGTAGGAATACCTCCATTGTCCAAAGTTAACTTTGCACTGTGTTTTAGCCCAAAACTTTTCATCGCTTGTCCATTTCCCGACAGTATCCACACTGATGAACCTTGCCAATTTTGTTTAAGGTGGTCAGAGATGGTTCTATAGAACTGTGTGACATTTCTGACTTTGACACGTTTGTCATAAGGAGGATTTAGAAATATTATGCCCTTACTGTCTCCTTTAGATTTAAGGAAGTCCTCTTCCTTGATAGTTATAAGCTTGCGGTAGGGAAGCTTTTGTAAGTTTTTCCTAAGGTCCCGGACAGCGTAAGAATGGATGTCGCTGGTGATTATTTCTCCTTCTGGAGGATGCATGGCTGCTTGTCCCGCTTCCTTGACAGATTGCCAGATATCAGGATGGAACTCTGGCCAATTTTCGAAACTGAATTTTTCTATAAAAATTCCAGCAGGAATATTAGCGGCACTCATAAGTGCTTCTGTTGTGAAGGTTCCAGAGCCACACATAGGGTCGTAGAAAGTCTGCTTCTTGTCCCACTTGGCCAACTTGATGATACCTGCAGCGAAAGTTTCGTTGAGAGGCGCTTTGTAACTTCTTTGCTTGTAATTTCTAAGATGTAAAGAACGACCAGAACTATCTAGTGCCACAGACAATTTATTCATGTGTAGATGAATATTTACAACGATGTCGGGATTTTCTAACTCTACATTCGGTCTGTAGTTTTTTTCTTCACTCAGTTGATCGACGATGGCATCTTTACACCGATATGTTACAAATAGCGAATTGCTAAATAGTTCACCAAATACAGTAGACCGTACTGCAAAGGTCTGACCATCATCAATGTAACGTGACCAGTCAATAGTTCTGAGTGCCTCGTAGAACGCTTCTTGCGATTCTATTTCAAAAGAAGCAATGGGCACCAAGACCCTAATAGCAGTTCTGAGCAGATAGTTGCACTTATATAATTGTGCCCAATTCCCCTCGCACTCTACACCTCGTTTTAGCAACTTGATATTTTGAAGGTGTAACTCTTCTAGCTCTTCTTTGAGTACCTCCTCGAGGCCTTCCATTGTTTTAATTACAAGTTTCATTAGAGCTTAGAATTATTATGATAGAATCTAATTGACCAATAGGTTTTGGAAATAAAAAAAGCACCTCGAAGATAGGTGCTTTTCTTCCAATATATTTTTAGTTCAGCTTTTTACTGCTTTACAAAGTTTATCATACAGTCTTGTGTCAAAGTCAGTGCTCCCAAGTCATATACCAGTTCTAGGTTTAGATTCATGTTATTTTCATCTGCAAGCATTCCAGAACCTTCTCCAGATATCGTTATAACTTGTCCTTGAACGTCCACAGATTGTGAGAATTCAGGAATTGTAAATTCGTCCATTGTTACATCAGCTTCTACATTCAGATTCAGTACAGTGCTCATAGAGCCTATATTAACTAAGGTTACCCCATTGTCAGAGGCAAAAACTTCCAATGGTGTAGTTTCTAATGTTTCCAAGTCGCCTGCCGGAATAAGTGAAAGTAGAAAAGCTGGTATGCATCCAGTTAAATCTCCTGAGTAGGTCCCAAAATGTTTAGCTCTTATTTCTGTGTCGCAGTTGTCGCCTTCAAATCCTTCGTTACAGATACAAGTTGCAGTTGCTGGATCACATTCACCATTTACACAGTCTATAGAGTCACATATATTAATCTCGCAATTAGAGCCTGAAAATCCAGGATCACAATCACAATCACCAGTCGACGGGTTGCAAGTACCATTAGGTCCACAGTTTACGGTGTCACATAGAGTCTGCTCACAATTAGTGCCTAAGAAGCCTTCATCACATTCGCAAGTGCCATCTACACAAGTACCATTTGGACCACAGTTGATATCATCGCATGGATCATTACAGCTTTGCACAGAGATCATGATTAGTACAAAACAAAAAAGTATATTAAGTATTCTCATAGTTAAGTTTTTTCATAATTAAGAAAGGACTAAATAAATTCGTTGTCAGACATCCATTTATCATTATATATCTTACCTACATATCTTGTC
>CAZKXO010000015.1:0-25581 GCA_964556525.1 uncultured Saprospiraceae bacterium
GTAGTTCATTACTTAAGGTAGCATCAGATCTGTCAAAATCATAAATGTACAGACCATCAAATTTATTGAATATAGCGTATTTCGTACCGTTCGGTGAAAATCGAGCATACCCTGAGGCACTAGTCTTTCTGGGATTCCATGTAGGGCCAGGAAGTTTCTTGGAAACTTCTATTCCTAATTCGCTAAGATGATATACAATAAAACCTGATTGTCCTGCTAAGTCCAGAATCCACCAACTACTATCTTCTGAGCTAGAAATGGGGGCGAGATAATTAGAATAAAAATCATCACTGAAAATCGGTATATTCTTTTCAATGACTGCACCATTATCTTCGTTTAGGCTTAGATCAATATAGGTGTAATAAAGTGAATCTACGAAAAGATTGCTTACAGTTAAGTCAGGATCATAATTCCATGGTTTATGAATAATATAATAACCCTTTTCAAATCCTGGGTCAGGTAAAATACAAATATTTTGAGAACCAGGATATCCTCGTGAGCAATCGCCACCCCAGAATTCAGCGAAAAAAGAGCCGACATTTAGCCCTTCTCCATTGGGCATGATTTCATGATGACGATTGGCAACAGCACAGCCATTAGTGTAAAACAATAAGTTCCCTTCCTTATCGCAGATAGAGGCATTGTTTTGATCGAATTGTAACTCACCATCTCTGGTAGTTGGTTCGAATGGACGTAAATTGAAGTCAAACTCAAATGCTTGCACACCTGCCTCATCTATATTTTGATCCTTTCCGAAAGGCCAGTAGTAATCTTGTTTGTTTTGAGAATAAATAGAGGTTACTACCAAACAACCAAGAAGTAATATAATACTATTTCTCATCTATCGTGTTTTCAAAAACCAAGGTTGCATTAACCATACAGCCTTGATTAAAGTTAAACATATTTAATGTTGTATATGTATCTTCTTACTAACTATTCCATGATCTTCACTTTCTAGTGACAATACATACTTGCCATTATCTAGTTCAGAAGTAGAAATCTTATTTAGTCCTACTCTATTATA
The DNA here is from genome assembly GCA_964556525.1 of uncultured Saprospiraceae bacterium. Taxonomy (GTDB): domain Bacteria; phylum Bacteroidota; class Bacteroidia; order Chitinophagales; family Saprospiraceae; genus RFSX01. The sequence continues at coordinate 1,025 of CAZKXO010000015.1, forward strand.
CGTCTTAGAGTACAATATTCTTCCAGTAAGATCTGATAAGCTTATAGTCACCGATTCAGCTGTGTTTCCTGCAACTTCTAGATGTATAAAATCATCTGCAGGCAGTGGATAGACGACTAAGTCTATATTTCCTACTTAGGTATCAAGATTGTGTATAGGGCAAGCACTCTTCACAATTTGGTACTACATAGTTGTACGCTTCGTAATTATTTAATAAACCTGAGTGCTTCATCACAGTCCCTATAAAATAGTTTAGCAATGCGAAGACCAGCTGATTGAATCCCTTACCAAAAGTAATATTGGTAACTACTTGAGCCTATTCCAGTAGTTTCTTTGTTAAGATTTTGTCACGATTGATCGAATAATCAGCTCGCGGCTACACTTACTCGCCCGTACCTTACGGTCAATAAATACCTCCGACACCGCGTTCTTATATATTATATTTTTGTACCATCTATTATATCAGCATTACCACACAGCTAAAAGTCGATTTTAATGTCACAGCAGAAGAAAACAGATAAGCCCTCCCAGCAGAAAGATGACAATAAGACGGCTGACCTACTCCATAGGCTGAGCAAGTGGCTGTGGGCTGGACTCATCTTAGGACTACTCTTTGCCGTTGCCATCTTTGTAATCGTTTCTTATACCAAAATGCCAGATACGCAGGAACTGGAAAATCCGGATTACGAGTACGCCAGCGTCATCTATGCCGATAATAATGAGGAACTAGGCAGATATTTTTCCAAGAACCGAGAAGGCATCACACATGAGGAGCTCAATCCCTATCTCACAAAAGCACTGGTAGCCACAGAAGACGAGCGGTTCTACAAGCACAGCGGTGTCGATACCAGAGGTACTATAAGAGCCGTCATTTTTTTGGGAAGCAAAGGTGGTGCGAGTACCATCACTCAGCAATTGGCCAAACTTTTCTTTACAAATAGATCTAGAAATATTGTCAAAAGGATCTGGCAAAAACTCAAAGAATGGGTTATCGCCACACAGTTCGAAAAAAGATATACAAAAGAGGAAATCATCGCCATGTATCTGAATAAGGTCGACTTTACTTACAGTTCGCATGGAATAAGCGCTGCCTCAAAAACATATTTCGGAAAAGATCAGAGTAAGCTAAAGATTCACGAGGCTGCTGTACTTGTAGGTATGCTGAAAAATCCTTCTTTGTACAATCCCAAAAGCAAACCAGAAAATGCCGTAAAGAGACGTAACGTTGTCCTCAAGCAAATGGTGAGAAACAACTACCTCAGTCAGGAAGAGTATACTAAGCTAAAAGACTTGCCTTTAGACATGTCTAATTTCAATAGGACCATCCTCTATGAAGGTATAGCCCCTTACTTCCGCGAAACACTAAAACTCCACATCAAAAAAATCCTTGCTGATGATAAATACAAAAAGCCAGATGGTACGAAATACAACCCAGATGTAGATGGGCTGAAAATTTATACAACTATCGATAAGCAAATGCAGAAACATGCAGAGGAAACCATGTTCCAGCATATGTCAGTCATTCAGGATACCTATAATGGTGTATGGAAAAACAAAGATCCGTGGACCCATGATGCAGATAAGAAACAAGCGCAACAACGCAAGGATTTTCTCAATAAATCAGTAAGAACCTCTGAGCGCTATATCAATACTAAAAACAGGGTCATGGCAGGCGTCTATCAGAAAATCAGAGAAAAATTTAGCGATGCTAGACTACTGGATGCCGATATCACAAGAATGACTAAAGCTGAGAAAGACCCTGGATACCTTAACAAACTCATCAAAACTGATTATATATCTAAGAAACAGGCCAGCACTTACAAAGATATATTGGCAGACCCGCTCTGGAAAGAACTGAAGCAGAGCAAAAAGCGTCTAGATGACAAAGCCAAAAAAGACTTTAACCTCAAAAGAAAAATGAAAGTCTTTGCCTATAATAAAGAAGGCGAAAAATCTGTCGTCATGTCTCCGCTGGATTCTATAAGGTATCATCACAAGATAATGCAACTAGGTTCTATATCCATAGACCCACGTAACGGACACATCAAGACCTGGATAGGAGGCGTAGGCAATAAGTATTTTAAGTATGACCACGTCAACTCTAACAGACAAGTGGGCTCTACCTTTAAACCATTTTTGTATGCCTCTGCAATTTCTCATGGTATCTCTCCTTGTCATAAAATCCATGATATAAGACAAGAAATACCCGCAGGTGACCCACATTTTAAGCTTTTAGAAACCTGGGCACCGGGTAACTCAGATGGGGAATTTACCGATAAGTGGTGGACACTGAAAGATGGGCTGAAAAAATCCAAGAATTCCATATCTCTGGGCCTACTTAAGGAAATGAAAAGTGTGGAGCCTATGAGAGATCTCGTCAGTAACTTGGGCATAGATAAGAAAAAGGTGCCTAAGGTGCCAGCTATCATCCTTGGAGCAGCACAACTTACAGTTCTGGAAATGACAGCTGCATATGCCACTTTTGCCAACTATGGCGTCTATAATGCCCCTACTTTCATTACCAAAATAGAGGATAAAGACGGGCGGGTCATCTACAGCTCTATACCTTCAGAACGGCGAGTACTTTCAGAAAAGTACAATGATGTGATGCTCGACTTGCTAAAATATGCCTCCAGTGCCCATACTCATAAGCTGAATAACGATCATTGGGGAGGTAAAACAGGTACTACAAATGACTTTGTAGATGGTTGGTTTATGGGAGTCTCACCAGAGTTGGTAGTAGGTACCTGGGTCGGTGGTGAATATAATTGGATCAGGTTCCTCAGTTCTTATCATGGTTATGGTGGAATTATGGCTAGACCTTACTTCCTGAAATACATGCAAAAGTTGGAAAATGACCCTGCTATAAAGCTAAATGAAGGCGCTTACTTCCGTATTCCCGACGGAGACAGAGTAGTAACTGACTGTAATCAGTACGAGCAAGCCAGTTTTCATAAAGATGAAGTAGATAAAGCCAAGAAAATCAAGATCTTCAATGATGACTTTGAAGATGAGTTTGACAACTAGTCCTTTGATTAAAGGAACTTATAACACTTGAAATGCAGAGTCTTTGCTATCTTGAGCGCTCCTTAGGAATAAGGGACGTTGAAGATGTCAGAACCACGAAAATATAAGACACTACGCTGGCTGACCTATTTATTATGGATAGGCTTGATTCTGGCATTGGTCATACCGGCACGCTTTATTATCTCTACCCTTAATGAAGATCTCCCTAGTTTTTCGGATTTAGAAAATCCAGTCTATGATGAGGCAAGTATTATCTATGATGTAAAAGGTAAGCCTTTCGGCAAATACTATGTAGAAAATAGAGAAAACATTCAGTATGAAGACATCTCTCCCCTACTTGTCAATTCACTTTTAGCTACTGAAGACATCCGCTTCCATTCCCATTCCGGTATAGATCTTAAAGCTCTGTTCAGAGTTGCTTTCAAGACGGTCCTGATGAAGCAAGAAAGCTCTGGAGGTGGTTCTACCATCTCACAACAGTTGGCCAAACTGCTCTTTAGAAGGCCGAGTCTGGCAAATAAGTCCAAAATGGAGCGGATAACTATCCTTCTGCGCACCAAAGTTGCGGAATGGATTACCGCCGTCAGACTGGAAAAAAGTTATACTAAGGAGGAAATCATGACCATGTACCTCAATAAATTTGAGTTCATAAATGGAGCACATGGTATCCAAGCCGCTGCACAAACCTACTTTGGCAAAAACCAGGAAAATCTCAATGTAGAACAAGCAGCTCTGCTCGTAGGCATGCTTAAGAATCCAAGTTTGTACAATCCCCTGCGATTTCCGGAAAATGCAACTCAAAGAAGAGATGTTGTATTACACCAACTAGAAAAGCACTTTGACGTAGCTGGTTTGGATTTAGACACCATCAGAGGTAATATGGTAGATATGACCAATTTCGAGAGAGAATCTCATGATACTGGTCCAGCACCCTATTTCCGCTCAGAACTTACAAAATGGCTGCGTAACCTCTTTGACAAAGAAAAAATAACCAAGGAAGATGGCTCGGCATACAACATATACACTGATGGTCTTAAGATCTATACTACTATAGACCTCAACTATCAGAAACATGCCGAGCAAGCTGTCAAAGAACATATGACCTGGCTACAAAAAAGGTACTGGGAAGTATGGAAAAGAAGAGATCCCTGGACCTTCGAAGCTGACAGCTTACAGCTCATTATCAGAAAGAAAACCTTAGATAGAAAAATCAAAGAGTCTGAGAGGTACTTAAGACTACATGATAAATATTTGGCTAAAACCAAGGTAGAAGCACAAAAGGAATACATTGGTCTCAAGTTCAATGAGAATGTCTTGAAGACCCTCATTGATATAGAGAAAAGACGCTTTAGTTGGAAAGGAAAAACTTCAATGTCGATTCTTGGGAAATCAAATGTTTCAAAATACCGAGAACTAGTAGAGAAATCAGAACTCTGGTCAAAACTAAAAGATCAGTATAACGCTTTGCAAGAGGCTTACAAAAAGGAATTTAATACAAAAATTCCTATGCAAGTCTTCGCCTATGAAGAGGAAGGATATAAGGAAGTAGATATGAGTCCAAGAGATTCTGTGCGCTATCATAATCAGCATATGCAAGCTAGTATGCTCGCCGTCCATCCAGAAACGGGACATATCAAAGCATGGGTAGGAGGTCCAGGATTCAGTCACTTTAAGTATGACCATGTCAACTCGCGTAGACAAGTTGGATCTACCATCAAACCTTTTGTGTACGCAACTGCCATAAGTCTTATGGGATTATCTCCTTGTCAGACCTATGATGACATTCAGTATACTATAGCGCCAGGAGATGCTAATTTTTTAGTTGATAAGGAATGGTCTCCTAGTAATGCCAACGAACAATTTACTGGCAATCCATATAATCTGTACCAAGGCCTACTCTATTCCAAAAACTCTATAACTGTCAGGCTCGTAAAAGAAATGGGCAACATGGACGTTGTCCTGGAGATGCTAGATAATGCCGGTATCAGCAAAGACAACACCTATCCCAATGGACAAAAAGTAGTCCCTCGAGTACCTGCTATTAGTCTTGGAGCTGTGGATCTGACCTTACATGAAATGGCTGGTGCTTATACGACCTTTGCCAATAATGGTGTCTATACAGAACCTATCTTCATATCCAAAATAGAAGACAAGTCTGGGAAGATTATCTACACTGGCATCCCAGAAAAAAAGACTGCTATAAATCCATTGTATAATGGCGTAATGGTAGACATGCTCAAAAACAATGTCGGTGGTGGTTACAAGCTAGGCGTCAAGACAGAATTAGGTGGTAAGACCGGAACTACTAATGATTACTCAGATGGCTGGTTTATGTCTATCGCGCCAGACCTGGTCACAGGTGTATGGGTAGGTGGAGATGATAAGTGGATACGATTCCTGACGCTGGATGACGGACAAGGATATGTTATGGCGAAGCCCATTGCAGAAAAATTTCTAAATGGTATAGAAGCTGATTCTCTTGCAGATTTCGACTCAGAAGCCAAATTTCCTGTGCCACCTTTAGGCTATCTTGATTTGGTAAATTGTGACAAGTACAAACAACAATCTGTAGAAGAAGAGCAGACACAGATAGAACTTAACAAAAGGGCAGATGAGTTTGACAACGAGTTTGAAGATTTTGAGGGCGACTTCGATGAGGAGTTTGACGAAGAGTTTGAAGAGGAATTCGATGAAGAAACAAATGAAAATCTAGAAGAGGCAAACGTAACTGAAGGAGAATCAGAATCAGAATCCAACTCTCAAGAAGATGAAGGAAGTTCGGAAGAATTCGATGAGGAGTTCGAAGAAGAATTTGAGGAAGAGTTCAAAGCTACTGAAGAACCTCAAAAAGTAGACACCAGCAAAACCAAGACGATAAAAGATATCATCAAAGACAAGGTCAAGGATAAGAAAAAGAAACCGGGAGGAAACGGCTAGAACTGCTGGCAACTGAATGTTAACTCAAAAAAATTTAAAAAATTCACATGGGACTATTGGAAGGAAAAACAGCCTTAATTACGGGAGGCTCTAGAGGTATAGGAAGAGGCATAGTAGAAAGATTTATAAAAGAAGGTGCGCAGGTCGCATTTACTTATAGGTCTTCTTCTGCAAAAGCTGATGAAATTATTGCCGACCTCGCTGCAGGTGACAATCTGAAAGCGTTCCAATCTGATGCCAGTGATTACGGAGCAGCGGAGGAACTCTGCAAAGCTGTCCTAGCAGAATATAGTTCAGTAGATATACTTATCAATAATGCAGGCATTACCAAAGACAACCTAATGCTCAGAATGGGCGAAGACCAGTGGGATGCTGTCATCCAAGTAAATCTAAAATCAGTTTTTAATCTGACCAAACACATGCTGAAACCGATGCTGAAAAACAGAGGAGGTTCCATAATAAACATGTCTTCTGTAGTAGGTGTATTTGGTAATGCTGGACAGGCCAATTATGCTGCTTCCAAGGCAGGCATCATCGGATTTACTAAATCTATCGCTAAAGAAGTGGGCTCTAGAAACATAAGATGTAACGCCATAGCCCCAGGTTTTATCGCAACAGAAATGACTGATGAGCTAGACGAGACTGTAAAAAAGAACTATACAAATAACATACCCCTTAAGAGATTTGGAACAGTCGATGACGTAGCCGATGCCTGTGTATATCTGGGCTCAGATATGTCTTCCTATATCTCGGGGCAAGTGCTCAGTGTCTGTGGTGCTATGAACACCTAGCATAAGATATGGGCTTAGTTTATCTTGTAAGCCATAAATACCGTCATGAAAAGTTTGTTTTCTATTCTGGCCTTGTGCCTACTACTGGCCTGTTCTTCAAAAAAAACCAAAGTCGTACCAAAAACCGAAGTCGTAAAAATTACTTCTTTTAATGGCCTAGCAAAACTACAAGAAGCACCCGATTACAAACGACCTTGTGAAACTGCAGAGAACTATGCCCCCGACGAGTTTACAGAAACTAGACTCATCAGAACCAATGTGCACCTGATGAATGACCCTGAGGGCAATGCCAATTTCTCTCTGGAAGAAGGCAAAATATACTTTGGTCAGATTCTAAGGAACGCCAACGACCGACTAAAAGAAAACCACAAAATGAATCTTCCTGTGGGTAATAATACACCTGCACTGGACCCCTCATATAAATACAAAGTTGTAGGTGCAGAAGAAGGTGACAATGGTTACTATATGCACCACGATTCTGTACATTATTACTTTAAGAATAAAGGAAGAAACAAAAACAACTATAGTAAGGCTGTAATTGAAAAGTATGCTATAGACCTAGACAGCACTCTGAATATTTTTGCAATTTCTCATCCACAAGACAGTATAGGTTCCAAGACTTACAAAACCTTCGGCACAGGTATCGCTCTCGGCAATGCGCTTAAAATTTCTGGTATTTACTCTAATAGGAAACAACCTTCATGGAGCTGGGGCACACTGATGAATCATGAGATAGGGCATGTACTAGGCTTGGCTCATGCTTGGACTAGATACGATGGTTGTGATGATACACCTGTCCACCCTAACTGCTGGGACGACGCCTCATGCAGAGCAGGCAAAGCATCTAATAATGTTATGGATTACAACAATTCTCAGATGGCATTTAGCCCATGCCAGTTAGGCAAAATCCACAAACAGTTTAATCTGTTGGATTCCAGAACCAGAGGACTCTTACAAGAAGATTGGTGTACACCGACAGTTAATTCTACAATCGATATAAAAGGGCAACTAGCATGGAAAGGACATAGAGATCTAAGAAAGCATATTATAATTCATCCAGGTGCTAGGCTGGATTTATATTGCAGATTATCTCTTGCAAGAGGTAAAAAAATTATTATTCATGAAGGTGGACAACTACATGTCCACACAGATGCATGGATCCATAACAGTTGTGGCGACACTTGGAAAGGAATAGAAGTCCACACCAAATCTAACATAGATAAGCAACTATTCATTTATGGATCACCTAGTATGAGTGACATAGAAGGAGTTCCACCTGCTGCTACAACTCCTTAATTGTAAAGTAGGCGTCATATTAAGCATAGTCCTAATAGGTTAAAAGAAGATGTCATTAAAAATCGATTCCCTACTACTTGGAAAACCTTGCTGAGTTGTCTTAAAGTGACAGCCAGTTTACTAAAATTTAACTGTTGTAGTCTACTTGTAGTTAGAAGTAGATTGCTTGTCTCCAAATCTAGTTGTTTTCAACTATGATATAGGGTCATATTTGGAGTAGGAAAATTTTAAGGGTGTTTTATAAAAAGAGCCGTTTCAAAAAGTTGTGAGGGCTCTTTTTCTTTTAGTGCTCATCTGAATATTCCAGACCATCTATCACACCTTTCTTCACAACTGGAATACCGTCCTTCATCCAGATTGGAATCTTTTCTCCCATCAGATAATGATCAAAGAACTGTTCCATTCGTTTATTGAAGTCTAAACGATTTTGCTTTTTTACTGGCCAGTGCGGCTCATCGTTATAATTAAGCATCCAAGCAGGTTTACCCAATCTTCTCAGTCCTACAAAATATTCTATTCCTTGGTACCAAGGCACAGCACCATCTTTGTCATTGTGCAAAATAAGAACAGGAGTTTCTACTTTGTCTAATTGGAACACTGGGGAATTATACAAGTATAAATCTGGTCTTTCCCAAAGCGTAGCACCCAGTCTACTCTGTGTCTTTTCATACTGGAACATTCTACTCATTCCCGAACCCCATCTTATCCCTCCATATGCACTGACCATATTTACGACCGGTGCGCCAGATTCTGCACACTTAAATCTGTCAGTTTTAGTGAGTAAGTAAGCGATCTGATAGCCGCCCCAGCTGTGGCCTTGCAGCCCCATATTATCCTCATCTATAAATCCCTCATCCACCAACTGATCCACACTAGCCATGATCGCATCGTAACAACTTTCCCCAGGATAACCATCTTTGTAGTAGACATCAGGATTGAAAATCACATAGCCTCTATTTGCATAATAGCTGTAATTGATCGTCGAACGGTGTGCATAAGGTGCTCTGTGATTGTACAGCCTGTCAGAAGACTTCTCATAAAAGTTTACCATGAGAGGATACTTCTTTGCGGGGTTGAAATTTGGTGGTTTTACAAGTAAGGCTTTTCTGGTTATTCCATCTACATCCACCCATTCATATAATTCCATACTACCCCAGCCGTAAGCTGCCTGTTGTGGATTGGCATCAGAAATTCGCTTGCCTTGATGGAAAGTCAGATCAGAGTGGATAAGGTCAGGAAATACATCCCAAGATTCCTTAGTATACACGATATCGTCAGATTCCTTTGCTTTAAGTATTCTTGTTCCATATCTAAATGGACCTTCTAGGAGTTTCTGCATTACACCGGTACCCAAATTAAGATAGGCATAGCCAGAAGACTTATTGTCAAAATTGAAGCTACTGACCAGTATAGTTGTATCTGACGGAAGGATTGTTACTTCGTTGTCCAAGGAGATGTATCTGTATCTCACATTGCTTGACCTGCCATCTGTAAGTCGCTGAGGCTCTTTGCCGCCAGTTATATCTACCTTCCATATATCATAGTGGTCATACAAGATACTTTCATTACTATCTGACCATGCAACAGTACCGCTTGGCCTTGGGTACATAGGCCTGTCGTTCAGCTCATCATAAAATGAACCCTTTGTCAATTGTGTAACCTTTTTGGTTTGTAAATTTTGTGAGTACCAACTGGTATCAGAAACCGAATACCAAGTTATATAATCTCCGTCAGGTGAGATCCGTGGTCTACTGGAGACTTTTTCACCTAATAGTTTTTTCTCACCTGTTGCGAGATTGATAACATAGACATCATGATAATCTCTACCTTCCCAAGAAAGGTACTTTTGGTATGCTTCATTATTGGTACCTATCACATAATCTGCGGTGGTAGTTTTACTGATTCTGACGGAGGGGATATCGAGGTCAGATAGTTGGACCACTTTTCTTGTACTAGGATTATAAATGGCCTGATAGCTTTTTCTCAAATCACTTTTCCTATTGTTCTCCTGCTGGGTATGTAAGAGACCATCCTGGTAATGCCAGACTTCTACATGTACTTTTTCTTCCTCTAATAGTGTGGTATCTTCTTTCGGTAAGATGGGAGCCGAGCCGAACACGAGCAAATCACTGGCATCTAGAAAATAAGGTCTCTGGTGCTCACTCACTTGCCAGTTCTTTTCCATCATACTACTTCCATAACCAGCTATTGATTTACTGCTACCACTTTTCAGAGTATAGAGCATGAGTTCGTGTCTATTGTCCTTATGCTCAGTAGTATCAGTATTGGCGATAAAAGCCAGCTGTTCCGATTTCTTATCAAAGGCAAAATGTTGATAATCGCCATCAGCTTCCAGGACGGTTTTCATTCTGTCCAGACCTGCATCATAGAGCAAAATCCTGTCTCTATTGATAGTATCTTCTCCAGTGCTATGAAAAACAAGATAGCCTTTGTCCTCTGACCAATTGTAAGTTTTGACAAATGGGATGACTTTGGATTTATTCTTCTCGACATTCTTTACGACCAGGACTGTTCCATTGTCCTTCCCCTCATCTTTGACCAAGGTGCTGTCTTGTTTCATCGTCTTCTTAGCCAACTTGAAGGCAATGTGACCAGGAAAGTCCTTACTGCATCTATAGCCATCGACATTAGGAATTCTTTCTATGTTTTTGTTCGCGAGATTGAAAATACATAGGGTATCCTTAGGCATCTTGCTCTTTTTCATCTTACGCCGTTTCATCTCCTTGATGGTATCTGGATGTGCTGTAATGTGAAAGGCTATGAATTTTTCATCTATGTCAAAAGTGGCTTTTTTGGCTCTATCGAACTTATAGTTTTTCCTAGTTCTGGTATTATAAAGGTTGAGTTCAGATTTGCCTGCCTCGTTTGTAATGAAATAACTGACCCAGTTGCCTTTATTTGATATTTGTTCATTGTCTATACTATGCCATTCTTCATAGACCTCAGGTGTCATTTTTTTGGCTTGTGCCTCAAGTAGAGTGGGAAATAGAATCAGCAACAAAGCATATTGTAGAGCTTTCATAATCAATGACCTTTAGATAGATAAAATAGGAAAACTAAAATACGTACTTGCCTTTGTTTCTCGAAATTATTACACTTCATATCGTTATATTCGCTTATATATTTCATTTCGTTCTTATTCACTAGGTAACCTTAGACGTTTGACTTTTAAAAGATTTTTCCTTCACTTATTAGCCATGGCTCTTTTATTACTGCTCGTCTTTGGGGTGGTACTTATGTGGCTAAAAATGTACACAAATCATGGACAGAAGATAGAACTCCGTGATTATGTGGGTAAAAACTATGAAAAAGCAGCTCAGCATGCGGAAAAGCAAAGTTTTGAGCTGATTGTCAAAGATTCGGTACATAGAGTGGGACAGCCAGGTGGAATCATCCTATCTCAAAACCCAGAAGGCGGTGCTCGCGTGAAAGAAAATCGGAAAATCTATGTGGATATCACCAAGTATAATGCAGATGAATTAGATCTCAAAGACCTATCTGTCATGTATGGCAATCCCTATAGTAGCATTCAGACACGATTAGGATATCTAGATATCAGTACTGAAATAAAAGGTTACAAGCAGGATCCTGGAGAAGAGAACTACATTCTAGAGGTATGGTACAATGGCAGAATGATTGCAGGGGAAAATGGCCGCAAGAACGGTGTCAAAATTCAGAAAGGGGGTACTTTAGGCTTTGTACTTACTGAAAACAGAGGAGAAGTGGAGATTCCTGACTTGATTTGTAGACAATATGGACAATTGGCATTCCTTTTGCCTAATTGGAAATTGAAACTAGGGGCGATCGAATTTGCTGATGGTGCTGCTATAACTAATAAAGACGAAGCATACATTATCTCTCAGAAGCCCGCTTTTGTCAAAGGACAAAAAATACCTATGGGTACTATGCTAGAAGTAACCATACAACAAGAAGAACCAGAAAGCTGCAAAGAGCTCTAAGCAACCCCAACCAAGTGTAAATGTTAATTTTTTTTTAATTCTAAGTGTTACTTGGTCTTAAATTGTACGTCTACATAACAAATTCAATCATATTCTTCAGAAAATTAACTAATCAAACAAACGTATTTTATGGAATTAATGGACGCATTGCAAACCTCACTTCAAGGAACCTTCAATAAGGTTGCTGAATTTCTACCCAACTTACTTATGGCTTTTGTAATCCTAATTATAGGTGTTATCGTAGCTAAAATCGTAAAGAAAATTGTAACTGAAATCTTAAGAAAAGTGAAGTTTAATGATGTAGCTGACAAAGTTGGCGTGAACGGATTTATGAGTAAAGCTGGTCTAAAATCTGATGCTTCAGGTATGATGGGCAAAATGGGTTACTGGATGATAATGTTTACGACACTAACTCTATTCTTCAGTAACTTAGGATTACCTGAGGTTTCTGGCTTATTGCACTCTGCTGTAGCTTTTATCCCTAAATTGCTAGTAGGATGTATCCTACTCATAGTTGGTATGTATGCAGCTGACTTCTTGAGAGACATGGTAGTTGCTACACTTAAAGGTGGAGGCTTCGAAAGCCCAAATCTTGTAGGAAACATCACTTATGGTGGTGTCATGTTCCTAGTAGTATCTATGGTTCTTAACCAAATAGGAGTAGGAGGAGAGATAGTTAATACTCTTGTAACCTCAGTTCTAGGTGGTGTAAGTATAGCAACTGCAATTGCATTCGGACTAGGTGGAAGAGAGTGGGCAGCTAAAATGATAAAGAAAGTTTCTAAAATGGACTAAGTCTCGTTTTAGAGCAATATTTAGAAATATATGAAGTGGATCCTTATCTGGGTCCACTTTTTTTATGCCTACTATACTGATAATGAGGGCAGTTACTTGGATAATTAAGTAAAAATCAAGTACTTTTGCATCCACTTTAAAAATGATCTTTAAAATGCAGGTCTTAAAGCAATTTTCAATACCTATTAAGGGTCTGAAAGTAGGTCAGTATGATTATACTTTCGATATTGACAAAAGCTTCTTTAGCTCGTTTGAAGATAGTCCTTATGATGAGGGAGATATAGCTGCAAAACTGGCGCTCGAGAAAAAAGCTGACCATCTTGTCTTCGATCTTAATATCGCAGGCACAGTCACTATAGAATGTGATAGATGTACAGATCTTATTGCCTATCCTTTAAGTTCTGATTTTCAGATACTTATCAAGTATGATGAGCTGGAAAGAGAAGAAGAGGAAGTCATATACATCCATCCTGAAAGGTCTGAATTTGATTGCTCAAACTTAATCTATGAAGCCATATTGTTGGCGACACCGATGCAAAAGACTTGTGACGAGGTAGAAGATAAAAACTGTAATCCAGAAGTTATGGATCATTTAGAAGGCAATAAAACCAAGACCGCCACAGAAGGCAGTAATGTGTTTTCTAAGGCATTAAAAAATTTGAAACTAAACTAAAAACCTAAGGTAATGGCACATCCGAAGAGTAGGATATCAAAGCAAAGAAAGAGAAAAAGAAGAACGCATAAAAAAGCGACTATTCCTCAAATTGCGATTTGCAAGGTTACTGGAGAAGCACATCAGTACCATAGAGCTTATTGGTCTGAAGGCAGTCTTTACTATAAGGGTAAGAAAGTAATAGAAGGAGATTTTTACGAAGATTAGTCCTACAGAAATAAATAATACACAAAAGCCCTTTACAGCAATGTCAAAGGGCTTTTTTAGTTTTATCAACTTAAATAAATAACATCTCCAATGAAAAAAATAATTAATACAGATCAAGCTCCTGCTCCAGTAGGACCGTATAATCAATCCGTCCGTGTAGGTGACATCCTGTTTTGTTCTGGTCAGATAGCCATAGATCCTGCGACAGGAGGACTGGTTCAGGAAAGTATAGAAGCTGAGACGCATCAGGTGATGAAAAACATTGAGGCGCTATTAACTGCTGCAGGGCTTACCTTCGAAAATGTGGTAAAATCTTCAGTATTTGTTTCTGACATGAACAATTATGGCAGAATAAACGCTGTCTATGCAGAATACTTCAATGAGGATACTGCGCCTGCCAGAGAGCTGGTAGAAGTAGCTAATCTTCCAAAGTTTGTAAATATTGAGATCTCGGTTATAGCCGCTTTTTAAAAACAGCCATTCAATGTCAGAAACAAAAAAACGTGTCCTTTCTTGCATACAGCCTACCGGTGACATGCATTTCGGCAACTACTTCGGTGCTGTTCAGAATTGGGTCAATCTGCAAGAGGAATACACATGCATGTATGGCGTGGTAGACTACCATGCGATGACTATGCCTTACAACCCAAAGAAGCTAAAAGAAAACACTTGGGAACTAATCTACAACTTACTAGCAGTAGGTATCAAGCCTGAAAATCTATTTATACAGTCGCTGGTCCCAGAACATGCCGAACTTGGGTGGATACTCAACAACTTTGCAGCCTATGGTCGTGTAGAAAACATGACCCAGTTTAAGGACAAGAGCCAGCAAAGCTCTTCCGGCAAGGATGGCTTTATTTCAGTTGGACTCTTTGACTACCCTGTTTTACAGGCAGCTGATATCCTTATCTACAGAGCCGACTTTGTGCCTGTAGGAGAAGATCAAAAACAACACTTAGAGCTCACCAAAGAGATAGCCAATAGGTTCAATAATCAAGTGGGTAAGGAATTCTTTGTACTCCCTGAAATGCTTAGAACACCAACACCTAAAATTATGTCTACAGCAGACCCTTCTCGTAAGATGAGTAAGTCTGCTGGAGAGAAGCACAATATCAGTCTATTTGCGGATGAAGCAAGAATCCGAAAGCAGATAGGCAGTGCTGTGACAGATTCTGGAGATACGCCGGCTGGGACCATGAGTCCTGGTATCCACAATCTTTTCGAACTTCTAAAGGCAGCAGGGAATACTGCTGCTCAAAATGCTCTGATGACAGCTTATAAGGCTGGGGAGCTAAAGTATTCAGACATGAAAGGCGCTGTCGCAGATACACTAGTTGGACTTAGTGAAGTTTTCAAAACCAAGAAAGCAGAAATCATTGCCGATAAAAAAGCTGTGAAATCTCAAATCAAGCAATCCAGCCACGAAATAAGGCTGAGAGCTCAAGAAACTGTCAAAGCGGTAAAAGAACTCTGTGGACTGTCAAACATCAAATTTTAACATGAAAATATTCTGTATCGGTAGAAACTATGCCAAGCATGCCAAGGAACTAAACAATAAGATTCCGTCTCAACCATTGGTCTTTATGAAACCTAGTACTGCTATGAATGCCACTACTGAGGTGCCCTATCCTAGTTTCACCTCTGACTTACACTATGAGCTGGAGCTCACCCTATTGATAGCCAAGACTGGAAAAGACATACCACTAGAGGCTGCTGGCGATTATTATTCCGAGCTAGGACTGGGTATAGACTACACAGCCAGAGATGTACAGAAGAGATGCAAGGAGAAAGGACATTCCTGGGAAATCGCTAAGGCTTTTGACAACTCTGCCAGCTTCAGCATGTTCTATCCCAAATCAAAATTTGATCTGAGTAACATCCAGTTTCATCTGGATGTCAATGATAAAACAGTACAGCAAGGAGCCACAAAGGACTTATTATTTAAGCTGGATTTTCTTGTCCATCATGTGTCTAAATATTTCACACTAGAAAGAGGAGATATGCTTATGACCGGGACTCCAGCAGGTGTAGGACCTGTAAAAGTAGGAGACCACATAAAAGCTTATCTAGAAGGTGATTTAGTCTTGGAGAATTTAATTATTAGCAAATAAAAGTGGACTTTTAAGCTCTTAATTTACATTATCTAAAACTACATTATTATGCCATATCTATTTACTTCAGAGTCTGTATCAGAAGGACATCCGGACAAAGTATCCGATCAGATTTCAGATGCGTTAGTAGATCACTTTTTAGCTTTTGACAAAAGTTCCAAAATTGCTTGCGAAACCTTGGTCACTACAGGACAAGTCGTCCTTGCTGGTGAGGTCAAAACCAAAACTTATCTGGATGTACAGCAGATAGCCAGAGATGTCATAAGAAGGATAGGTTATACCAAGTCTGAATATATGTTTGATGCCGATTCTTGCGGTATCTTATCTTCCATACACGAGCAGTCTCCAGATATCAATCAAGGTGTAGAAAGAAAGAAAAAAGAAGATCAAGGTGCTGGAGATCAGGGTATGATGTTCGGTTATGCTACTAACGAGACAGATAATTATATGCCTCTGGCACTAGACCTGTCTCACAAGATTCTTCTAGAACTTGCTAAAATCAGAAAGGCAGGTAAAGAAATGACTTACCTCCGACCAGACTCTAAGTCGCAAGTAACAATAAAGTATTCCGATGATCATAAGCCTATAGCAGTAGATACTATAGTTGTTAGTACTCAACACGATGATTTCGGATCTGAAGACAAAATGCTTAGAAAGATAAAAGCAGATGTCAAGAATATAGTAATCCCAAGAGTAAGAAAAAAGGTAAAAGCTTCAGTCAGAAAATTGTTGGATGGTAAGATTACTTACCATGTAAATCCGACTGGAAAATTTGTCATTGGAGGACCTCATGGTGATACTGGACTTACTGGCAGGAAGATTATAGTCGATACTTATGGTGGAAAAGGAGCGCATGGTGGAGGTGCTTTCTCAGGAAAAGATCCTTCAAAGGTGGATAGATCTGCAGCCTATGCCACTCGACATATAGCCAAAAACCTTGTAGCTGCAGGTGTCTGTGATGAAGTTCTGGTACAGGTGTCTTATGCCATCGGTGTTGCAAAGCCTACTAATATCTATATCAATACTTACGGCACAGCTAAAGTCAAGCAGTCTGATTCCCAAATAGCTAAAATAGTAACCAATCTATTCGACATGAGACCTTATGCGATAGAGCAAAGACTGAAACTCAGAACACCTATCTATAGTGAGACAGCGGCCTATGGTCACATGGGAAGAAAGTCTCAGAAAAAGAAAGTAAGCTTTCTGGATGGATCCGGAAAAAAGAAGACCATGTCTGTAGAGACGTTTACCTGGGAAAAGCTAGACTACGTCAAGAAAGTAAAAGCCGCATTCAAACTTAAGTAAGCAACACATTTTTGTTTTAAATACTGAAAAAGATTTCTGGTAATAGTCCTCAGTTTTCACATTAACTGTGGAAGAATTCTAGATTATTATTATTGAGTTTATTAATACATTTATTGTTGAATCTCAACCTATAACCATGACAAAATTTTCTACCCGTCATATAGGACCCTCTTCCGCAGAAATGGAAGACATGCTTGCAGCAACAGGGCTCAGTTCCATAAGTGAGCTTATAGATAAGACAGTACCTGCTAATATAAGAAGCAAAAAGCCTTTGGAAATTTCAGAGGCGCTTTCAGAACACGAATATCTCAGGGCACTCAAAAAAATAGCGGACAAAAACAAGGTATACCGAAGCTATATTGGACAAGGATATTATAACACCATTACACCTTCCGTCATCCTCCGTAATATTTTTGAAAATCCAGCTTGGTATACCCAGTATACACCTTATCAGGCAGAAATATCTCAAGGCAGACTCGAAGCTTTACTTAATTTTCAGACACTGGTAAGCGATCTCACAGGTCTTCCTCTAGCGAACGCTTCTCTTCTGGATGAAGGCACAGCGGCAGCCGAAGGCATGTGCATGGCTTATGGCATTATCAATAAAAGAACCAAGACTCCTATCAATAAATTCTTTGTAGACAGTCATACATTTCAACAAACCAAAGATGTGCTGCAAGGGAAAGCAACCCCATTCGGTATAGAAATAATAGAAGGTGACTGGACAACAGCAGAATTGGATGAGACTTTTTTCGGAGCATTGGTTCAGTATCCCAACAGTGTAGGAGATATTCAGAACTATACAGACTTTGGAGCGCGACTTCATAAGAAGAAACAGTTATTTGTAGTTGCTGCTGATCTGATGAGTCTGACCATGCTGGCGGCACCTGGCAGCTGGGGCGCTGATATAGTTGTAGGCACAACACAAAGATTTGGTGTGCCGATGGGAATGGGTGGACCTCATGCCGCTTATTTTGCCACCAGCGAAAAGTACAAAAGACAGATTCCTGGTCGAATCATAGGCATATCAAAAGATAGACTTGGTAACACAGCCCTACGTATGGCCTTACAGACCAGAGAACAACACATCAAAAGAGAAAAAGCTACTTCTAATATCTGCACGGCACAAGCATTACTAGCTATCATGGCCTCTATGTATGCTTGTTATCATGGTCCAAAAGGGCTCAGAATAATTGCTGAGTCTATGCACAAAAAGACTAAAAAGTTGCATCATTTTCTTAAGTCTCGTGGCTACAAGGTCATAAATGATAATTTCTTTGATACTCTTTCTGTGGAGGCTAGTGAGGAAGAACTGCAACATATAAAAGTCAGAAGTAAAGAAAAACAAATAAATCTTTTCTATAATGATGGCATAATAAGTATCAGTCTAGACGAGACTGTTTCAGACGAAGACTATGAAGATATATTGTATGTCTTCTCTGGAAATAGTGAAATAGGCTATACTAACGGTCTGCCATATGGTGTGACCTCAGGATTGCAGAGAAAAGTAGATTATCTGACCCACCCAGTGTTCAGTTCTCATCATACGGAGACAAAGATGATGCGCTATATAAAGTCGCTGGAAAACAAAGATCTGTCGCTGGTACATTCTATGATACCACTTGGAAGTTGTACTATGAAGCTCAATGCAGCAACAGAACTTATTCCCGTTTCCTGGCCAGAATTCTCTACTATCCACCCTTTCGCGCCTAAGGAACAAATCAGTGGCTATCTTCAAATATTTGAGGAGTTAGAAAAAGACTTGGCTGAGATTACAGGCTTTGCTGGCTGTACCCTACAGCCCAACTCCGGTGCACAAGGAGAGTATGCAGGCCTGATGATGATAAGAGCTTTCCATCAGCACAACAACGACAATGGAAGAAATATCGTCCTCATACCTTCATCAGCGCATGGCACAAATCCAGCCAGCGCAGTTATTGCAGGCATGAAGGTCGTAGTCACCGGATGTGATGACCTAGGCAATATAGATGTAGCTGAACTGAAAGAAAAAATTGCTGAACATAAGGAACAGTTGGCAGGTATCATGATTACTTATCCTTCTACCCATGGAGTTTTTGAAGAATCTGTCATAGAAATCTGCGACAGCATCCATGCCGCAGGAGGACTGGTCTATATGGACGGCGCCAATATGAATGCCCAAGTAGGACTTACCAGTCCCGGAGCAATCCATGCCGATTGTTGCCACTTGAACTTGCACAAGACTTTCGCTATACCTCACGGAGGCGGAGGCCCCGGCATGGGTCCTGTCTGTGTCAATGAGAAACTACTCCCCTTCCTACCAGGTCATGACCAAATGGACAACAATGAGACAGCAATCTTACCTATCTCTGCAGCACCTTGGGGAAGTGCAAGTATCTTGCTTATTTCTTATGGCTATATAAAAATGCTAGGTAAAAAAGGCCTAACTACAGCTACCCAGTTTGCGATACTTAATGCGAATTACTTACGCGTACAACTCGAAAAAGAATATGACATTCTGTACACTGGAAAAAATGGTTTTTGTGCTCACGAATTGATTATAGATCTAAGAGATTTCAAGGAGGCTGGTGTTACAGCAGAAGACGTCGCAAAAAGATTGATCGATTATGGATTCCATGCACCTACCTTAAGTTTTCCTGTGCCTGGGACAATCATGATAGAGCCTACAGAAAGTGAAGACAAAGAAGAACTAGATCGCTTCGTTACTGCTATGTTGTCTATAAGAAAGGAGATCCAAGCAGTCTTAGATGGCACTGTTTCTTCTGAAACTAATGTACTTAGTAATGCTCCGCATACACAAGCTGAACTTACTGCAGATGAATGGACTTATCCTTATAGTAGATCAGAGGCAGCCTTTCCAGTGCCTTATCTAAGAACACAAGGAAAATTCTGGGCAAAGGTAGCAAGAGTAGATAACGCTTTTGGTGATAGAAACCTTATCTGTACTTGTCCACCTATCTCAGCTTACGAAGAAATAGATACACAGGAACCTGAAGCAGCCGTCTAAGAAGGGTCTTCAGCCTCCCACTCACTACTGTTTCTGAAGGCATTGTCTACATGATAGTAGATAAGATTGTAGGCCTCATTCGACTTAGAAAAGCGGCGCTCCATTCTGAATACTTGGTTAGACGATACAATCTTCTCGATGATGAGTCCATTTATGTTTATGAAGCTCTGCTGATACTCTCCATCCTGATCAGCAAAAGGTCTGTGCATCCGCCAGTCGTCCGGATAATAATTACTGCCGTCTGTTTTCATTTTCAATGGAAAAATGACATGATCTATCTGAAACAAAGAGTCAGTGTGAAATCTCATATAAAAGCTCAAGAAGTCTTCAGGTAATTCAGAGGAAAATATCGTCGATAGATCTTCAGTCGTCTGCTGTCCTTTATCTCCCCGACAAGCTGCCAAGCAAATAATCAATGAAAACAGATAGGTAATAATTCTCATCATATTGTTTCTTCTTTGTCCAAAATTGCTACAACCAAAAAGCAATTCTCTACTTGTCCTACATACAGATTATAAAGTTGGTAGACTGGTGCCTTGCTTACGTTGCCTTTGAGTTCCATATCAGACTTTGATAATATAAACGGAAAGACATGCATGTTTTGTCTAAACTCTAATTTTTTTTGACCGTAAGCCTTGTACATGGCTTCTTTGGCTCCCCAAATGATATGGTATCTGGGTACAGCTTCGTCCTCCGGAATTCTGAGTGCTTCCTTATTGGATACAAACTTGGGGGCTATTCTGGTTATCTTAGTTTGTTCGGTTTGTATATCTAGTCCAACCAACTTGGGAGAAATGACAACTGCTGTATAATGTTGAGAATGGCTGATTGATATTTCAAAATCCGCATTCTCTCTGAAGGGCTTTCCATGTTTTGATTTGATAATCTTACACCTTGTGTTGTCTGATGAGATTAGATCAAGTAAATACCTACTAGACAACCATTCCTTCTGTCTGTGAGGTCTCATCTCATCACATAGTGCTGATTCCGCCTGGTCTAAGCCAAGTGCATCCTCAAAAAAACTGTTCGGCTCCTCTACTTTCCAAACAGCTACTCTAGTATGGTTGGCAATTTTCTTATCAAGCAATAAAGGCATAGAAACCTAGAATTATGAATGCGATATTAATACTTTTGGGCAACTTAATCATTTCGTGCCAAACTAGAGAATATGATCTTATCTGATAAGGAAATACTTAGGGCTGTAGCCTCCAAGGAGATAGTAATAGAGCCTTATAGTAGAGACTGTCTCGGCACCAATTCTTATGATGTCCATCTCAGTGAACATCTGGCTGTGTATACTTCCGAGATATTAGACGCTAAAAAACACAACCCTACCAAACCTATTACTATTCCAAAAGAAGGCTACGTTATACAACCAGGCACTCTATATCTCGGATCTACACTAGAATATACTGAAACCCACAATTCTGTACCCTTCCTGGAGGGCAAATCTAGTGTTGGTAGACTAGGTATAGATATCCATGCGACAGCAGGAAAAGGAGATGTAGGTTTTTGCAATTACTGGACTCTCGAAATATCATGTGTCCATCCTGTGAGAATCTATGCTGGGATGCCTATAGGTCAGCTTATCTATTTCAAAGTAGACGGAGAAATAGAAAACTATTACAACAAAAAAGCTAGTGCTAAATACAACACCAAGACGCCTAAACCTGTAGAGTCCATGATGTGGAAAAACAAGTTTTAAGCTCTACGTTTGGCCAGTTGGGCCTCCATTCTTTTAAGTGCTTGTGAAAAGGCAGCCAGATAATTAATGGAGACTGCAGAAGTTACTAGAGTTTCCTCGTTTTCTTCTTCCAGATTCATCTTTACAGTGTAGGGTGCTCTTACATCTTCATTTCTGGAAACTACTACAAGAACAGATTTTATATCCTTCTTTTTGGAAAAGCTTTTATTTAGTAACGAAAGTATCAAGTCTTTAAAAGACTGACTTTCAGGGAGATTTGTCGTTTCTACTTTGAGGTCCATCATCTTCATCACGTTATTTGTTTGATACTACCATATAACGTTGGGTTCTAGGATAAAGATTATGCCAACAACTTAAAATTTTGTCAAAACTTCCTGTAAGGTCCGTAATGCAAGACTGAGGACATTAGTTTTCTATATTTGTAAAAAACACGTCAATGGCTCAGATAGAAAAGTCTACTTTCAAGTTCCTTAAGGACATAAGGAAGAACAACAATAGAGAATGGTTTCACGACAATAAGCCTGTCTACACTGATGCCAACACTAATATGAAAGACTTTTTAACCCACATCGAAGCTGAGCTCAATAAAATAGATGTGATAGAAAAGAAGAAATTGTTCAGAATCTATAGAGATGTCCGCTTTTCCAAGGACAAAACACCATATAATAGCCACTTTAGTATGTCATTGGGAAGAGAAGGGGCCTTTAGAAGAGGGGGTTACTACCTCAAAGTAACACCTGGTGGTTCTATGGTAGGCGGCGGTTTCTATAACCCCAACCCTAAAGACATAAAACTTATTAGAGACCATATCTCCGCAGATGATAAGCCATTCAGGAAAGTGCTAGCAACTAAGAAATTCAGGGATACTTTCGGAGAACTTATGGGTGAGCAGGTCAAAAGTGCACCCAGAGGCTACGACAAAGATCATCCTTCTATTGACTTACTTAGGTATAAGTCCATGTATGTATTTAAAAGCTTTAAAGACAGTGAAGTTCTGAGTCCTAAATTTAGCTCAGAAGTAATCAAGACATACAAGGTCATCCAGCCATTCTTTCAGCGTATGACAGATATGCTGACTCATGATTTGGATGGTGTGCCTTTGTACAAATAATTATTTCACTGATCACATTAATTGCCCAATTATTCATAATATTTAAGATTTAAAGAATATATTGTAGTGCCCCTTTCTACCACATTAGTTTAAGAGTCATACTTCCTGAAGTTGTGTAAGCAATAGCTGTAGACTATTGTTGCAATTTTAAATCCTTAATTGAATAAATATTACAAAATTCGTCAAACGCCTGCTCGTTTGTAGTATCCTTAGTCTCACGATACTATTGGGTTCATGTAAGAATGAGCCAAAGGAATCATATGTTACTCAGTCTGTTCCTGAAAATGCTCTACTTTCTGACAACAATGAAAGCACTTTAGAAAGCATGCACCCTGTTATTGATAATTTCAATGAGCAAGTAGAAAACACAGTTGCTTTTGCCAAAGAACTGTCTGAAATCGAGCTTAGTTTTAACAATCAGGAATACACAAAATCATACGAAGCCCTTGCCGCAAAGATGGATGATTTGGTTCCTTCAGAAATGCATATGTTGGGCTATCTCTATCTGCATGGTTATGGGATAAAAGAAGACTATGATAAGGCTAGAGCATGGTTAGCTAAAGCTGCCGCTATGGGAAGTACTGAAGCAACCAATCTGCTTGGTATCATATATGAAAAAGGATATGGTGTCAAGGTGGATTATCATACTGCCTTTAATTATTATAGTTCTTCAGCTGCGGCAGGGCATGCTTTAGCACTTAATAATATGGGTTTCCTATACGAAAATGGTCTTGGTGTCCTTCAGGATATAGGTAAAGCAATTCAATGCTATAAACTTGCTGCCGATCAAGGCAATACTCTAGCAATGAATAATCTGGGCTGGGCTTATATGACAGGAAGAGGGGTTACTGGATCACCTGAGAAAGGCCTCACACTGCTTAAGCAAGCAGCTGAGAAAAAAGAGTTATTGGC
Source organism: uncultured Saprospiraceae bacterium (assembly GCA_964556525.1). Lineage (GTDB taxonomy): Bacteria > Bacteroidota > Bacteroidia > Chitinophagales > Saprospiraceae > RFSX01. Next base: position 24,882 of record CAZKXO010000015.1, read on the forward strand.
AGTACGCAATCTAGAATACATCTACAGAGAAGGGCTAAAAGTGAAGAAAAACCTGAATGAAGCTCAGAAAATGAGAAAAATGGCAGACTCTCTGACCAATTACTACGAAGGATTGCGCTATCAATCTACAAATCCTAGCTAGAAGAAATATTGCTTGGGCTTTATCTCCTTTACAAATTTTATATAGTCCAATAAGAAGACTGCACTTGTGTCTGACGCTGGCATCTCTTCTCTATAATTAAATTCGAATTCCAATTTGTGAAATTTCTGAAAGGGTATCATCTCTGATTTTATAGTCTGGTCACCTTTAGTCAATGGATTAAGCTCAGCTATGAATCTGGATGCTTCTTCAGTATCTATCCACACCAAAGAAGTAGTTACTGACTCAGGAAAGGACGCTTTCAGTTTTAGTTCCAGATATCCAGTATCCACAGTCTCAAACTGAAATGAGGTATTTACGGGAATCTTAAGTCTGCTAACATCTGGAATACTGGCGTTCATTTCTAGATAATCAGACTCATTTTCTTTCTTCATCTTCAGTTTTTTCAACAGCTTTTCCCCTTCACTCTCAAAATTTTGAAAATGTAATTCTTCGTAAGTTATTGTCTTGTCACGCATCAAAAATTCCAAAGTAGACAGACCTTGCAATACAGCAAATGCCATGAGCAATATGAAGATGTAGAAAAAAACTTTTATGAGA
>CAZKXO010000016.1:0-25312 GCA_964556525.1 uncultured Saprospiraceae bacterium
CTTTACATAACACCTCCCGAGATGGTGCTCTAGAATACATAATATAGAAAGATGAAAGAAGTAAAACGAGAAATACTATTTAGAAAACAAGAAAGGATATCGCTAATTTTTATAGTACTCTTAGTTGCCGCTTCTTATGTTTACACCTTCTTTATCAAACCAAAGGTACCTAGCCAAACAAAAATATACAACATAGAAGAAGTGGTGAGGCACGAACCTGACTTAGATACTACTATCGTACAGGTAAAGAAACTCATAGCGCCCAAAAAATATCCTAAGAAAAAATTCAGCAAAACACCTATAAATCTCCAGAGCTTTGATCCCAATAAGGCAGACAGCATAACCCTATTACATCTAGGACTAAAGCCATGGACAGTAGCTAATATTCTAAAGTATAGGTCCAAGGGAGGCAAGTTCTACCAATGTTCCGACTTGGCAAAAATTTACTCTTTGGAACCTGAAACATATGAAACCATACTGCCCTATTGTACAGTAACCATTGCAAAGAAGAAACCATCACTCAACAAAAAAGCTCCTAAGAGCTGGACTAATAAATCTTCTAGTGATTCTATTGCTTACAAAAAAAAGAAATATGAAAAACCCATAACCATAGTAGACGTAAATACTGCTGACACTACAGAATTCAAAACACTTAGAGGTATCGGTAGTGTATATGCTGCAAGAATAGTGAAGTTCCGAAACTCCTTAGGTGGATTCCATTCTATAAAGCAACTAAGGGAAATATGGGGTCTCGAACCAGAAGTTATAGATCAAAATTTATCTAGACTGACGATTACTCCTATGCTGACAAGAATAGATATGAATGCGCCTAAAGACAGCTTAGCAGCACATCCTTATATCGATTGGCGTATTGCTAAGATCATAGAAAACTACAGATTGAGGCATGGAGAATATCAAAAACCAGAAGATATTCTTAAAACTAAAGTAATCTCAGATAGTTTATTCAATAAGCTCAAGCCTTACTTTTAATTTTGAGATTTTACAAATTTTTAAGTTATAAGAATAAAAAAATGCAATTAATTCTTCAGCAATAGAAGTCACAAAAGTAGAGGCTAATTAGCCACAACTTTTATTACCGCAAAGATGGAATTGGCGATATTATGACCATATAATAAACTTGATAGCCTCATTCCTAGGTTAGAAGTTCCATCTATGTAATAATCCTTTACTAATAGGAACTACTATCGATGCAGACTAAGTAGCTAATAAGCGTATCTTTGTGCCCATATACTTACAGCTTGGAGAGTCTAGCATACCTAAACAAATATTTACTTCGCTACAAACTAAGGTTAGCCCTAGGTGTCTTATTCGTAGGTCTTTCAGTATACTTTAGTATCCTCATTCCGCCTACAATTAGAAATGCTCTGAATTTTATTCAAGAAAAGACCTCTGCCGAGGAAATAACAAATGTCCCATTTATAGACTACCTTGGATCAGATGTATTGCGATTTGGAATGATGGTCATTGGCTTTAGTATGGTTTCTGGTTTCTTCATGTATTGCATGAGGAAAACAATTATCGTAATGTCCAGACTTATTGAATATGATCTCCGAAAAGATATTTATAAAAAGTATCAGGACCTAGACTTAGCATTCTATAAAAGAAGTCAAACTGGTGATCTCATGTCTCGAATTTCAGGAGATGTGTCCAAGGTAAGGATGTACCTAGGTCCAGCAATTATGTATGGGATAAGAGTATCGTTTCTCTTCACCTTTATTATCTACTCTATGTTTAGTGTTCACACCACGCTAACCTTATATGCCTTGATTCCTTTACCCATTCTTTCTATATCTATTTACTATGTAAGTAGTATTATCAACAAGAGGAGTGCACGGATTCAAGAGCAGGTTGCAAAGTTGAATAGCATTGCGCAAGAAGTGTATTCTGGAATAAGAATAGTAAAATCTTATGTCAAAGAACCAGCCTTCACGGAATACTTTGATAGTGAAAGCACCGATTACAAAAACAAAGCACTAAAATTAGCACGAGTACAAGCACTTTTTTTTCCTCTGATGATTCTCTTAGTAAGTATCAGTACGCTGATTACCATATATCTTGGAGGTGCTCTAGTTATGAAGGGAGAAATAACAACTGGTAATATAGCAGAGTTTATCATCTACATCAATATGCTCACCTGGCCTATTACCTCCATCGGTTGGATAGCAAGCCTAATACAGCAGGCAGCAGCATCACAAACCAGAATAAATGAAATCCTCCAAACCGAGTCCGCTATTACTTCATCCTCTGAAGACCAGAGCCCGATAAAGGGCACTATAGAGTTCAGAAATGTCTCTTTTACATATCCTGATACAGGAATAGAAGCACTAAAAAATGTAAGTTTTAAAGTAAATAAGGGCGATCGCATAGCTATTGTGGGTAAAACAGCCTCCGGGAAGTCAACTATAGCTGACCTCTTGCTTAGATTCTATGATGTCTCTGAAGGAGAAATACTTATAGATGGTAAGAACATACAAGACCACGATCTATATAACCTCAGATTTAAAATAGGCTACGTCCCTCAGAATGTCTTCCTGTTTTCCAATACTGTAGAAGAAAATATCAGTTTTGGTATATTGGATTCAGCGCTAGACTCAGTTAAGGAGTATGCTGCTATTGCTGCTGTAAACAAAGACATAGAACAATTCCAAGATCAATATGCTACTATGGTAGGTGAACGCGGAGTTACACTATCTGGAGGTCAAAAACAACGGCTCTCTATAGCTAGAGCCTTGATAAAAGAACCTGATTTGGTCATTCTTGATGATTGCCTTTCGGCAGTCGACGCCAATACAGAATTTAAAATACTCAGCCATCTCAATTCGTCTTTAGAAGGCAAGACTGCTATAATTATAACTCACAGAATATCAAACCTCCTGACCTTCGATAGGATACTTGTTCTTCAAGACGGTCGTCTGAATCAATATGGAACACATGATGAATTAATGTCAAAAGGTGGGTTTTACAAGCAATTAGTAGAACATCAAGGAAACTAATTTGATAGTTAAGCTCTAAAAATTTGTTAATTCTTTAGATTTACTTTCATATATTCGGTGAAACATTAAGCACTAAATCCTAATAAAGTGGAAAACGACAAAAAGTTCGAAAGTGTCTATTCTTCTAAAGTGAGAGCAGGAAAGAGAAGAACCTACTTTTTTGATGTCAGACAAACAAAGGGAGAAGACTATTACATTACTATCACTGAAAGCACCAAAAGATTTGACGGTAATGGCTACGAAAGGCATAAAATCTTCTTGTACAAAGAGGATTTTAATAGATTTATGAGCAATCTTGGCGATACCGTAAATCATGTCAAAACTGAATTAATGCCTGATTTCGATTATGAGCTATATGAGAAAAGACAAGAAGAATGGGAAGAAAAAATGAGGCAAGAAGCCTTGGAGGCTCAGAAAAATGATGTTCCAGATACCCCAACTGATGAATCCCCAGCAGACACAAATCCCGAAGACAACTCCAGTCAAGAAGAAGATATTAGCTGGTAGCATAAATTGAGCTACTTGGTGTAAATATTGCACCTTGTATATTATTTTGATTTTTAAGAATATAAAATGGATAAGCCAAAAATCGCTGGAAAAGCGCCTATTAAAGTAAGTATTGAAGAGGGAAAGAAGTATGCATGGTGTTCATGCGGAGAAAGTACTAACCAGCCCTACTGTGATGGATCTCACAAAGGAACGGGATTTACACCTACAGTATTTGTAGCAGAGGAATCTAAAGATGTGCATTTCTGCACTTGTAAGCAGACTGGAAGGGAAATGGGACTGTGTGATGGTTCCCACAAAAGCTTGTAAAGCAAACAAAACCAACTATAAAAAAAAGGTCTATTTAGCAATAGACCTTTTTTTATTTCTCTAAATCGAAGTAGATAGATTCTTATCTACGATTATATCTTTTAACTCTTTCAGTGCCTGATATTCGTGTGGCATCACTTCTTTCAGTGCTTCCTTTACTGTAATATAATTACAATTGTCTATTGGTTTGGTTATTTTCTTAACCTTAGACTGTAGTCTCTTAATATCATGCTTTATTATACCACGGACTGATGGGATTTCATGCCAATCAGCCTCTATAGCTATATTCCTAACCTTGTTGCCATGCTCATCTGAACTTTCATCAAGTTCTATACCTGACAAATCTGTCATATCTAGCCGCGCATGTGGTAAACGCCAAATAGTTTTATCCTCTTTAAGGTCTGGCCTTATAAGTAAAACCTCCAAACCTTTTTCGTGGCATCTATAAATAATAAGTCTTACGGAATCAAAAACATTCATCATCAAAACATTATAGATTACAATAATAAGACATATTACAGCTAAGTGTTTGATAATTTTCTAAAAAAAATATCCTTTACTAGATTTTCTTCAGTTTCTTGTCAGCATCCTTAGAAGGAGTATCAGGATTCTGAGGTATAGGCCTCAGATTTTCAAAGCCTTCTAAATCCATGCCCTCGAACATCTTCATGATCTCACTCATATCTATACCTTTCATCATTTCCTCAAGGTCAATGCCTTCTAACATCTTCATACTCTGTTCCATCATTTCATCGAGTTGAGACATATCCATTTCTCCAAAAAATTGAGAGAACTGATCACTACCCATTATTTCAGACATGTCTAATGAATCAAATTTAATTTCACCAAATGCAGTCCCTAGTTCTCCGAAAATAGAATCCAAGCTATTACCTTCAAAGAGTTTAGATAACTCTTCCATAGCTTCATCGATCGATTCTGCTACTGGTGGTTCTTGTAATGGATCGCTGTCTTCTGTCTGGGCAGTCAGATTTGCGGAAAATAGTATCAGTGAGAAGTACAATAAGTATTTTAACATTAGTTAGTTTTCAATAAAATTAAATAAAGTATAAAAGCTAGAAATGAATCGTCCTCAATAAATTCATTCTGATGTATCATCTTGAACAATCGATCGCTGGCATAAGAGCCGCCACCTAAAAACACATCCGCAAGAGCTTCATCATTTCTATTTAGTTGTACAGAATTGGAATCTGAATGAATCGCTTTGTATAATGCTCCTTTGGCCTTTAATTCATAAAAGCCTCTATAAGCTCTAATAGTTCCTAATTCTATATCCGATAAGAAAACTTTAGTAATATTTCCTTGCTTATGGAATGTATATGCTTGTTTGCTTGTCTCCGCATGAAGAATGATTGTTTCTGAGCCTAATTTCTCTTTAGTAAAGGCCACCATTTTTTCCTGAAAAATTGTAGATAGATAACCTGAACTTATTCCTTTTTTTGTTTTCTCCAGAATTGTTGCCCAACTCAAAATCTTTATTTCATGAACATCGATTGGAATCAGCTCATCCATCATATTACCAATCAAGGCTTTGAGTTTCTTGGCAGTTTCTGAAAAGTAATCAGAATTATTTTTGAAGACGGAAAAGACCAGGCTTACCATCATTAAGATGGATAAACTAAGGATGGTCATAAAGAAGATTCTGAATATTGCTGCCATTATGCTGTTTAGATTTCTAGTGTGAATGCTTTTCTCTTGTTCATTGGCACTAAGTTGCACTATAACAACTATATACCCAAAGTACTAAGTTCCTACAATCGACCAAAACAAAGAAAATCTAGACTGATGCACCTAAAATAAAAAATGGCTTACAAGAATTTAATCTCATAAGCCACAAAAGGTTGTTATATTTTTCGTACAGAGTTGCTTTTATCCTAAGTAGGATTTTAATGCATTTCTGTTTACAGATTTTCTTAGCCTTCTAAGAGCTCTCTCTTTTATTTGTCTTACTCTTTCTCTAGTCAGTCCGTATAACTCTCCTATTTCTTCAAGAGTAAGTGACTTGTGACCGTTTAGTCCATAGTAAGAAGAAAGTACTTCTATTTCTCTAGAGCTTAGAAGTGAAAGACCAAATTTTACTTCATCTTTAAGTGATTCGTTCATAAGATCTAAGTCAGGTGTCTTCTGATCTTTCTCTACATACAAATCCATCATAGATGCATCACCGTCTTCGCCACCTACTGGAGCATCCATAGATAGATGTCTTCCACCTCCTTGAAGCACATTGACGATATCAGAAACTTTCATTTCTAGAAGATCTGCCAACTCTTCATGAGTCGGGTTTCTTTCAAATTCCTGTACAAATGAAACATACGCTTCATTTACTTTGGAATATGAACTGACTTTATTTAGAGGTAATCTTACCATTCTAGAGTACTCAACTATAGACTGAAGAATAGATTGTCTGATCCACCAAACTGCATAAGAAATGAATTTGAAACCTTTAGTTTCATCAAATCTCTTGGCAGCCTTCATAAGACCGACATTTCCTTCATTGATCAAATCACTTAGAGAAAGACCTTGATTTTGGTACTGCTTTGCAACAGATACAACGAATCTCAAATTAGCTTGTGTCATTCTTTCTAATGCCCAAGCATCGCCTTCTCTGATTCTTCTTGCTAAATCTGCCTCTTCTTGAGGTGTAAGCATCTCGATTTTAGAGATATCGTTGAGGTACTTGTCTAAGGCAAGACTCTCACGACTTGTAATTTTGTTGGTTATTTTTAATTGTCTCATTAACCATTGTGTTTTGCAAATAAACTTTTGACCGGGTTTATTTGCGTTTCTCGTAAAAATTATTAAACCAATTAGTATGTCTACAAGTATCTCACCAAATAAGTTCAGAAATGGTAAGTTTTTTTACCAAATAGTTATTTGTAGAATACTATAGCAGGAGCTATTATGAGGTGGATTAGACCCCAAAGATAGTAAAGGAATGAGAAATGAAAAATATATAAGGATTTTTTTTAATATATAAATTCTTATATACTACGGATTTGACTTAAATAGCTTGGCTAATACTAGCTTTCAGCTTTCTTTTGCTCGTCTCTAGGATTAGGTAATAAAACTTTTCTTGATAATCTAAACTTTCCAGTTTTAGGATCTATGCCAATAAGTTTAACTTTTACTGGATCACCAACCTTAAATACTTCGCTGACATCATTGATTCTAGAATGAGAGATTTCAGATACGTGTAAGAGTCCACTCTTACTCTTGAAATCCACAAAGACACCATAGGACTGTACAGAAGCCACCTTAGCATCATAGACATCTCCCACTGATGGCTCAAAGGCAATTTCTAGTATTTCAGCCTTGGCTTGATTAAGAGAATCTGCATCTGTAGACGATATAGATACATATCCTTTCTCGTCTTTCTCTTCTATATTAATGGTAGTGCCGGTTCTTGCTTGGATATCTTGGATAACTTTCCCTCCAGGCCCGATAACTGCACCGATGTAACTCTTGTCAATAATTATTTCCTCTATTCTTGGGGCATGTGGCTTGTAATCAGCATTTGGAGCAGATAAGGTTTTAGCCATTTCATTCAAAATGTGAATTCTTCCTTCTTTGGCTTGATCTAGAGCCTTTTCCATAGTAGAGTAAGGAAGTCCGTCTATCTTGATATCCATTTGACAAGCTGTGATACCTTTTTCGGTACCTGTCACCTTGAAGTCCATATCTCCAAGAGCATCTTCATCACCAAGAATATCACTTAAGATTGCCATTCTATCCCCATCAGCAATCATACCCATTGCAATACCAGAAACTGGTGCTTTTATAGGCACACCTCCATCCATCAGAGCTAAGGCGCCTGCGCAAACCGTAGCCATAGAAGAAGAACCATTTGACTCAAGTATATCAGAAACTATTCTTATAGTATATGGTGTCTCGTCAGGTAACACTTGCTGGATTGCTCTGGCTGCTAGATTGGCATGTCCAACCTCTCTCCTACCTGGTCCTCTCATTGGCTTTGTTTCTCCAACAGAGAATGCAGGGAAATTATAATGCAATATGAATTTGCTAAAGTAGTGATCCAATGCAGTATCAATCATCTGCTGATCTAACTTAGAACCTAAGGTCAACGATGTCAAGGCTTGAGTCTCACCTCTATTAAATATTGCCGATCCATGAGCAGATGGTAGATAATCTACTTCAGTCCATATAGGTCTTACCTTATCAAAAGCTCTACCATCCAGTCTCTTTCCTTCATCTAAGACCATATTTCTAATAGTCTCCTTCTTTATCTTTTCAAAGTATTCTTTAGCCTCACCCATTTTCTCTTCTGCATATTCCTCTCCTTTTTCTTCTAGCAGGGCTTCCTTCATTGCATCTTTTACAGCTGTTAGGCCTTCTTTTCTTGCTTTTTTATCTAATTCACCTCTAGCTACTTCTAGGATTCCTGCGACGGACTTCTCTTTTACCCAAGCTTTTAATTCTTCGTCCACCTCTGGTAACACTAACTCTCTTTTAACTAAGGCTTTGTCGCCAACTTTTTTCGCTAGGTCTAGTTGAGCATTACATTGCACTTTTATTGCTTCATGGCCTGCTTTGATAGCATCTATTAACTCAGATTCCTGTGCCTCTTTCATCTCCCCTTCTACCATCATCACATTCTCTAATGTAGCTGCAACGATAATATCTAAAGTAGCTTCTGCTAGAGCTGATTTTGCTGGATTTACGACATACTCGCCATCGATCTTTGCCACCCTTACTTCTGAAAGTGGTCCTGCCCATGGAATGTTAGAAACTGATAAAGCTGCAGAAGCTGCTAGTGCGGTATATGCATCAGGTAATCTATCTTCCTCTGCAGAGATAAGATTGATAATTACCTGAGTATCATTCATGTAGCCATCTGGAAATAAAGGTCTTATAGCTCTATCTACTAATCTAGAAGTAAGTATTTCGTAGTCAGATAATCTGGCTTCTCTTTTAAAAAAGTTTCCAGGTATACGACCTATGGAAGCAAATTTTTCTTGGTAATCAACTGATAATGGGAAAAAGCTTTGTCCTTCTCTTGGTTCAAATGCCGAAACGACAGAACAGAACAACATTGTTTTACCCACTTTTACAACAACTGAGCCATGGGCCTGTGTTGCTAATTTTCCAGTCTCAATAGTAACTTCCTCACCATTAGGTAAGGTGAATGATGTAGTAATAGGTGTTTGCTTACCCATAAGGTTTACTTGTTTTAAGTATTAAATTATAAATGACCTTAGGTAAGACATATGTACTCCCATCTCACCCGTTCTGGATTCTAGTATAGTCCTGAGCCTTCTACAGAAGTCTTTCTTATTTCTAGCTTATCCATTATGGTTCTGTATCCAGCAATGTCTTTCTTAGCTAGATAATTAAGTAGTCTTCTTCTTTTTCCGACTAAAGTCAAAAGAGCTCTTCTGGAAGAGTGGTCTTTTCTATTTTCTTTGAGATGATCGGTTAATGCGTGGATTCTGTAGGTAAATAAAGCGATTTGACCTTCTGTAGAGCCTGAATTCGCTTTGTCTCCACCATATTCTTGAAAGATTTCTTCTTTCTTCTCTTTTGTTAGATATACTGCCATTGTGTTATTTTAACCAAAAAGGATTATGTAAATCGTATTTTAGCAGGCGCAAAGATAGCTTTTTTAATCTTAGTTATCAGCATTATTTTCTGAGCTTATTTTTAGCCATATCTTATGAAAAATCTACCGCTCGTCATTGTTTTTACTTGTTGCTCATTATGGGTAAGTGCACAAGAATTAATTGTCGATTCTTTAGGCTTTGAAACCTTCGAAATGACAGAAGGCGATACAACCTATGTAATGAAGAAGTATTTCATGGCTTTCCTTAAAAGAGGACCGATAACGGACCAAACACCTGAGGAAGCAGCCCAAATCCAAGAAGGTCACTTGGCCCATATGAACCAAATGGCAGAGGAAGGTAAAATAGACATCGCTGGTCCATTCGGAGATGAAGGAGAGTTGAGAGGCATAATCATTTTCAATGTACCCTCCCAAGATGAAGTGGAAACACTTGTAGCCAAAGATCCTGCTGTAATCGCTGGGAGATTGATTCTGGAAATACATCCTTGGTGGGCAGCGAAAGGCAGTAAATTGAACTAGCTCTTGGCGGTTCTCCTTATACAGTGGAGTTATATCTCTATACTAGCTTTGATCTGGGGCTATACGACACTTACACTTTTAGCTACGAACTCCAAATCTAGACCCAGTAGTAGCTTTCCAACAATCTTTGTTTTCCTTCTAGGATTGGCTTCAATAGCTTTTATAGGAAATCTTTGTTCTCTCTTTGGACCTATAGGGCTTCAGCTACAGCTGCCTTTGATATTGATTCCGATTGGCATCCTTAGTTGGAAAAAAATTCCTGCATCCGACCTTTTGGCCTATCTAAAAAGTTTAAAGTGGTGGCTTATCCTGCCTTTAACTCTAATCAGTGCAAATCTTGCTTTGGGCACCACAAGCAATATAGACGAAGGTGGTTATTACCTTCCATTGGTCAAATGGATAGAGAACTATAGAGCTGTACCCGGCACTGCACTTTTCATAGCCCGCACAGGATTCAATTCGAGCTGCCACATGATAAGTGCCGTTTTTGGATTTGATGGTATTTATTCTGGCGGGATCTATGAGTTAAATGGTTGTTTGTTTATCTGGTTCAATTATTACTTTATAAAAGTTGCTCTACAAGGTATATCCAAAAAAGAAGCCCCTAAGGTATTGCATTTAGTTGCTGTTGCAGCTTTGATTTTTCCATTCTCTTATCTTATCGATTCTATAGATGCAGATTATCTATCTATAATGGGTGCTTTGGTTTTCCTCTGTCTGGTGTCTTCAGATTTTTTAGATGAGAGAGCTAAAGACTCTAGATTGCTCTTCTATTGGATCGTTGGACTTTTCTTGATGACAGTCAAAACTCTTGCTGGATTTCTATTACTGGTTCCACTTTTATTTTTTCCATTCAAAAAGACAAAACCAAGATTGCTCTTACCTCTAGTAGGATTAACGATAATATACCTATTGCCATGGCTTGCAAGAAATGTGATTATTACTGGCTATCTGATCTTCCCTCTACATTATATAGACTTGTTCAGCTTTGATTGGCAGGTCCCAGAAGAAATGACAAAAGCTTCTCACCTTATAGTAGAGGAATTTGCCAAGATAGAACAGATAAGAAACAGTTACACCTTGGATGGAGTACAGTCGCTGTCCTTCAGTTCTTGGTTCCCTATTTGGATTACCAATGCAAAGACTTTCATCATAGGATGGGCAAGTTTTCTGGCGCTTGCAGTATCAGTAATAGGATGGCTTTTTGTTAGCCTGAAGGAGTTGTCTCGAAATAGTTACAGGTGGCCTGCTTTGTGTACAATCTGCATAGCAGTTCTGGGTTTCTGGTTCTTGAAGTTTCCAGCAATAAGATTTGGTTGGTCCTGGATTTTAATAAGTGCTATACTACCTACCAGTTACATCATGAAACTTTACTTTTCTAAGTATCAGAAATTCGTTTTGTTATTATTACTCCTTTTGGCACTAGCCTCTTGGACCAGACTGAGCTACCAGCAAGTTGTGCAAAGGAACCTAGATAAAACAACATTGATATATCCAGAAAAAAGGAAAACAGATCTTGGATTTAGCATAGATAAAACCTTAGGTTTTCCAGTCCAAATTTCAAATAGTGAAGCATGCTACGGAGTGAAACCTCCATGCAAACCATACAACAATAACTATATGATAGAGGCTAGAGGAACAAGAATAAAAGATGGTTTCCGAGTAAAATAAGTCTTAGCCTCCTAGAGGGTTGTTAAAGAAAGCATCTGTATTATTCTGACCATAATTGTACTTGAGAAAACTAAGTGCGCCTGAATTAACCCCAATAAAAAAGGAGTATAAATTATTTCTACTTGGTGTCCAAGTAATGTGCATGTCCCAGCAATGGAGCTTTCTGATAAAACTAATAGTACTGTAAGTTGGTCCCTTATTGGCAAAATCATAACCAAGGCTACCTATATTTATATTCCAGTTATCAGTCAAGTTGAATTGTCCTGTGACATCTATAGAATGAGTCGTAATCTCGCCTCTTCTACTACCTCTATCACCTGTAACTGTATAGCGTAAGTTATGCCTAAAGGATAAGCGTTCCAGCAGATCAAATATAGATTTGTGCTTAGGTTTTACAGCTTGCTCTTCATGATTATGGCCCTCATGCCCACCACTGAAGTCTTGGCCTAGAGGCGAATTGTTTCCTCGCAAGTTGGCATCAGCATAGGCTCCTTGATCTATTTCAATATCTTCTTCTTCATCTGACGACTTGTCCTTACCCTGGAGCAATTTTCGTATCTGAGTAAATGAAATCCTAGTAGATGCACTCACATCCCCAGAGACAAGCCGTGCCAGTTTCTTCCTGTCAGACCAGACGGTCTTATTGACCCGGCGGCCATTTTCCGCAAGGTACGGATCAAAAGTCCAGTTGCTCGATACTTGTGTCATTCCTCCAAACAACCTAGAAGTTGATCTCAAAGATTTTCTGCTCCACTTCAGACTATCCAAGGCAAAATTATAACTACCTGAAGCAGTTACATTATCGAAGATTTTGAATTTCCTTTCTGTAGAATCTTTCTTAGAAAAGTATTTCATCTCAAGGACATTTCCGATTCGATAACTGACTTGTGATCTCAGATTCCCAAAGTTAGGGTTACCGAAAGGCCCCTGATCAAATTGTGAATAGGCCAAAGAACGATTATCACCGTAAAAAATAGTATCGATTTGGTTCCTCTGATCTGGGGAATAACCATAGGTTAGGCTCGGCTTGACCAAGTGTCTGATTCCTCTGATGGGGCCTTTTGCAAAGGTCTTAGTACCGTAGACTTGCGTTGATATAGATACTCCAGCTGAAAAAGTCCTGTATGCCCCTCCATTACTAAGTATGGAAGTAATCAGTGAGTCTCTTGTCTGATAGATGCGATCTACCTCCCAATCTAGAGTATCTTGCGGAGTTGGACCAATTTCCCTAAATGGTTGACTTTGTATTATCTGATTATCGATGGTGTTAAGCACCCATGTTTCATTATAGTTGGCATTAGGTACAATATTAAAATACTTAAAGACTCGGTTAGAAAAGGATAAATTCAGGTCATGAGTTATTCCTGCCTGTGTATTCTCAATAGTCTCTCTGGTAAATAAAGTTGTATCCGTAGTAGAGGTAGAAACCCTCAGTCTAGAGTTATAACCTAAAGCAATTTTCTCGAACCATTTTTTCTCATTACCTCCAGTATTTTTAAGTGCAAATGGATAAATGGTGGACATGGTCAAAGCTGCGTCGGGAAGGGTAAGGTTCATCACATTAGTTCTGGTATTCTGATTGTGACTCATTCCTAACCTAAAACTAAATGGTGTCCGAGGCATCTTATGGGTAAAGCTAAAGTTAGAGGTATAGGAACTCGTTAAAACCGAACCTGCGTCATTATTAACACGACTGACATTGTCATTTCCTATGATATTAATACTTCCACCTAAGGTCCTATAAGGATGTGCCTTACCGTCTTGATTATGCGACAATCTGAAGGCAAATCCTTTGTCAGATACTTTTATCAGTTCTTCGTTTTCACTTCTGAAATTATTGTAGGACAAATTGACACTTCCAGAATATCTATACTTTTTCCGATATGTAGTATTTGAATAAAGGGCATGTGTTCCTAGTGACCATATATCAGCTGTTATTGTGGTATGTACATAATCGTTTATAGGGAAATACCAGCCTATTCCTGATACTCCAAAACCTAAGTCTCTGGAGAAAAACTGAAAACCTTCTGGGAATATTAGTCCTGTGCTAGTAGTCTCAGTGAGTGGAAAGAAAGCAAAGGGCAGCCACACTGGAGTTGGTATCCCAGAAATCTGCAGATTGGAAGGACCAGCTACAGCAACCTTATCAGAGACAACTTTTAGTTTTTTTGCGTTGAAACCAAAATGCGGAGTTCCAGGATGATTGCAGGTCGTAATTATGGAGTTAGCGTTATAGATAACATCGCTATTTCCATATAAATTATCTCCGCCACTTACATACTTGGTTTTCTTGCCATGTACAGTGAATTCGCCTTCGGTTGTAATTGCATCATAAACGATGCCTTTCTCAGTTTCAAAATTATACTTAAGCCGGTTGTACTTATATTCCTTTTCGCCATCCTTAAAAGTTGGCTTTTTAGCCTTCTTCTTCGCTGGAGAGATCAGCGCCTCAGCAATGTTATTCTCTATGTCCAGGATTATAAGATCTGCAGTCAATTCTTTGTCTTGATACTTGACATATGCTTCTCCATATAGATGCATCAGACCAGCCTTGTTATCATATCTCTGACTGTCACGAGCGCTGTAAATCAATTCATCTTCCAAATCGTTGTCAGAAAATTTCACTTCATTATCTGTCTTTTCAGATCCTATATTATCAATAGTAAGACTGTCAGGCATACCGCCCAATGTAGTCGTAACAGGCAGGGTATCCTGTCCTAACTGTGGCATAGCTCTACCCAATTCAGGTTTTTCTTGTGCGAAAGCATCAGGTAGATAACTAAGCAATCCTAAAGTAAAAAGAAATATATATCTGTAAATGTTCAACTTATATATTATAATTTTTTTTAATATATTTATTACTTAGTCTTAATTATTACGTGAATTTCTACCGACATTTCAGCCTCAAAGCTATGACAGTCTTTACACTAGCTTGTATATCAATGCAATCTTCTGTGTATTTAACGGGATTTTCAAGTTTATTTAATCCAAAGGCACATAATTACAAATCCATTAACAAATCATCAAAGTTCCCATTAACAATTGTACTAGATCCAGGTCATGGCGGCAAAGATGGAGGATGTTCTCATACTCAGCATGATGAAAAGAAGATTACTTTGGAATTTGCACTGACTCTATCTACGATTCTAAAGCAACATGAAAGTCTTTTCGATATAAGGTTTACAAGGACGGAGGATATTTTCGTCTCACTAGAAAGAAGAGCACAAATTGCAAATGACCTTCAGGCAGACTTATTCATCTCCATTCATACAAATTCTATCCAAGATACAACGATAAGAGGATTTGAGGCTTTTGTCTATGGTACAGCCAATGAACATTCTAGTTATACTGAAAATCTAAGGAATAAAGAAGAAAAATTGACCCTAGGCCAATCCTCAAATATTTCTCATCTTATTCTAAAACAACTGTCTCAATCAGCTGTAGACAAAGAAAGTCTTTCTCTGGGGGAGAAAATTTCCAAACAAATGGAAACTCTACCTTCTGTAAAGAATCGTGGGCTAAAACAAGCAGAATTCAAAGTACTTAAGTATACTGAAATGCCAAGTATTCTATTGGAGTTAGGCTTTCTTACAAATAGAAAAGATTCCCAGCTATTGAACTCAGAAAAAGGACAAAAAGAGCTGGCTGAGCAGATTGCAAGTGGCCTTATAGAGTATTTGGAAAAGGTATAGCACTGTACCATTTACAATAACTACATTTGTGCTCATTTATTTTCCAATCACTAGGATACTTAAAATGAGAAAAGAAGTCCAAATTGCCTTATTAGCCGTCCTTGTTTCTATAGTTGCCATCTGGGGTTTCAAATTCCTAAGTGGTCAGAATCTCTTTGGTGGCGCAAAGACTTACTACACTATAGTACATAACGCCAAGCAAATAAACACCGCGACCAAAATTCTGATCAATGGCTATCAGGTAGGAACAGTTATTTCCATTGCACCAGAACCTGATGATATTAGAAATATCAAAATTGGGTTTCAGGTAGAAAAGCACATCAAACTCCCAAATTATACCACTGTAGAATTAAGGAATGAAGGTCCTATGGGAGGCAAGGAGATAGAGCTCATCTTTGATAAATTTTGTGATGGTACCAACTGTGCAGAAAATGGAGTTATCCTTCAAAGTGAGACAATAGGACTTTTCGGTTCTATAATTACTCCCGAAGAACTAGACCCACATATCGAAAGTATTACTAGTAGCATAGATCATACTCTAGGAAAACTAGGTGCACCTGAATCGAATGCTCCTTTGGATAAAACAATAAGGAATCTATCAGCCACGATGGACAATTTGGCTAACTCAACGTCTAGATTTTCCAATCTAATGGACAAGTCTTCTAGAGATCTGGAAGTCACGCTAAATAACATGGCGATTCTGACAGAAGCCTTGGTGGGTTCTAATGCTAAACTTTCAGCTATACTTAATGACGTAGGTACACTTACAAATGATTTAAGTAAAATCTCTCTTTCAGAAACAGTTAATAAAAGTAACTCAACGATCGATCAGGCTGGGGCAAGTCTCAAAGCCTTAGAGACGACTATGACAGAGGCTACTGTAATGGTCAAAGATCTGAACAAAATATTGGTTGCAATGGACAGTGATGATGGCACTCTTGGACTTTTGCTTAATGATAAAAAGCTTTACACAGACCTGGAAGCGACCATGACCAACATGAACCTGCTTTTACAGGACATCAGACTAAATCCAAGAAGATACTTAAAAGTATTCGGAAAGAAAGTCCCTGATTACGAATTCCCTTCTGCCGACCCAGCTAGTGGTCAATAGGACTTCTATCTTAAATACGAATGGTGGACATCCCAACATTAATCTCGCAGTCTGATCTGAATTCATCTAACTAGAATGAATTGATGGATTTGAGATCGATACTTCTTGGATAAAGTATACTAGATAGGTGGCAAATGTCCTTTATTTCAGAACCCACTCAGCAGGATATCTGCGGTATAAGGAAGTTGTTATATGATTTAAATAAAAAAGCCTCGCATTTTGCGAGGCTTCTATTTATCGTTTTGTAAAAGTTGGCGCTTAGCCTAATCCATTTACGAATTTTGTCAACTTGCTTTTGATATTGGCAGCTTTGTTCTTATGCCAATTGTTATTCTTTGCTAGTCTGTCTACCATACTAATAACCTTTGGTAGATAAGTAGCAGCCTCTTTAGCATCAGTCAACTCTCTAAGTTTTGAAATAGCAGTTCTTGTAGATTTCTTATAATATCTATTCTGCAATCTTTTCTTAGCGTCTTGTCTGATTCTTTTCTTAGATGATGCGTGCTGTGCCATTAACTATAAAATTTTGGATTGCAAAAGTAGTGTATTTCTTTAACACAAATCCCAATTATTTAAGCAAAATCAAATAATTTATTGAATAGATAGCCATAGAAAGCTGCTTTTAGCATAATTTTAGTCTAACCTTAGAGAAAGCAGACCTATTGTTTACCTTCACATAACAATAATTAATAATATTTAATTCTAGTCGATGAAAGATTATTCATACGTGTTTAATGCACATCCCAGTTTTATAGATGAGATGTACGCAAAGTACCAAGCTGACCCAGCCTCAGTGGAGGAAGGATGGCGAGTATTTTTTGAGGGATTTGAGTTTGGAGGAGATGGCAGTAGCGACTCCGTTGGATCTAATGCCAGCTGGTCTAATGGATCTGCGGCTAATACAGGCTTTGTTTCCACAGGTAGAACAGATGGTGCATTATTAGCCAATAAAGAATTCGCTGCCTATTCTATTATAGGTGGATTTAGAAGAAGGGGGCACTTGCTTTCTACTACTAATCCTATCAGAAAAAGAAGAGATAGGAATGCACATCTAGACCTAGCAGACTACAATCTGACTGATAAAGATCTATCTACCAAGTTCGAGGCAGGAGCAGAATTGGGTCTCAAAAACGGCACTTTGCAAGAGATCATAGACAAGTGCAATCAGATTTATGCTGGCAACATAGGTTTTGAATATGCCCATATCGAGAATAGAGAAAAAAGAGTATGGCTGAGAGAGAAAATAGAAAACAGAGACCTCTCAGGAAGCTATGGGCTCAATCTTGATGAAAAGAAGAGAATCCTGGAAAAGCTAAATGGCGCTGTAATATTCGAACGCTTCCTACATACCAAATACATCGGCCAAAAGAGATTCTCTCTGGAAGGTGGTGAAACAGCCATTGCTGCTTTGGATGCTATCATTACAACAGGTGCAGCTGACAAAGTGGAAGAAGTAATCATCGGCATGGCGCACAGAGGTCGTCTCAATGTTTTGGCCAATGTGATGGGCAAGACCTACGAAGAAATCTTCAATGAGTTTGAAGGAAATTCAGTTCCAGAGCACAGCTTTGGAGATGGTGATGTAAAATATCACTTGGGCTTCTCATCACAGCTAAAGACTGCAAAGAACGATACTGTGAGCCTAAAATTGGCTCCTAATCCTTCTCACCTCGAGGCGGTAAATCCTGTAGTAGAAGGATTTGCAAGAGCAAAAGCCGATATTCTATTTGATAGTGATTATGATAAAATCTTACCCATTCTGATACATGGAGATGCTGCTATTGCTGGACAAGGTGTTGTATTCGAAACTGTCCAGATGAGCCAGTTGGAAGGTTATTACACTGGTGGAACTATGCATATAGTTATAAATAATCAGATAGGTTTTACGACTGACTTTGATGATGCAAGATCGTCCACTTACTGTACAGCAGCAGCCGGGATTGTCCAAGCACCTGTCTTCCACGTAAATGGTGATGATCCAGAAGCACTAGTCTTTGCAGTAAAGCTTGCTACTGAATACAGACAAAAATTCAACAATGATGTTTTTATAGATATGGTCTGCTACAGAAAGCATGGTCATAATGAAGGAGATGATCCCAAGTTTACCCAACCGAAAATGTATGAAATCATCAATAGTCATAAGAATCCAAGAGAGCTCTATGTCAGCAAACTGATGTCTAGAGGAGATGTAGATGCAAAGATGGCTGAAGAACTAGAAAAGAAATTTTGGGATCACCTACAGGACAAACTGAATGATGTCAAGGAAAAACCACTGCCTTATACGCCACAGCCACAGGAGAATGAGTGGTCAGAATTGAAAATGACTTTTGACACATCTGATGTAGAAAAGTCTCCTAAGACAGGAATCAAAAAGACAGACATCAAGAAAATACTTGATCATATTTCCAAACCACCTGAGGGTATCAATCTGCTATCTAAAGTCAACAGGTTACTAAAAGGTACAAACAAGCTATTGGATAAAGGACAACTTGATTGGGCGCTTGGAGAACTGCTCGCTTATGGCAGTATCCTGCTCGATGGAAAGGATGTGAGAATGAGTGGTCAAGATGTAAAGAGAGGAACCTTCTCTCATCGTCATGCGATATTCAATGATGTAGAAACCGAAGAGGAGTTTAACAGATTAGATGGTATTGCCAAAAATCAAGGAAAACTTAGAATCTTCAATAGTTTCCTTTCCGAGTTTGCTGTACTAGGATTTGAGTATGGTTACTCACTAGCTAATCCGCATACTTTAGTATTGTGGGAAGCTCAGTTTGGTGATTTCTATAACGGAGCACAAACGATGGTGGATCAGTTTATCAGTGCTGCTGAAAGTAAATGGCAAAGAATGAGTGGTCTAGTTATGTTACTTCCACATGGTATGGAAGGACAAGGACCAGAGCATTCTAGTGCAAGATTAGAGAGATTCTTGCAGATGACTGCTGAATGCAACATTACGATAGTCAATATGACAACACCTGCTAATCTCTTCCATGCACTTAGAAGACAATTGGCAAGAGAAGTAAGAAAGCCACTTATCATTATGTCGCCGAAGTCTATGCTGAGGCATCCAAAAGCGGTATCAGGTCTGGCTGAATTTGAAACTGGTACTAAGTTTCAGGAAGTTATAGATGACAATAATATTGGCAAAGCGGATGAAGTCAAACGTCTGCTCATATGTACTGGGAAAGTATACTATGATCTCTTAGCCGCAAAAGAAGAGGCTAATAGAAAAGACATAGCAATTGTGAGATTGGAGCAACTCTACCCTTTCCCGCAAAAACAACTAGACAAAATCTTAGACAAATACAAAAGTGCCTCTAAATATTGGGTTCAAGAGGAATCAGCAAATATGGGTTCTTGGGATTATCTCATGAGATACTGGAGACATACAGATATAGATTTGATATCAAGATCAGCTACAGCTAGTCCAGCAACAGGATTTAAGAAAGTCCACGAAAAGCAACAAGGTGAATTGATTAAAAGAGCTATAGGGTAATTAAACAATTACTTAAAATAACAGAAAGGTGCTGATCGAAAAGGTCAGTGCCTTTTCTCTTTCAAGTAATTAGATGCCTACTGACGTCCATTATAAAAAGAAAACGATAATCCCCACATCAAAAATCCTTCACCAGTATCTGCTGCAGTAGTGACACCTAGATTTCTAGTATAAGAAGAAAGATCTGCATCATTAATGCCCACTTGCACAAATGGTTTGATAGCAAAGGCAACAGTATTACTTCCGTAGAAGTTGAAAGCCAAGTGAAATCTGGCAACAAACTGTCCTTGATTTCCATCCAACAATGAAATATTAGCATTATCATTTGGAATCAATTCACTTATAGACAGGAAGTTTCTACCTACTGAAGTGCCTACTCCGAAGCGATCAAAATTGGTTTCGTAGCTAAGTAAAATAAGATTGAGTCTATATCTGATTTCTTCTGTGACTGCGGAAGGTCGTGCTGGAGGTTCAGGATTAAATTTACCTACAGATTCGATTGTTCTCCCTGGTCCTTCCCAACTCAGTTCTAAGGATCCCAATCCAAACTTATATCTCAAGCCTAAAGAAATACCATAGATCAATCTAAGATCCCTGAACTCATCGTATTCGTCATAGAAACCAGAGAGAAAACTGTCGTACGAATCTAGAATTTGATTATTGGTATTTGCAGACAACATACCTAAAGAATAGCCAATTCGGATATTGACTTGAGCTTCAGACTTTGTGATTGCACCTAATTGCAAGCAAAGCATCAAAACAATAAAACAACTGACTCTCCTAAAAACCAGAAATAACATATTAAGATTCTTTCTAATAACTAAGATGAAGTAACGGCTTTTACCTAGGAAAACAAACTTTTTATTATAATTTAAAAATAGATACTTTAAAGGTCACTAATAAGAGATGACCCATTAAATGAACAAGAAGAAGTCCAATAAAAAGAAGAAGAAAGCAGTTTCCAAAACCAGTTATAAACCCTTGTCTGGTAAAATGAAAGCTATTGGATTGGCCATTTGCATGGGGATTTGTTTTATTCTGTACTTCCAATCCCTCAGCTTTGGTTATGTACTGGATGACTCACTTGTATTTACAGAAAACAATTATGTTAAGAAAGGCTTTGCGGGTTTTGGAGATATCTTATCACATGATAGTTTCTCAGGTTACTTTGGTGAACAAAAAAACTTAGTACAAGGCGCTCGTTATCGACCACTTTCATTGCTAACATTTGCTACAGAGTACGCCCTCTTTGGTGCTAATTCTTCTGTGAGTCACCTTATTAATATATTGTTGTATGGGTTGTGTTGTTTTCTGGGTTTTATTTCTCTAAGGAGACTTTTTCGAGAAAAATCATCAAAGAACAAAATTTTGTTTGGAACGGCTGCCATAAGCATTCTCTTGTACATGTTTCATCCAATCCATGTAGAAGCGGTGGCTAATGTCAAAGGCCGTGATGAGATTTTATCTATGATTTTCAGTTTACTGACTTTGCAGATCAGTCTGAAATACACTGACAAAAAAGAGTTGCTGTATTTACTAATCATACCTGTCATCTACTTCGCAGGTTTGCTGGCAAAGGAAAACACCATTACCTTCATGGCCATTGTCCCAGCCGCCCTATTACTCTTCAGACCTAAGCAAAGAAAAGCTATGCTTTTGATTCTAGGTCTGCTTTTCATAATGACATTATGTTATCTAGGTCTGAGATATTCCATCATAGGCTATCTGCTAGGAGATGAGCCTTCTACAGATCTAATGAATAACTCCTTTGTAGGCATGAGCACTGTGCAACGTTTTGCTACTATATTTTATACACTGCTGATCTACCTGAAACTGCATATATTCCCTCACCCATTGACCCATGATTATTATCCCTACCATATTCCTATCATGGACTTTGGAAGTTGGCAAGTCTGGTTGTCTATAAGCATTCATGTGTTACTCATTATCTTAGGATTCTTATGGATGAAGAAGCGTAAAAAAATAGCATTTGGATTGTTCTTTTACTTCGCAGCTATGTCCATAGTCTCTAATCTAGTTGTTAGCATTGGAACATTTATGAACGAACGATTTGCCTTTGCAGCTTCCCTCGGATTGTGTATCATTTTTGGATATCTGCTGACTATAATTGCCAAGAGATTTGGTGAGAAAAGACAAATCATACTGAATGTTCTGGTGGGTGCAATACTCTTACTGTATGGTATAAAAACAATGATGCGAGTACCAGCCTGGGAAAGTGCCTTATCACTTAACAGAGCTGCGATCACAGTTTCAAAAAATAGTGCTCGAGCAAACAGCTTTATGTCAACAGCCTTATTCAATGCATATAAGGAAGAAAATGATAGAAACAGGCAACAACGATTACTTGACGAAGCAATTCCGTATGCCAATAAAGCTGTAGAAATTCACCCTGCCTACTACAATGGGCATTTAATGAAGATAGGCATTGCTTCAGAAAAGTATAAGATGACCAATGATATAGATCAACTTTTAGCAGACTTTAAAAAAACCATCATCTATAGACCAGATATTCCATTTATAAAGACTTTTCTCGAATATGTGAACAAGATTGGAGATAAGAATAAACTGCTGTCGTTCTATGATGACGTAGGTGTAAATCTTCTTATAGATCAACAACAAAAATATGACTGGGCTCTCTTCTATCTAAATTTAGGCTTGCAAGTAGACCCATCAGATCCTCGTATCAGATCTGGGCTTAGAAAGGCCTATACTGCCAAAGGTCAATTAGATCGTGCAAATCAATACAAATAATGTCTGACCAGCAATTACTATACAAATTAGCATTCACCTTTATACCTAACATAGGGGCTGTGACAGCAAAGAATCTTATTTCGTATTGCGGTGGAATGGAACAAGTTTTTCGAGCAAGTAAAAGGAAACTTAGCAAGACTCCTGGTGTAGGAGAAAGTAGAGCAAATGAGATCCTAAACTCTAATGCTCTGGAACAGGCAGAAAAAGAACTGAAAGCTATCGAAGGCAGAGACATTAAGCTGGTCTTTTATCTGGACGAAGACTACCCTACAAATCTGAAGCATTATCCAGATAGCCCCATCCTCTTATATACCAAAGGTGTTGCGGATATGAATGCCCCTAGAATGGTGGCTATTGTAGGTACAAGGAAGGTCACACCATATGGAGAAATCCAGTGCGAAAACTTAGTAGAAGGACTACATCAGTATAATTGCACTATCGTCAGTGGTCTAGCCTATGGAGTAGATACTGTAGCCCATCGCCAAGCTGTAGAATGTAAGTTGCCTACTCTGGGAGTCTTAGGGAATGGGATGAACATGTTGTATCCAGCAAAGAATAAAAAGTTAGCTGTTAAGATGCTAGAGCAAGGTGGGATCATTACAGAATATGCTATGGATACACAGCCTGATAGAGAAAATTTTCCGAAGAGAAATAGAGTCATTGCTGGGATGGCAGACGTAGTAGTAGTAATAGAATCTGCTCGGAAAGGTGGCTCAATGATTACAGCAGAATATGCCAATAGTTACAACAAGGATGTCTTTGCCTATCCAGGAAGAACCAATGACGAATTCTCAGAAGGCTGCAATCATCTAATAAAATCACACAAGGCACATCTCTGCACCTCAGCAGAAGATATCGCTTATATCATGCGCTGGGACAAAACAGCAGAACCAAGACAGATGGAACTCATTATAGAGCTCTCTGAAGACGAACAAAAGATACTAGAGCTTATCAAAACCAATCCCAATATCGGACTGGATTCATTACACTATAAATCCACTTTTCCGTTAGCTAATATTACCACCATGTTATTAAATATGGAATTTAAGGGCTTGGTCAAATCATTGCCTGGAAAAAAATATATCTTAAGCCGCTGAACTTATAAAAACTATGCTTATAAATAAAATCACTTTATACTGTTTCTTTTTTTGCATTGCCAATATACTTAGTTGCAAAACCAAGCAAGAACTCAATGAACCTGAGGAGACTGTTGTATATACTCGTGAGGTGTTGGGTTCCGTAATAACAGAACCAGAAAAACCTAAGAACATTATCTTTCTGATAGGTGACGGTATGGGCATAGGTCAAATCAGTGCCGGCACCTATGCTAATGGTAACAAGAGTAATCTGGAAAAATTTCCAGTGATAGGATTGCATAAGCCACATGCTAGTAACACTTTAATCACAGACTCAGCGGCAGCGGCAACGGCCTTTGCTTGTGGAGAAAAAACCTTCAACGGCGCCATAGGCGTCGACCGAGATACAATTCCACTTAAGACTATCTTAGAAGAAGCTGAAGACAAAGGATTTAAAACAGGCCTGGTGGCAACCTCCACAATAGTACATGCTACACCTGCAAGCTTCATAGCTCATAACAAGAACAGAAGAAACTATGAGGAAATTGCTGAAGATTTTCTAAAAACCGACATCGATTTCTTTGCAGGAGGAGGAAAGAAATTTTTTGACAGAAGAGAGAAAGATGATAGAGATCTTATAGCAGAATTGGTAGCTAATGGTTACACAGTTGAAAACCAATTAAAGGAATTTGCAGAAGCACAAATGTCCATGGAAACAGCTGACAAATTTGCCTATTTTACAGCAGAGAGCGACCCTCTTTCTGTTTACCAAGGTAGAGATTATCTGGAAAGGGTTTCTCAAGCAGGGATCAATTTTCTCAGTGAGAAATCAGAGGGTCAAGGCTTCTTTATAATGATAGAGAGTTCGCAAATAGACTGGGGAGGCCATGCAAACAATTCCAACTGGATAATAGAAGAGTTTCTGGAGTTTGATAAGGTCATAGGCAATACCTTGGAGTGGGCTAAGGAGGATGGCGAGACTTTAGTATTAGTTACGGCAGATCATGAAACGGGAGGGTATACCATCCAGGAGCATTCTGAAATGGACAGTCTTATTACAACTTTTACTTCTAAAAAGCATACTGGTGACTTTATTCCTGTTTTTGCTTATGGCCCAGGATCAGAGCATTTCGCTGGCCTTTATGAGAACAAAGACATTTACCATAAAATGAGAAAAGTCTTGGGTTGGGATAACTAACTGGCTTACCTTTTCCAGCAACTAATAATATGATCATTGACCATTCCTATGGCTTGCATGTAGGCGTATACGATAGTAGGTCCTACAAACTTAAAACCGTGCTTCTTGAGGTCCTTTGAGATTTGTCTGGACAGTTCGGTTTCGGCGGGGATATCAGACATGGTTTTGAAATGATTAATGATGGGCTGACCATCTATATAATTCCATAAAAAGTCTGAAAGGCTGATTTCTTTCTTAAGTTCTAGATAGGCTTGGGCATTGGTGATAGTGGCATTAATTTTCAATCTGTTTCTGACAATACCTGGATCATTCCGCAACCTCTCCACATCCTTTTCATCGTACTTGGCT
>CAZKXO010000017.1:0-25155 GCA_964556525.1 uncultured Saprospiraceae bacterium
TCATGATGTTCATTACTTATACTTTTGACAAATTCCTTATCCTCAAAGTTTCCTTGGAATTTTACTTGCTAGAGATAATTTATGACAATCTTTTTGCAGGCATTACTTTTCTCATGCTTTCGTCAAGTAGCAATCTCTTTTTTCTACTTTGTGTGAGGTCTAAATTTGTGGAGCAAACAAGTTCCAGCAAAATATTAATTTGATTGCAATTTTATTCTGCTTTTTGATATTTCTAGCTAGTGTTAGTCTCAGACAATTTTATCTTTGATTCCTGATAAAATTGTAAAGTATCAAAAGTAGAATCGAAAAATTCTTTTCTGTAAATACTGGTTGCTAGAAAATGATAAGAACTAAGAATATAATACCGCTGATTGTTTTAGTGACAACCATTATGTCTTGTAATAGTGATACAAATCATAATAAAAACATAGACACTTCTTCGGTTCCGACAGATACCTCTAATAAGCCTATCAAATTTGATTCAGAAGCGTATGGAAGTAGAATGAAAGTGCTCGAAGTAGAGGTGAATATTCCAAATAAATCAGAATGGAAGCTTGAGGCAGAACTTAGTATTCCAAACTTAACCCCCAATGGAGTCACTGCTTTTAAAGAGTATATTATTGTTTCAGATACTGCCCAAAGTATAGTACTTAGGGCTACTCTAGAGGATGGAGTTATAGACACTATTTTAACTGATTCCAAGGTCTTATTTTTGAATCAAAGAAGAGCTAGAGTTCTTATGCCACTTTTTGATCATGATTCCATCTTTGTTTATCGTGGTGATGTGAGACCTATTTACAAATTAGAAATAGAAGAACAGCTGAATAATCCGACTGCTTTTGATGGATTTAGAATTGATAATTTTTATGTGTTAGACAGAGGGAATAATAGAATAGTAAGAAACAAAGACAAAGTCTATTCTACTTTTGGAAAAGAAGGAAATGGTGAAGGCGAATTAAATAATCCTTCCTCAGTTATTATTGTTGGTGGTAAAGTCCATGTGTCAGATACGGGAAATAATAGAATGCAAATTTTTAATCTTGAAGGCGAGTATGAAAGAACTTATGCTGATGCATCATTTATGCAGCCTAGTGGACTCGCTACCGATGGTCAGCATGTTTTTGTCAGTGACCAGCAGGAAGGAGCAGTATACATGTTTTCTAATTTCGGGAAGCTTCTCTATAAAATAACTGATAATATCGGTGCCCCAACAGATATCTTTTTTTCACATGATAAGCTCTATGTTGCTGACAGAGAAGGGTCAACAGTAAAAATATTTTCAAATCCCACCTATTCTAATTCTTAATCTGAAGATTTAAAAACGCCTAACTGATCATTATTATTGGCAATGAGTATAAGCTGACCATTTTGGTGGTTTATTTGACGTACTTTTTTTGCGTCTCCAGGATTGAATAATCCAGACTCTTTGACAGTCAGTGCCTCAAAATCTGATCCTTTATTGATTAATACTAAGCCATTACCAGCGTCTAATCTAGGAGTTTCGTATTCAGTGTTATAGTCGTTACCTACCACAAGTATATCATCTTTGCCATCTTTGTTGTAATCATGGACTAGAAGATCATTAATAGGGGAGGACTGGGCAAGAGGCGGTAATTTCTTGTAAGAAAATTTACCATTATCATTTATAAGTAAGTAAGAGTAGAAATCCACAGCTTTGAGTTGAATGCCGTTTTCTAACTTCTCTTGACCAAGAATGTCGCCTATACTTGCAGATGCAAAATCATTATATGTTTTAAATTTTTCACTAATGAAAGGCATTTGCTCACTTGAGCATTCGCGTCCCCTTGCGGGGACTATGTTGCCTTTGTAGTCTTTGGCCAGTACACAATCAAGTGTTCCATTATTGTCATAATCATTTGAGAATAAGTAGAGTGGATGGTCAGCGGTTGCTTTCTGTTTGAAATTCTTACCTACATTACCAGCTACCAAGTCTAGGTCACCATCATTGTCTACATCTATTGCTTGCAGAGATCTCCACCAGCCTTCTTTATTGGCCGTACCCCAGGACGAGGAAGATTTTTTAAAAATGCTATTATTATTTAGATAGACATTGATATTTTGCCATTCGCCAGCTGTTACTAAATCTATTTGGTTGTCTCCATTTAAGTCTATCCAGCATGCAGCTCTGAGTAAGCCATTTTCTTCATTGAGTTCTGGAATGACTATGTCCGTAACATCTACATATGATTTGCCATTATAGTCTAGAACCACAGATTTTTCAGCAAGTGGATATTTTCCTGGTTGTGCAGCGCCTAGAATCAGAAGCTCCTTTTCTGGATCATCGTCTATATTTTCTGCTATTATATCATAGGATGCTGATAGAGATTCAGGCAATACATTAGCTATTCGGAAGAATTCCCCTTTACCATTATTTGCATAGAATCTGTCTTGAAGCCATGGTTCAGCACCGATCATGTCGCCACTACCTCCACTTACTATAATCAAGTCCTTTGTTCCATCTTGGTTAGGATCTACAAAGATGGCAGAGACATCTTCGCTATTGCTCTCTTTAGTCCAAGGTTGGGAATCAGCTTTTGTAAATTCGCCTGATGCATTTTGGACATAGATGCTGCCAGCTTGACCTTTTGCACCTCCTGTAAATACATCTTCAAGTCCATCGCCATTTATATCTGCTGTGGCTATCGCTGGCCCAAATGAAGTTTGTTTCTGTGGCAATAATATCTCTGTTTCGAAATCATCAAAGAAATTTTCTTGATGTTTGAAATCAATGCCAAGACTTGTTCCTGCAAGTGGTTTCAGAATGCCATTTGCTGAATTTGAATTTTGATTTGCAAAAACTCCTTGCTTTTCGTAGCTGATTTTTAGTTCCTGATTGGCTTCAATATTTTTTAATTCTTGCTCATTCCCATCAGGCCATATTACTCTTATAGAGTTAATTGTTTTAGTCTGACCTAAGCCGAACAAAAGGACTTCTTGCATCGTAGATTCATAACCTCTTACAAAGAAGTACTCTTGAAGTTGGCTGCCTGTATCTGTTTCTACATAGACCTTGCTTCCAAGCTTAAGTGCTTCGTTTTTACTTTCAAGACTGATTTTGATATAGTTTCTTCCTGATTTTTCTGCAGCAGTATTTTTTAGCAATGTTACTTCTTGATCTACATTACTTACTATGATATCTAGATCACCATCATTATCAAAATCTGCATAGGCTGCACCACTAGAATAGGTCTTAATGTCTGGATGAAAGAAATCTTTACTATTGTCATCGAAATGTAGATTTCCATCGTTGATGTAGAGCTTGTTTTTAAGTTTTATTTCAGGCATCAGCTCGTACAGTTCCTTTCTGATAGATAGAGGGACTGTGCCGTTATTAGCTGACCTGGTTTCTTTCATCTTAATTCTGAAGTCGTTATCTCTAGAATATCTTCTGAAACCATTGGTAATATAATAATCTTTATAACCATCCAAATTAAAATCTGAAAAAAATGCTGCCCAACTCCAGTCAGACTTAAGTACACCAGCCATTGCGGCAATATTGGAAAAGGTATTGTTCCCATTGTTAAGCTGAAGGCTATTGAACATATATTGGTGCTGATACCCTAGCTCATAGAAATAGTACTTAAACATTTCTGTATCCATACCGGCCATCAAGGTCTTATCTCTAAAATGATCTTCTGCGGCCATATCCACTACAGCGATATCGACATATCCATCATTATTTATATCAGCAACATCACAACCCATCCCGAAATAGGAAATTTGTCTGGTGTAATCTTTAATGGATTCTTTGAAGGTGCCATCTTTCTGATTAATGTACATAAAGTCAGGCACGGTATAATCGTTAGCAACATAAATGTCTGGCCAGTTGTCCCCATTCAGATCAGAAATATTGAGCCCTAAGCCATAGCCATAAGCCAAACATCCTGCCTGTTCTGTAACATCTTTAAATTTTAAGCCTCCTTTGTTTTCGTAAAGTTTCCCACTCGCTGCTCTGAGGTTGTCTTTGTTTTTTAGGTCGTCATACACCGATTTCAAAATGACACGTGCATATTTGGAGACGGTCATTACATAACAATCAAGATCACCATCTTTGTCATAATCAAAAAAAGCTGCCTGAGTATTGTGGTTCGCATCTGCTAGGCCCATTTCTTCCGCTCTTTCCGTAAAAGTCAGATCGCCATTGTTAATGTAGAAAGCATTCTTTTGCTGCTCCCGATTGCCATTTCCTTGTTGGCTAACATAGATGTCTTGATAGCCATCATCATTAATATCTACGATGCATACTCCTGCAGCCCAAGTTTTCCTGACATTGATTCCTGCATCAATTCCAAGTTCTTCAAACTTAAAATCACCCTTGTTGATATATAAGGCATTCGACAATTCATTGCCGGCCATAAATATATCAGGTAAGCCGTCATTGTTAAAATCGCCGATACCCACTCCAGCACCATGAAAATAGTTTTGGTTGGTGAGTACGTTTTTGTCCGAAAGCGGATCATCTTTAAGTATGTTTTTGAAAGTAATACCGGATGTTGCAGAAGATACTAACTCAAAACCTGAAGCCGACCCTTCATTATGAGGGTGACTTGTACTATTTGGTTGGCCTTCTTGATTACAAGAAATCCAGACAAATACACAAAAAATTATATATATAAATTTCTGAAAATTCATCCGTTGTCTTATTTTATTACCTTGGACTAAATATACTATTTCTGTGTTAAATAGATTCTTGCTCTGTGCACAAACTTAAGGCAAAAATGTGATTGATTTCTCTGTTTTCTAGGAGTAAGTTCCATGCAGTTTAAGTGTAATTATCTGTACTGCTTCTATGAAGACATGGCACTGCAATTGACTATATTAGCGACCGATATTAATGAAGGAATGAGTACTGAAAACTATAACCAATCTCAGGTAGGTATTATATTAATAATACTGCTAATTCTATCTGCTTTATTATATTCTAGCTGCAATTCCGATACTAGTATTGGTGATAATTCGAAGAATACAGAAGCGAAAACAAGAAGAGTATTCAGTAGTATCTCTCCCGAGCATTCTGGCATCACCTTCTCCAATGATATCAATGAAACCAAAGAAGTAAACTATTACAACTATGTCTACCTCTATAATGGCGGCGGCGTAGGCATAGGGGATATCAATAATGATGGATTGCCAGATATCTATTTTACCTCCACCCAAGGAACAGATAAACTCTATCTTAATAAGGGAGATTTTAAGTTTGAAGATATCAGTAGGTCCGCGGGCATAGATAAGTTTCCAGGCTATAAAACAGGCGTCACTTTTGTGGATATCAATAGTGATGGCTGGCTAGATATCTATGTCTGTCGATCTGGATGGACTAGTAATGCAAAGGACAAAGAGAATTTGTTATTCCTTAATAATAAGAACAACAGTTTTGTGGAGTCTGCAAAGTCTTATGGTCTCCATGATGGCGGGCAGTCGATTCAATCTAGTTTTTTTGATTATGACAAAGATGGCGACTTAGATATGTATCTGGGAGGTCATCCAAGAGACTTTGTGCAGGCGGGAACCTCTATGATAAATAACACCAAGAACCCCAATCGAGTCGACTCAGATAAGTTCTACAGGAATAATGGTAATGGTACCTTTTCCGATGTCAGTAAAGAAGCTGGAATATTAAACTATGCATATAGCTTAGGGCTGTCTACAACTGACCTGAATGGAGATGGATGGACAGACATCTATGTGACGAGTGACTTTATGCCTCGGGATCTTTATTATATCAATCAGCAAGATGGGACCTTCAAGGAGTCACTGAAGGAATATTTTCCACATTGTTCTTACTTTGCTATGGGAGTAGATGTCGTAGATATAAATAGGGATGGTCATCAAGATATCTTTACAGGAGAGATGTTGTCCGAAGATAATGTGCGACAGAAAACCAATATGGCACCCATGGACATGGAGAGGTTTGCTGATATGGTCAATAATGGAATGCATTTCCAGTACATGCGAAATTCTCTACACCTGAATAATGGGAATGGTCACTTCAGCGATATTGCTCATTATTGTGGACTCGATAAATCTGATTGGAGTTGGAGTTGCTTGTTTGCTGATTACGACCAGGATGGTGATGATGATCTATTAGTCGCTAATGGTTGGCTAAAAGATACCCAGGACAAAGATTTCAGCAAGAAGTCCAATAAGCTCGCGTCACAGCACAACAATAGACTTACCTTCGAACAAGCCTATTCACTACTACAAAGTACACCTTTGAAAAACTATGCCTTCAGTCAGGGAGAGGAACTGAAATTTGAGAAGGTATCTAGAGAGTGGGGTTTTGATCATGAAGGCTTTTCTAATGGTATGGCAAGTGGCGACTTGGATGGTGATGGTGACTTAGATGTAGTTATAAATAATATGAATGCACCTGCCTCTATCTACGAGAACACTGCTGATAATAATAATTATCTGAAAGTCAAATTGAATGGTCCAGATCAGAACAATCTTGGATACAATGCAAAAGTAGAGCTGATAACTTCTGAGGGCAAACATTACAAGGAACTACAAGTGACGAGAGGATTCCAGTCTTCTTGTGAGCCGATTGTACATTTCGGCTTAGCTGAAACTGAACAACCAGAAAGTCTGAAAATAATTTGGCCAAATGGAAAAACACAAACACAGTCCGGTATCTCTAAGGGAAATCTTGTCGTCAAGTATAATCCTCAAGGATCTGCGACAAATAGCAATCCCCATAACAAGACTCTAATCGCTGAAGTAACTCGAGGTGTACAATATCAGCACAAGGATCGCTATTTTGATGATTACAAAGTCCAAGTTCTTCTGCCTCACTTGTTGTCTCAATTGGGTCCTGCCTTGGCTAAAGGTGATGTCAATGGAGACGGAACTGAAGATATCTATATAGGAGGTGCGGCAGGTCAGGAAGGCAAAATTTTCCTACAATCAGCTAATGGGAATTTCAGACCTTCAAGGATTGCAGTGAACAGATTTGCTGAAGATGTCGCAGCTACCTTTGTAGACGCAGACGGTGATAAAGATCTCGACTTGTACGTGGTCTCCGGCAGCAATGAATTTCAAGCCAACTCTATAGCACTCGCCGATAAGTTGTATATAAATGATGGGAATGGCAATTTCACAATGGATGACAAACTGTTGCCAAAAATTTCAACGAGTGGTGGTTGCGTTACTGCAGGTGATTTTGACGGCGATGGTGACGAAGACCTCTTTGTCGGTGGCAGATTAGTTCATGGACATTATCCTTCTCCAGCACAAAGTTTATTACTTGAGAACACAGGAAAGGGATATATCGATGTAACCAAGGCTAAGACAACAGCTTTGTCTATGGCAGGTATGATTACAGATGCTATCTGGTCCGACTATGATGGAGATGGAGATGTGGATTTATTAGTAGTGGGGGAGTGGACAGATATTCTGGTCTTTGAAAACAATGATGGTCATCTAGAAAGGAATGAAAATGCCTTGGATGCTACACTGGTCGGATGGTGGAACTCTATTGTACCTGCTGATCTGGACGGGGATGGGGATACGGATTATCTTGTAGGTAACCTAGGTGAAAATTATAAATATCAGGCGAGTAGTTTGGCACCATTCGAAATATTTGGTGGTGACTTCGACGAGAATGGTGTACAGGACATCGTGGTCAGTTATCACAATGACGACGTCCTTTATCCAGTCAGGGGTTTTCAGTGTTCCAGTGAGCAGATGCCAGGACTGAAGAAGCAAATAGGATCTTATGAGGAATTTGGAAAATCAGATGTCTTTAAGGTGTATGGAACTGCTTTAGATCAAGCCTTGAACTATAAAGCAACATGTTTCAGTTCTATGCTACTCATAAATGAAGGTGGGAAACTAAGGTCAGAAAAATTACCCTACCAAGCTCAACTCTCTCCTATGCAAGATTTTGTAGTTGCAGATTTGGATGGTGATAGTGATTTGGATATAGTGGGAGCTGGAAATTGGTTTGTAGCGGAGATAGAAACACCTCGTGCTGACAGTGGTACTGGAGTAGTATTGCTTAATCAAGGTGATATGAAATTCAACAATGTACCACTGGAAGAATCTGGATTTTTTGCACCATACGATGTTAGACAGATGGTCAAAGTGTCTTCACCAAAGGGAGATCAGATTATCGTTGCAAATAATAATGAACAGACACAGGTATTCAGACTGAACAATAAAGGATAATGCACTCCTATCTTAAGAACGTCATCCTATTGCTCTGTCTGATAGCCTCAGCCTACGTCTCAGTAACCTTACCTATTTCAGAAAAAGGCATCCCATTCACAGCTCAGAGTCTTGCAGTCTTTGTCATAGCTGGAACTGTACGGCCCAGAGATTTTCTGATAATTATAGCAACCTATCTCCTGCTTGGTATTGCGGGCTTGCCTGTATTTGCAGATGGATCTGCTGGCTGGGAGAAGATTATAGGTGGCAGTGGTGGTTTTTTGTATGGCTTTTTGTTTTCAGGATTGGTCATTTCTTACATGATCAATGGTGTAGGAAAATCCAGTTTATGGCTCATCATGTTTACTATGTTGATAAGTACTTTAGTGCTATTTGTTTTTGGATTGGGACATTTATTTGTAAAGTATGGAGCAGCCAAAGCGATAGAATATGGTCTCGTTCCCTTCTGGAAGATGGCGCTGGTAAAAGCAGTTCTGGCTGGAATAGTGGTTTTTTGGTCTAAACAGCTGGTATTAGGAAAGATTAAAGCTTAAAACCCTTCATATTAGATATAGTTATATATAGTTTTGCCACATAATCAATATTTTATTTCATGGGCGCTCTCTTATTCTGGTTTGCTATTTCTATAGCCTTTTCTTTTCTGTGTTCTGTACTGGAAGCAGTATTACTTAGTATTACACCTTCTTATGTCACACAACAAGCACAAAATGGAACCTCTACAGGCAGGCTACTTGAGGAATACAAAAAAGACATAGACAAACCATTATCAGCAATATTGACACTTAATACTGTAGCACATACTGCAGGAGCTATCGGTGTAGGGGCAGCAGCTACGAAAATTTGGGGTGCAAACATCGAAGCTACGGTCATAACGCCTGTTGCAATGACTTTGCTTATATTGATTCTGTCAGAGATTATCCCTAAGACTTTAGGCGCCAATAACTGGAAAAGCTTAGCACCATTTACAACAAGAACATTAAAGATTCTTATTTGGTTTCTTGCACCATTAGTATGGCTTTGCCAATTGACTACTAAATTCTTGAAAAAAGATAAGAGCAAGTCGGTACTGAGTAGGGCAGACTTCGCAGCGATGACACAAGTAGGTGCCAGCAGTGGAGCTATTGCCAAGGAAGAATCCGAAATCATAAATAATCTACTCAATTTCGAAAAGATGTCTGTAAGAGATATCATGACACCTAGAACGGTGGCTTACATGGTAGACCAAGAAATGACTGTGGACGAATTTGTAAAATCTAATCCTTCAAAAATCTACTCTAGAATTCCTGTTTATCAAGGAGATAAGGACAATATCGTAGGAACTGTTCTTAAGGACGATATACTTGCTTGTGTTGCAGAGAAAGGTAGTCAGGAGAAGATAAAAGACCTCATGCTGGAAGCTAACCATATAAAAGATACTACGCCACTTCCAGAATTATTCAAAAATCTGACAAAGAAGAAACAACACTTATCACTAGTAAAGGATGAGTATGGCAGTGTTGTAGGCCTTGTAACAATGGAAGACATGTTCGAGACCTTATTAGGGCAAGAAATTTTAGATGAGTCGGACCAGGTGGTAGATCTACAAGATTATGCCCGTCAGAAATACGGCGACGACGCTTAGACTATTATTTAGTTTTCATGTAACGCAGTCGGCTGAGAAGTTCTTCAGCCCAGTAGAATATTAGTAAGAAGGCTACAGCTGAACCATAAAATAGGATACTCTGATTGGGTAGATTTATTCCACTGAAAAATTCTGAGTAATCCAAGGCTGGCATTAGCCCATCAAGATGGTTTTGAAATATGGACTTTTCTGCTCCTCTTTCGGTAAAAGACAATCCAATAATTACAAGTAACAAAGACAATAGCAGGCCAGCTGCAGCCAGGAGTTTGACTTTACCAAAAGTGGCAGGTTTTGAGACTTGGATTGTTTCTTGTTTGATGCTGACCATAACATTGGACAAGATGTGGTCAGGAGCCGCTACTAATTCCAAGTGTTGTAAGGAACTATGAAGCTGAGCATGCTTATCATACAGTTTTTTGAATGAGGCATCGGCAAGCAGTCTCTTTTCTACCTTTTTACCTTGTGCTGAACTGAGTTGTCCATCCAGGTACTCCCATATTAATTTTTCATCTCTCTCCATCATGACTAATTTATATAAATTTTGAGATCCTTGTATTGTTCGTTTATGATTGTTGCCAGTTTTTTGCGGGCTCTGAATAGAATAACTTTAACATTAGACAACTGCATGCCGGAATTTTCTGCGAGTTCCTTGATGGACAGTTCTTCCAGATAGAACATAGTTATAAGACCAGCTTCCTTAGGGTTTAGTTGATCTATAGCATTTCTGAGTTGCTGCTGCAATTCATTTCTTTCGTAGTTGCCATCTGCTGTTGTTTCGTCTGCCAAGCTGTAGTTTATCTCATCTAGATCTATCGTTTGCTTTCTCTTTCTAATAACATCTAAGCAAGTTCGGTAGGCTATTTTATAAAGCCAAGAGCTGAACTTAGACGCATCCTTATAATCAGCTAGTTTTCTATAGGCTTTGATGAAGGTATCTTGAGTGGCTTCTTGGGCATCAGTTTTAGATTTTAGCATTTTGAGACAGACTGTATACATATAGTTTTGATACTTAGAGACCAGTTGCCCATAGGCGGATTGGTCACCTTTCAGAGTATTTTGTATTAATTGTGTATCAGTCAACATTTAGTCTTTGCTTAGAAACCATAATACGCAGTGAGTTGTAATCAGGTTACAGTTTAAGATACCTATTTTTATGTAAGAGAAGAAGGGCCAGTCATTTTTAGACCTTCAGCGGGCTTGAATTTTTTTTTCTGGTTTTGTAACCAGAATCAAAAAGCCTGCGTCTAAGCAGCAAAAAATTATAATTATGCATCACTTACCTCCTATGATAGCAATGATTGGCTTTTTCGGATCAGTCATTACATTTATTTATATGAGATACAAGTCTCGACATACAGAAAGAATGGCACTCATAGAAAGTGGACAACCTGCAGATCTTCTAAATGAAAAAAGTCTGTCATCTGGAGAGGGCGGTTTAAAGTCAGGTCTATTTCTCATCGGTGGCGGCTTAGGCTTCTTTGTTGGAAAGATTATAGAAACTGCTTTACGTTGGGAAGAAGGTTCTGGTATATTTCCAATGGCACTGGTGGGTGCAGGTATCGGCTTGGTTATCTTCTATAGCATAGTCAGAAAGAATAGGAAGAATGACGAGCTATAAGAGAGGTTGCCATGAATTCTAAGTTTCTAGATTCTGATTAATCAAGATAGACTTTATACAGGTATTACTGGTACGTTGTATTCAGATTCGATGAAGGTACAGAATAGATAGACTTGGGTAGTGCATCTGGTTCAGACTAATTAAGAACCTAATTCCATTTTGATTTTCTTACCAGTTTTGTCGCTGTCGTAGCTGCACGATTTGGTGTAGATGATGCTGAGAATGCCAGCCGTAAAGTGCAGACATTAAATCTAAACTTAGAATTCTTTCCCATTCTGGGTGGAACAAGGTTCTGTTGTAATCTTCAGGAGACATATGCTTTAGAACGGTAACCAGTCTTTCATGGACACCAGTGAGGATGCTCAGTGAAGAACTGATAGGATAGGTTGCATCTACCCCTTTGGCCCAAGCATCCTGGTCGTAGGCTTTTATTCTGGGATTGTCTTCTGTAAGTGCCAGCTTAAATCTGATAAAACTATTCATATGGCTGTCTGCCAAATGATGCACAATTTGCTTGACAT
Source organism: uncultured Saprospiraceae bacterium (assembly GCA_964556525.1). GTDB lineage: Bacteria > Bacteroidota > Bacteroidia > Chitinophagales > Saprospiraceae > RFSX01. The sequence continues at coordinate 11,948 of CAZKXO010000017.1, forward strand.
TCCATCCTCCTTCTCTGTAAGGTGTGGCAAGCTGATTTTCATTTAGATCGGTAGTGGCGGCTATCAGTTTTTCCGGCATTTGCGCTATAGCTTCTAGACTTTGTAATCTAACTTCTGAGCTATAAGTCTCAGGTACAATGAATTTTCCGATAGGGTATCTTAGTTTTTCTAGATTTGATTGGTCCATGATGAAGATTTATTTGTCTAAATAGCTGCCACTAAATTGTAACAATTAAAGGGAAAATCACATCTTAGTTTTGGTATTCTTTTTAACAGACCAATCCTAGCTATGCGTATCGTCATTTCCATTCTTATTGCAGCACTTCTTGGAGTATCCACTTGGAAAGGTGTAGAACTCTACCAGCTCACTAATAAAGTCAATGAATATAAATATGATTTCTCTGAGATCAATAAGATCAACTACGGCCTGTTCAACATAGATATCTGGAAAGAGAAAATATTCTCAGTGATAGAAAAGAAAGCTGGCGATTTTGAGTTTGATGCTAATTCTCTAAAGTCTTTCCAGACACAAATCGAAGACTACCTCTATTCTATGCACAAGGAATACATAGAATCGGGCAAGATCCTAGAACTATTTATGGATAAGGAAAATCAAGACAATAAGATGGTCGGCATGTTTATGAATCTTTTTAAAGGTAATTTGGAAAAGACGGTACAGAATCTTGATTTTAAAGAAAAGATTCCTGGTATCTCAGCACAGTTGATGAAGGAGTTTGAAAAGAAGATTCCTGAGATGAAAAAGCAGATAACAGCTCAGGTGAGTAATATGCTGATGGAGGAATCTACCTCTATATTGGGAGATAGAAGAGCCTCTATCTATGCTGCCTACGATGTCGAGACACTGGAAGATACAAATACTGTTATCGAACAACTGGTATATGATTCAGAAGCCAAAATAGGTACACTAATTAAGTACATCTTGGGTGCCTTACTGCTCGCGGTCTTGCTTATATTGCTATGCACAAAGTATCTGAGCTTTAAGTATGCTATGGTATGGCTGACGCTTAGTTGTGTGGTGTTTTTGACTTTAGGTCTGGCCTTGCCGATGATAGACCTGGATGCAAGACTATCTGATGTAGATCTAAAGCTGATGGGAGAGTCTATACATTTCGATGAGCAAGTAATGTATTTCCAGAGCAAAAGTATCATAGACGTAACCAGAACTTTACTGGAAGGCCGAGGTCTAGATCTGAAGATTGTGGGGTTTTTGATTTTGCTATTCAGTATCATTTTGCCATTTCTGAAAATGGTCTTGACAACCTACTATCTCTTTGTGGAGAAAGCCAAGAAAAGCAAGTTTATCAAAACAGTTATTTTCTATCTCGGTAAGTGGAGTATGGCTGACGTCTTTGTGGTGGCTATTTTTATGGCCTACATAGGTTTTTATGGTTTGCTTAATTCACAATTAGCAAGTATGGCAGGTGCTACCGACACAGTCGTCATAGAAACAGTCAATTATTCTAAGTTGTCTCCGGGGATTATATTTTTTACGCTTTACTGTTTGTTTTCCATACTCATGAGCACGCTTATACATAGGCAGGGGAGTAGTACGATGTAAGTAGTGATAGGTAGTTAAGGGGAGAAATTTTCTTAAAAATGATTTTTAAGTTAAGTGTTTTTTCTACAATATATTTGAACAAAGCACTGTTGATCAATATTTAAGATACTGAAGGCTATAGTATATAGGACTTTTTGTCACACCTTAACAGATGCAAAAACTGCTCGTTCTTTTCGGTTTTATCTGCTTTTTCTCCTGCAAGAATGAAGTTGTACTTACGGATTTTTGTAAGTCAATTGAAGCTAGAGATTTTAACTATTTAGCAGCTTATATAAATGATTATTTATTTGATCTGAACGCTGCGCCTATGCCTAGTGATAATTTGGGGCAAGAAGAAAATCTGATTTCTTTGGTAGATAATCTTAGGGATAATAATAGTTGCCTTGATGTATATATAGAATGCTACGCTTGCTTAGAGAGTGATCCTCCACAATCCGAGCTAAGGATAGAGTTGGAAGAGGGTGATCTGCAATCAGTAAGGGTTACAATCTGGACACCAGAGATCGGCTCTATGGAAGTAGCCGAAATTATGTAGATGATTCCATCATCAGACTATTCCCAATTGCAAGACTACAAAGCCTCCTAAGAAAAGAAGAAATAAAAACTCCTTAAATATCGTATTGCTTTTACTTTCCATATAGAGACCGCCAATGATCGTGATCGGAATAGAAGCAATCAGAAGATGACTATCTGATGCTTGTTTGGTGAGAAATAAAGTAAAAAGCGTAAGAAATAACATCCAATAGGATAATTCTATCTTTTTAATAGCATCGTATTTTTTCTTCTTTACAACATTGGTACTAAAGAATAGAATAGCAAGAATTAAAAGTAGTACTATACCCACTTTTAGAAAAACAACTCCGTAGCTTACGCCTGACCAAGGTAGGCTAAGGTTAGAACTAAAGTGCTCAAAAGGCAAAGCTAGATTGCCAGTATAGAAAAAGTAAACAGCTACAAAATAGAGCGGTGCCATACAGCCAAATAGCAATTGTAAGACCTCCTTTATCGATAAGTTTCTAAGACTAAATAGACCCAGGATCAAAAGGAGAAGGAAAATATGATAAGCTGGGTATATAAGCATCGCGATGGTCATATAGAGACCACTATTAAAAATGGAGACTAGAGGCAGGTGCTTTTTATAGATTTTGAATAAACATCCTAGTGACAACAGTGCAAAGAGGTTGGCAAGTAGTATCGGATGGAAGATTACGGGCTCCAGGCAGGTAACTGCATATAATACGAAAATGGCGGCTGGAATAGTACTTAGGGCACGGCTCAGTTTATGCTTGATGACCAGATGGTTAAGATATAATGCTTGTGCTATTATAAGAAATGCAGAAAGTACAGGAAGTAAGATATTCTGAGGAATAAAACCGAAGATGGAGGCCGTAAAATCAGAAGGCCAGACAAGCTCTCTTTCCTGATAATCAATAAAATAATACACATGCAGCAAAAAGCAGAATATAGCTACTGTTATGAGATTGCTGATAAGGTTTCTGCGAAAAAGGCCTAACAAAACGTAAATAATTGATAATCAATCTAATAACGTAAAGATACTAAATAGTAACGAGACCACTGATGACATAGGTTTTACATTTTTATGACATTAAACCCTGTACGGACTGTTATTTTTACGACGATGTCTTTACTATCCAATTATAAAGTGCTCACCATAACTCATCACAACCTGAATGTGAATGAGATAAGCCACTTTTTCTTGAGGAAAAATAACGATCAAAGTTCCCAAAATGAAAAGCTGCAAGACCTAAAGCAAAGCTTTAAGCTAGAAGAGTGCTTATATCTGGAAACTTGCAATAGAGTGACCTTTCTCCTCTTTACTGAGGTAGTGATCAATACCGATTTTCTTAGATCTTTCTTTCTTCAGGTAAATCCTGAACTGGCCGCAACAACTCTGTACAGTATAGAAAAATTTGTTTCGGTTTATGAAGGAGAGTCAGCCGTAAAGCACATATTCGAGATGGCATCCTCTATGGATTCCTTAGTCATAGGCGAACGAGAAATATTCAGACAGTTCAGAACTGCTTATGGGGCTTGTCAGTCTTCTGGTCTAACGTCTGATTATCTGCGTATACTAGAAAAAGCTACAGTCAATACTGCCAAGGAAGTCTATCACAATACAAAGATAGGAGAGAAGGCACTTTCCATAGTATCATTGGCCATAAATGCGCTGCTAAAGAGCCAAGTGAGCAGAGATTCCAGAATTTTACTTGTCGGCGCTGGGGAGACAAATTCTCTTGTCGGAAAGTTTCTGAAGAAATATCAGTTTAGAAATATCAAAATCTATAACCGAAGCTTACACAATGCTGCTGAGTTATCTAAGGAACTAAGTTCAGAGTCCTATCATATAAAAGATCTTAATCTGATCAGCGGGGAATTTGATATAATTATCATCTGTACTTCAGCCAATGAGGTCATCATAGATAGGGCACTCTACAATCAGATGTTGGGTGCTGATGCTTCACAGAAGACGATTATAGATCTTGCCGTTCCGAGAAACGTTGCTACTGAAGTTGTAGAGAATAATGAAGTCCATTATATAGATATAGAAGGCCTTAGAAAACTATCAGAAGCCAATCTACAGTTCCGAAAGAAAGAAGTAGAAAAAGCACATCCTATAATCAATAGAAATCTAGTAGAGTTTAAGCAGCTATTTGATAAACGACAAATAGAAAAAGCGATGTCCGATGTCCCCGTCCAGATAGCTGCTATAAAAGAAAGAGCACTGTCTTGTGTCTACAAAAATAGAATCGATGAGCTAGACGAAAACTCGAAGGAACTCTTGTTAGAAATGATGGACTATATGGAGAAGAAATGTGTCTCCGTACCTATGAAGCTAGCCAAGAAAACAGTCTAAGTCCCCACTCTTTCCTTTACGCAGTTAATCTCTAACTAGCGCATCTTATACACTTGGTGCTTTCAGGCATAAACATGAGACGCTTAGGATTGATAGGTTTTTTGCAGTTTTGGCAGAGTCCAAATCCTTCATTGTCTATCTGAGTAAGCGCAAACTTCAGTTTGTTGCGTTTGGAAACTTTATTACGCAACGAGGCTTCCATGACGCTTTTGTTATTGATGGCATCCATGCGACTTATTCTACCAAGAGAATTTTCTGGCTTCACCGGCTGAACCATTTTTTCGGTTTCAGCTATGTCGTTCTCATATTTGATAATAAGAGCTTCTATTTTTTGGCGTAATTCTTCCTTGTCTTCTCTGGTCATCTATGTTTATATCTTGATGAAAATTTCTGAAAGCACTGCTTTCTCGACTTGGACTTTTAAGAGGTAAAGTCCTTCCAATAAGTCACTGGTGTCCAAAGTATGTCTTCCAGATTCTAATGTTTGAGAATTTAAAGAAACGCCTTGAGCACTGATGATTTCTATGTCTATATGTCTGTCTGACTCTACGAATAACTGGTTTCGGAAAGGGTTGGGGTATATTTTGGTTCCTAAATCTAGGTCTTCGGTGCTATCTGACTTAAGGAGCTCGATTATATTGGATTGTACAATCTCAATGGCATTATTAGTACAGGTAGAACTGCCAGTAAATTCCAGCTGGTAATAGGCATCTCCAATGAGTGGATCGGGGTCAGTATAACTCAGCGTAGCTACCATGACTGTATCGTAAGGTGCAAGCTCATCAGGGCTGCTACCTCTAAGTATTCTAAGTTCATTGAAATTTACTCCTATAAGACTTTGCCACAGCAAAGTGATATCGTCACCGCCACCTGTGCTCTGCAGATGCAGTGTTTTTTTGACATTGCTAAACTGAGACAGATTACCACAAAAATCTCTAGCCGCCAAGGCATAGGAATAAGTTTTTTCTGAAGGATCAGCTGTGCTATCCTGATATTGGTTGTCCGTGACATTTTCTACAATACCAACAGAATCTAGATTGATAGAAGAATCTGCTTGTCTGAGAACCACATAATGAGAAATATTACTGGACAAAGGTGGAGTGATCCAGCTTAGTATATTTTGACCTATAGTGTTATCGTAGGTAACCTGACAGAGAGAGGGCATAGCTGGCTCTATTAGATTTTCTATTTGCTGAGAGAAATAGCATCCCTCATCATCTCTTACTTCCAGAGTAATGGTACTTCCATCTGCAGTAACTTCTATAGTGGGGCTGTCTATGGATAGACCATTAGTTAGCCAGTTATATTCTGAGTAACTACGATTAGTACTTAATTGTATGGTTTCTCCAAAGCAGAAAGGCTGCTGGTTATTTGCTACGATGAGATCACCTTCCTCAGCTCCAAAATCTATGACAAAATCTTGAGTGGTATTGCAACCCGAATTTGAGATTGCATTTAGCCTCAGAGATAGAGTCCTACCAAAGTCAGAATCAGAAAAATCTAGAGAAGTAGAACGACCTGTGGCGATAACTCTTTCCGAGTTGCCCTCTAAAATTGACCATATGTAGGCATCAAATCCTTCTAGTGCTTCTAGATCTACGATACTACAAAAGTTTTGAGTTAGATCTGTTTTTACAATTTCAGAATCAAATCCTTCAGTTACAGGTTCTAGGATGATTTCTTGTTTGTAGACGCAGCCGTCTCCATCCACTTTTGTTCCAGAAACTATGATGGTCGTAGTTTGAGTTACTATTCCTAAATCCACAAATTGGTCAAAGGTGTTTTGTCCAGTATTTCTGACAAACCATCGAATATTGGTATACTCTGATGCTGCTGTGAATCTGGTGTTAATACAATTGGAAAAAGTGGCGATATCTCCCGGCACTATGTCATCGGTTTCTAGTTCGATCGGAAAGAACTGTACGTCCTGAAAATTGCCACAAGTAGAGCTGCCATCAGAATGTAATTCCACATATATGGGTTCATCTAAGTGGTCTATAGAAAGGATATTGCCAATAATGCTTACCCCAGGAGACTCATTAAGTATTCTGATGTTTTCAAATGCTGAATTGGCTTCTAGCGAGAATGAGCTGCCTTTACAAACTGCGTAAAAATCCCCATCAAAGAATTGTGCAGGAGTACCCTTATTTAAGTCAAGGAAAATAGTCGAACTGAGTTCACAGCCTTCCTCATTCTGAGCTACTACTGTAATAAATGTTTTCTCTTCGAAAATGAAGGAGAGATTATCTCCATCATAGATTTCGCCGGTAGATTCATTTGTTACTTGAATATTGGAAAATCCATTATTAACAACCAACTCTACTTGGTCGCCAAAACAATAGTTGCTTTGTAGGCTGTCCTCATCTATGATTTCAGCAGATTCGAGCGGGGTTAACTGTATCGTTTGCGTGAATTGACATCCGTTGTCATTCAAAGCCTGGACTGACACTGTATGTGTTCCTTGAATGTCACTAATTGTTAAACTAGGGCCTACAACTATACGTACGTCGTCTGTTATATCCGCCCAGTTGACATCTCTGAAACCAGGCAATACATTTAGTTCGATATCCTCACCTCTGCAAAAAATTCTATTCTCTGCAGGAAGATCTATTATAGTGTCCTTAGATGGGGTTTCACATGCTATGTCCTTTCCTATAAAGCGTATAGTCTGATTACTATTTAGACTGTCCAGGGGATCATAAAAGTTTATAAGGAGTTCTAATTTCCAGTTGGGTGAAGGGGTTTCGAAAGTTCCATTAAAAAAGAAAACAGATAGGTTAGAATTTAGAACCTCTATAGACTCACCATTACATAGGGATTTGTTTGGGTCTCTGTTTATATTGTCATTACAGAATAGCTCATCAATATTTTCTGTAATAATCTCTAATGGTTCTATAGCAATATACCTGGATATCCATGTGTCGTCGTGATAAAAAAAGTGACTGCATCCAATGAAAAAATCATCGACTACCTCTACTTCTATAGCTATGGTATCAGGAAAAACAGCACTATTGAAGTCTTCGATAGTAAAAGAGGGAGAGCCCAAGTCCACTGGTTCGAATTCATAATTTATTTCTATTGTTTCGTTATAAACTTCCGTTAGGTCTGGAGTTTTTGCAGTTATTCTAACTTCCTGAGTTCCTACCAATTCGGCGCTTTCTAAATCCAGAATAAACAACTCCAAAAGATGAAATGTAGAAATAAGCTCATCTGCTACAATAACATACTCCCCGTCATTCAGCTTCAAAAGATCTGGATCTAAATCCCAGCCATCCGGAATAGAGTGATTTATGGTTTCAAAACTGACAATTAGATCCATTTGACTTGTATTCCAAATTAAGACTTCGGCCTCAGTAAAATTGAGTTCTAAATCTGAAAGAGAAGTCACCATGCCGGGAATGCTAAATATATCTACCGTTAGGTAATCCTGACTAAAACTAACGAAAGACAGTAAAATTAAGCCGAGAAGTGAAAGTGTCTGTTTCATAGCATGATTGTTCATTTTAAATATAACTATTTTCCTCCATCATCGTTAGATAATAAAACTTATTTGGCTCAACTCAACTGGACATATTATTCTTTGCTGGGAAGACCTCATCGGATAGAAATGTATCATGGTGACGAGTCAGGGCATCTTATCCTCTTTGTCAATGGTCAGATCATCCAGATAGAATTTAACCAAAAAGAAACCAAGAAATTCAGTTTTGTCATTGATTCTCAGGTTATAGAACTTGCTATCAAGGCTGAAAATGGCCTTTATGACTATACACTAACACCACAACGTCCTCCCGCTGTAGAAGATGTGGAAAAGACGTTCGATAAGCATTTTTGGATTCCTTTGATATTCTTCCTTCTAATCCTAAATTTGGCGTTCTATTTAATTAAGAACGTATACCTTGGATAATCTCAATCTATATATAGAATCGCTCATCTTTAGCGCCTCTAAGGCAATGACAGCAAAAAGCATAAAGACTACACTAAATGTACATCTGGATAAGTCAATCAAAGAGAAAGAGGTTACAGAAGCACTAGAAGTGTTGACATCCAAATATGCTGATGACAAGTACCCTTTTGAGATTATAGAGATATCTGGAGGTTTCCAGTTTATGACAAAAGGTACTTTTTATCCGCTTATCAGCCAGTTTCTCAAAATAGAGTCAAAGAAAAAACTATCCCGTGCAGCTCTGGAGACCTTGGCCATTATCTCATATAAGCAACCCATTACCAAGTCTGTGATGGAGTCTATCAGAGGTGTCAGTTGTGACTATGCTGTACAGAAACTATTAGAAAAAGAACTTATAGAAATAGTCGGTAGAGCTGAAGGTCCAGGTAGGCCACTATTATATGCTACTTCTGCAAAGTTTATGGACCATTTTGGGCTGAAAGATCTGAAGGATCTCCCCAAAATCAAGGAATTTGAACTGCCTGGTACTGAAATCGGGATTAAAGATACAGACGAACAGCCAGAACCTCAGTTTAATGAGGACGGCGAGGCCGTTCCGACTGAAGAGCCAGAGAGTACTACTCCTTCTGAAGAGCAAAAGGATTCTGACGCATCATTGTTAGACTCATCAGAGAAGGCCATGGAAGGTCCTACAGAAAGTTCTGCGGAAGAAGAGCCTACACCGGCTCTAGAAAATCCTATGGAGGAAGCATCAGAGCCTGAGAAAGAGCTCGCCATGGAAGAACCTATGGCTGCTCCAGCAGAAGAATTATCGGAACCACCGCTGAATTCAGAGGAAGAACCTGTAAGTCTCGCGGATATGCAGCAGTCAGTGAACGCCATGGATGAGGAAGAGTAATCCACCGAATGAACGTTAAGGATAAAATCCTTGTTAGCTTAGCAAGATTTCACTTATTACAATAACTAAAAGCTGATCAGTGTCAGAAAAAGAGCACGAAATAAAACCTTTGGTCAATAGAGTAGCCAATAGTGGTATAGAGGTTTTTAATCTCGAAGATCATTACCCTGTGCAGCCCATAGTAGAGATAGACCTTAAGCAATTTCTCTTTAAGGAGCTCATCTTAAGAGAGAAAGAGTTTAGAACAGCACTAAAAGAAATAGACTGGAACAACTATCAGGACAAGATTGTATTGGTATACCAATCAAATGATGCCATCATTCCCATCTGGGCTTATATGCTCATAAATAACTACCTAACTGGCAAAGCCAGCTATATATATAATGGATCACAGGAAGAATATCTGATTCATTATTATACCAATCTTATAGCCAAATTGGATTCTGAAAAGTACGATGAAAAGAGGGTGGTGATAAAAGGTTGTAGCAACAAGCCAGTTCCTGCTGCCGCTTATGCAGCCTTGACTTCCAAGCTAAAGCCTTATGCGCAGAGTATTATGTTTGGAGAACCGTGCAGTACGGTACCTATCTTTAAAAGACCTAGAAAATTAAATAAATAGGGAGTTAAACTGCAGCCAGTGTTCTCTTTCTGATAAATCCTTGTTCTTCCATCCATTGATCATTATATATCTTTGAAAGATATCTCGAGCCATGGTCAGAAAATAATAGAACAACAGTATCAGTAGGCTTTAAAACGCCGGAGATTTTTCTGACCGCCTGACAAGTACTTCCAGCAGAATAGCCTATAAATAAGCCCTCATTTCTGCACACCTCTCTTGCTTGAAGAGCAGAATTCTTATCGGTGACTTTTATGAATTTATCGATGACAGACCGGTCGTAATTCGCACCTATGATATCTTTGCCAAGACCTTCTACTTTCTTACTGTAGATTTCATTTTCGTCAAAGACTTCTTGCTCATGGAATTTCTGGAGGACTGAACCATAAGCATCTACACCTATAACTTTTACATTTGGGTTTTGTTCCTTGAGGTATCTTCCAGAACCCACTAAGGTCCCACAAGTACCGCCAGCACATAGAAAATGAGTGATATTTCCGCAAGTCTGAGCCCAGATTTCTGGTCCTGTAGAATGATAATGCGCTGCCGAGTTTTCGGCATTGTAATTTTGATTGAGATAGTAAGAGTTTTTTATCTCCACAGAGAGTTTTTCAGCTCTTTTGTAGTAAGATAAGGGACTTTGGCTGTCAGCATCAGCAGGGCATAAGATGATTCTAGCACCCATTGCCTTAAGCATAGCCAGTTTTTCTTTAGACGAACTATCTTTTACAGTAAGTATACATTTGTAGCCTTTGATAGAGCAGATCATAGCGATACTGAATCCCATGTTGCCTGAAGTGGCTTCTATGATAGTAGATCCCTCTCTTATAAATCCTTTTTTCTCGGCTTGCTCTATCATATACAGAGCTGACCTATCTTTTGCAGAGTTTCCTGGGTTGAAACCTTCCACCTTTGCGTACACATTGCAATTTAGCTCAGAACTCAGTTTTTGGAGTTTAACCATTGGTGTTCTTGCCACCAATTCAGTAATGTTTTCTACCGCTTTCGTACAGTTACTCATTTCCCCGTGTTGACCATTTAGGCTAGTTAGATCAGCCATTCTTTATAATTATGCAATTATAGTCAAGTAAATTCTAAAACTATAGAGAAGGGAAGTAAAGCTTAAGTAAATTTTTTGTTGAATTAAGCGTATCAACTTGAAATTCAGTTGATTAAGTAGTTATTGTAGTAACTACACTTTAATACCAGATTAGCTATTTATTTAGACTAATCGCTTGATTTATCATATCTATGATCAGATCTATAGGAAGATCGTCATTTACGTCTAAGGTGAGGCCGCTTACCATCTTCCTGTCTTTGCGGTCCAAAATAGGAAATGATTTAGTCATTTTGTTGCCTTCAAGAAAACATAGCTCTATTCCCGTTGATTTGATAGGATTTAGATAGCAAATCCAATTGTTATAGTCGTAGAAGGGGACTCTGTAGCGGATTTTTCTAGTCAGCCCATCGATAGCTGTAAACTCCTGATCCAAATAAGTAATGACTTCAGCTTGCAATGGGTCTATTCTAGAGATAAATTCCTGATAAGAATTAGTCATTGGAAAATTAAAGTTAGCTATTGATGACCTCTTCTACCTTTGCAAGTATAGACTTCTGGATTTTTTCAGATTCCGCAACCAGGGCTTTGGCTTTGGAAATCTTTTCCTGTGCATAACCCTCATCACTGAAACCCGCACAATTGATCTGCACATTGAGGCAGGCCCCATGGATAGCAGCATGGGTGCATAGTGCTCCCACCCCAGCATCAGACACAGATGCTGGATTACCTTCTTTGGCCATCAGGTCCAGCAGTGGGTAAGACTCCATGGCTGTTTTCATAACCCGAAGAGGGACTTCAATAGCATTTTTCGTGGCGGCTTCTAAGGCTGTTTTTCTAGCTTGTTTTTCATCCGAGCTGCTCTTTGGCAATCTTATCGCTGACATGATTTTATTGAATGCTTCTGTGTCTTCATCCACCAAGTAGATGAGTCTGTCCTTTATGTTTTGTCCTTTCTCAGCTATATCCGAGAAGTAATTCCATTTATCATCCCAGCCTCTTTTGTGCGCAGAGAGATTGGCGACCATGACACCAAGAGCTGCACCTAAAGCTCCAGTGTAAGCTGCGATACTCCCACCTCCTGGGGCAGGACTTTCTGAGGCCGTTTCGTCTGCAAATCCATTCAGTGTTTTCTTTATAAGTGGCTGAGCCTCAGGATTATCCAATAAATATTCTATTACTTTCTTCTGTGGATCAAAAGGCCTTAACTCATCCAAACCCAATGATTTCACGGCTATTTTTATTACCTCCTCCTCTGCTATACCTACAGATCGCTGCTGTTTTTTGAGGAAATATTTTCCTGCATTGACCAGCACCTTTTTTGGTACCAGACCCACTAGTTCAGATCCTGTTACTCTTATGCCTCTTTTCTGGGCACAATTGACTGTAGCTTCAAAGGCTTCATGCAGAGACGTGACATTGATATCTGTGAGATTCATAGATATTTGAGCGACACCGTATTCATCTATGTACCAGCCTATGGCCTTTACAGATTTCAGCAGACCAGGCACTCTTAGAGCATTGCCTTCAGAATCTCTGACTATTTTCCCAGTAACTGGATGTCCTTCTCTCTTTACCCGCCCATTTTCTCTTATGTCAAAGGCGATAGCATTGGCTCTTCTTACGGAAGTGGTATTGAGATTGACATTGTAGGCCACTAGGAAATCTCTTACACCTATAACAGTAGCTCCTGATTTTGCATTGAAGGATTCTGGGCCATAATCTGGTTTCCAGTTAGGGTCCTGCATCTTTTTAGCTAGACCTTCGTATTCACCAGATCTAATGACAGCTAGATTTTTTCTATCGGCTTTTTTGGCTGCAGCTTCGTAGAGATAGACAGGAATACCTAGCTCCGAACCCACTCTTGCGCCCAGTTGCTCGGCGTACACCACCGTTTCTTCCATGCTGATATTGGCGATAGGAATAAGGGGGCAGACATCTGTTGCGCCCATTCTAGGATGTTCGCCCTTATGTGTCGACATATCTATGAGCTCACCGGCCTTCTTTATTGCCAGAAATGCAGCTTCTATGACTTGTGAAGGTGGACCTACAAAAGTAAAAACGGTCCTATTGGTGGCTTTGCCAGGGTCCATATCCAGAAGTTTTACACCATCTACGCCAGAAATTTCCTGTGCAATGGCCTGAAGGATAGATTTATCAGCCCCTTCACTAAAATTTGGGACACATTCTATTAGTTGTTTTGACATTGATTTTATTTTATGTTCTTAAGAAATCCAGTAGAAAAAGTCGTAAACGGGAAATTCGTTTAAGAAGCTTAT
>CAZKXO010000018.1:0-24106 GCA_964556525.1 uncultured Saprospiraceae bacterium
CGATGGCTTTGTAATCCTTCCATTTGATTTTAGAAAATCTTTTTTGTAGGTATTTATTCAGCGCTTTCGAGTCCCAGTCTTTGGCTTCGGCCATTTTGACTAATTTTTGTAAGGACAATAGTTTGACATCATCTTTAGCATTTAGATTTGTGATGAGGTCTTTGAGTTTTTTTTCCTTTAGTGTCAACTTGGTAGCACAGACCAGTATTTTATTTTTCTTTTGCTTAAGCAAGACTGCAGGTTTTACAGCTGGTTCCATACCTATGATAGGGAAGTCATATTTTTTCCTTAGAGTTTTTACAGCAATGCTGGTCGCGGTGTTGCAGGCTATTATGAGTAGATCTATTTTCTTATCCGCAAGAAACTCTACTGCATCGAGGACCAGCTTCTTTATCTCTTTTTTGGACTTGGTTCCATATGGGACATTTTCGGTATCAGCAAAGTAGATATAATGTGCAAAAGGATAGGCATCTATAGCCTGCTTAAGTACGGTCAGTCCACCTACTCCAGAATCAATAACGCCAATCTTCATTCTTCCCTTTATTTGTAATGCTGTACCAAATGTATAACAGTTCTGTTCATTTATATATCTTACATTGAAGTATCAATATAGTCTCTTATGCGTACAGTATACATATCCATGATGTTTTTGGTTCTAGGCTTGTTGGCCTGTTCCAGTCCTCAGAAGAGTTTTGACAAAGGAAATTATCAGCAAGCCTTCTCAGCTGCACTAAAGAATCTTAAGAAAGGCAAGAATGACAGAAAAGATAGGACTGTACTCAATAAAGCCTTTGATAAACTCTCGGAAGAAAAATTATTTGATGCTGAGGAATACCTAGCAAGTGATATGCTAGAAGATTGGGAGATCTCATACAAGAAATATGATGAACTATTAAATCTCTATGATGAAGGCAAACGATATCTGTCCAGTGACTTTGATCCTATGATGGAACACGTACAACTGAGCAAAGATACTTTGCAAAGAGGCTTGGCATTGAATTTCTTTGATTTGGGCCAGATGAGTATGGCAGCTTTTGATGAGACACAGAATAAGTTAGCAGCCCAGGATGCGCACTATTATTTCGAACGAGTCAGAACCTATGATAGAAACTTTCCAGATATTCTAGATGAGATCGACGAGGCACTTGAGAAAGGAGTTATACTGGTCTTAGTGGAAGCTGATGCCCCTTTCGAGCCTTCCTATTCCTGGGAAATAAATAACGAGTTCGATGATGTCGAGAGAGAAAGTTCTGATTATGTGGAGATAAGATATAATCGACTCACTTTCGATGCGGATTGTGTATTGCAAATCGATTTCGGAAGAATCAATGTCAATAGAGATCAGTCAAGTAGAACAGAAAATTTCAGTGAAGAAGTCGCTGATGGTTTCGAAACCCAAAGAGATACTAGTGGCAGAGAGATAAGAGTACAGAAGTACAAAACAGTGCAAGGTACTGTAAGAACTATTTCAGAGAACATTACTTACAGATGGGAAATGGCCGTGCGACCAGGCGGCATAACTGAATATTGCGATTACAATCAGCGCTTCTTTAGTGCTGAAGAAAGACTGGTTATAGAACGATATGAGTTATCTGGAGACAGAGAAGCTATTCCTTCGCGATATAGACAGGATGATAATGGTAGAATAGATGAAGAAGACGTAGCAGAAGAACTGATCGAACAACTGTATGATCAGTTCATTAGATATTATTTTTAATTGGAGTCTTAAGCTATAATTACACCAGCCCTAAAACTAATGAAGCACCGACATTGCTGCCAGTGCTTCTCCACTTTTAATACCCTTAATTAAAAATAAATTGAGATAATTTAAAAATTTAACATCCTTAAATATCTATTACAAAGCTAGTTCTAACTAGTCAATTTTACTGAGGGTCTCTGTACTACAAGACTTCTACAAAGCACTACAAAAGCACTACATTAAATAAAGCAATATTTATAACTTCTTAGATGTAGGAGAATTATACATTAAATTTAGTGTTAATATGAAACTACAGTTTCATTTGCAGACCAAGTCCTAGACCAATTTGACTGTTGTATTGGGTGATAAGATTGGAGGTATTGTTTATCGAACTCAGATTGTGCTGGAAGCTGAGTTGTGCTAGAGCACTGAATCTCTTACTGAGTTTATAGCCGACATTTACACCGCCTGTTAGAGAGGTATTTATCCTAGTCTTAAAATAATCTGGGTCTAGGCTAGGAGTCAAATTAGTATCCAGAAGCATGCCTTCGAAACTGTACAGTAGATTATAAGTGGCACCTAATTCTATTCCATAGCTTAATTTACCTTTGTCAGTTTGATAGCCAACTAGTGCAGGTATGCCTACGGATCTATAAGTATTCCATACCTTCCATGATTTACTTTCTATAACTGTCACAGGTTTGTTACCATAGACATATATAGTGGTATCCGATTGGGTGATGACTTCTAATAATTGATTAGGAAGAATTTCTTCTCGCTCTTCAGTTATTACTTTGTCAAATCTTTCCTTCAGAAGACCTACTTCTAGGCCAGTCTTTAGATAGAAACCACTGCTGGTGAGATACTTTAGCCTCAGACCTGCTCTATATCCTTCCAGCTGGGTTTGTGTTGCTTTCCGCTCTGTAAGGTAACTGAAATCTGTTCCTGCTACTTCACCATATCTGTTCCTTACAAAGTCGACAGTACTGTAGAGTTCTAGGAACAGAAGATGTGTCTTTTTGCGATGATCATAACATTCAATGGAGCCTTTATTTTGTTTTGGCTTTCTTAGTGTAGTGAAAGGCTTAGGTGCTGAGTTCGCTAATTGGGTTAAGTTGGCTGTTCTACTTATTAGCGTTTTTGCTCTGCTCGATTCAGTTTGGTTAGCAGGCGGCATTACTTTTTCAGTTTTTACTTCTGTATAATTTGCTCCTGTAACTTGCCTGGACATGGGAAGCGATTTGTTTTCTAATGTCGAATTATTGTCCGCATACGATATATAAGTTTGACTATTAGTAGAAAAATTCTGATTTACTAACGCTTGTTTTTTAGATGTTGTGTTGGAATCTAATTGTAGTTTCTTTGTGTTAGGCTCGGCTATTGATATAGAATTGGAGTTTATTTCTTGGACAGCTGCAGACTTAGTTTTTAGAACATCATTCTCAGTTAGTATTCTTTGGTTGTTCGCGGCTGTCTTAGAAGCTATCTTATTTCTTTCCTTGGCTATTGCTTCTTCTACTGTTACCATAGTTTGCTGATTATCTATAGTAATATATCTATAACCAATAGCGGAGATAAGTCCTACTAAAACAAGTAAGGACACGGGCTTCAGGATATAACTGATGCCTCTTTTTTTCCGCTCTGAAGAAATAGCTGTCCATAGCCGGTCTTTATCCAGCGCAGTCTTATGATCTCTGAGAGAATCTCTGAATATCTGGTCTAGCTCGTTTTGATCCATTGGTCAGAATTTTGATAAGCTTGTAATTTTTTTCTTAAAATTTGTTTGGCTCTGGAGAGATTAGAACGTGAGGACACTTCTTGTATACCCAGCATTTCTCCTATCTCCTTGTGACTATATCCTTCTATGACTGACAGATTAAATACTTGTCGGTATCCATCTGGTAGTGTCATTACAACTTTCATTAGATCTTCCCGACCAAATTTGGAAAAGATCTCCGGCTCGATTACCACTTTATTATTGTACTCAACAGTAAGTGTTGAGATCTCTAAGTTTTTCTTCTTTAGAGATCTCAACGCAACATTCACACATATTTTTCTCATCCAGGTTGTCAGCGCACCCTTGTCAGGATCGTATTTATCTATGTATCTAAAGATTCTGATAAATGCTTCCTGTAATACATCCTTTGACTTAGTCTCGTCTCCTGTATACCTCAGGCATACGGAGTATAAAAGCTCAGAATAGTTATCTACTAAGGCACGCTGACAGTCTGCTCGCCCTTTACGGCAGCCTGTGATGATTTTTTCTATGGAAAGTCGCTTTTTCAAATACGGTAACTAATGATTTATTATTCTGGTTTGAGTCCAATATTGACTCCTATTGGTGCGCAAGTTTCTGGTGTAACTTCATCTGATAAGCCAGTCATTTCATCCACGTCACTGTCATATGCTGAGTTGGGCACAGTCGGATCCTGCTTGACGACATATTCTAATCCATCAGGTAATACTATGCCTACTACATAAGCTGTGTTGGAATCTAAATTCTCGAAAGTATATCCATTACTTGTTGTCATTGTAGTTTGTACAGCTGTACTAAGATCACTGGCCTCGAATAATTGTACAGTAACATTATCCAATGCATCTTCTAGCTGGATGTCATAGAAGTTGTCAAGATACAATGGGTTGTCCTCCCAGACAACACCTCTTATAGTAGGGCTAGGGAAGTCACTAGGACTTACTTCAGCCGTCGTAGAACAACCAAAAGGAGATGTAATGGTTACTGTATAATTTCCTCGCGGTACATTTACTAAACCATTAGAGATAGAGCCATTTGACCAGGAATAGGTAATGTCAGCTTGATGAGAAGTATTACATTCCAATTCTAGTGCTACATTGAAATTATTTTCTAATGAGTCACAGTAAACAAATGGGAATACTTCACATCGAAAATCTTCATTTATCATTTCAAATGTTACCGCACAAGCTTCCTCCCCGGATATATTATTTATCAACGTACTAACTACCGAGCCAGAGGGCACATTACTTATGCTTATTCCATTGGTAAAATCTTCTTCAGATATAACAATAGAATTGACTGTAGTTATTAATCTATGGGTAGTTGTATGTAAAGTATCTTCTACAAAAAATTGGAATATGCCATTTTCTTGGTTACAAGTGGGATTTTGAATAATTCTCACTTCACAGTCACCACTCCCATTGAAGAATAGCCCCACATCATTATTCTCAATAATGTTCACACCAGCTCCAACTACTATATCGGCTATCTCGCCAGTTGCTGGGTCTGCGTCACTATCTATTGTGTCATCTGATCCCTGATTCTGCAGTGTATATGCAAAGTTACTTGGCTTGGAGAATTGTAGAGTATAGACGCCTTCTTCTTGAACATCAAAAGAATAGAAACCAGATCCTTGCTGAGTAGTGACACTGCTTACTCTGTTTCCATCCTTCCATAAGGTCACTCCACTAAAACTAGGTGGAGTATCTAGTAAATCTTGACCATCTCTAATGCCATCCTTATTTGTATCTTGCCAAACCACACCACTTATCATTGAGGTATTGACGACTTCATCTATCTGTACGCGAAAGTCTGCCATAATATCCACGAACTCTGTAAGCTCACCGTTTATTGTGCCCATGAGATTGCCTTCGATGTAACCACCAGTAGTCAAATCTGCACTTGTAATATTGAGCTCTATGTCAGTGCAATTAGAATTGCAAAAACCGATAATAGGACTAGGCTGAGGAAAGATGAATGCACTTAATGAGGTTATGATACTCTCATTTCCTACAGCTATCTCTTCTATATTGATAAAAAAAGATGAAATTTGGTTCTCATTTCCAAATTCTAAGTTTCCGTTCACAAGTATAGCTGGAGGAAAATCTATTCTGTTCTGAAGTACCTGTGTTCCGTCATCCAGTTTGAAATTTATGAACTGATCTGTAGTCATGCCATCACATACTTCTACTTCACCTAGACTGAGTTCTTCTTCTACGTCGTCAAAAATGAGCCATTCAGATCCATTGTTTGTTTCTAAGCTGACACCTTTGACAGATATTTTATTGGCACCACAGGCATTAACCAAATATTCAAAATTGCCATTCTGATCTATCTCTGCCAAAAAACTGGTACCATTCTCTAACGTTAGGAGTGCATAACCCTTAGAGATAGGCATACCGTCACATACCAGCTGACCAGTTACATTAACAACAGATATGTTTGTAACTACAATATCTCCTAAGTCAGTCTTTTCATCAAACGGACCTATCTCAGCCTCTATTACTTGAGTACCGCATTCATCTTTGACCAGTAGTTTCAGAGGCTCGTTCTTAGGTATTTTTCCACTGAAGACACCATCGTTTGAAGTATAGCCGCAGCGACATCTCGAATTGGATAATATAAGGACACATACACGTACAGCTGGTAAGGGATTGCCATCCTGATCTACAAGCCTTCCTTCAAAATGTACTACTGGAAACGGTGCATCACAATTCCAAAAAGAAAAGTGAGATACCTGAGCTACATACTTATTGTCCACTAAGGTTGCTTCCCCTTCTTCTATCCAGTAAGCTCTATCCTCGTCTAGTGACCAGGTCTTAATGGTTTCTGGAGCAAACTCTTGCAGTTCAGCCGGCAGCGGAAATTCTACGGTCGCTAGTGCACCTTCTCTTAGCTGTACCTCATTGCCACTACCATCTCTGAGCTCTACGGCGACCATACCATAAGTAGCCAGTTGTACTAGAGCATCTTCGCTATCTATACCTCTCAGGTCTCCAGGCATCTCATCAGCTAACTTGTCGTCTGTAGGGTCATACCAGTGAGCTAGAACTTCTACACTACCTCCATTGACCCCATCAAAGGCATCAGCGGGAAAACTTACAGTAGCACCACCATTCAAAGTAACAGTGCCTCCTGAAGCTGCATCCACAGTACCTACAGACTTCTCTTCTATCATAATTACTCGTACAAAAGAGCGGTCGTTTAGTATAGGGTGAAACCACTTATAATTCTTAAAGAAGCCTGGTTGGGTAAACTTTAGAAGACCACCTTCATCAGATGCTTGTGTATTCTCGAATTTGAAATACCCATTTTCATCTGATTCTATAAAATCTCCTCTGTGCTGGACAGTTACGCCGCCTAGTGGATTGCCAGTTTCATCTGTAATCAGACCTAGTACTGTAGACTCGGTGGTCTGTATTGGTCCTGAGTCTATGACTGTTGTGCTAGTAATGCCTATCTCATCTTTCTGACAACCACTGCCTAAGAGAGCCAGAGCAAAAAGCAACACTATGTATTTTAATTCTTTCATGTCTATTTTTTAGTTTAAGTCTCATAATGGAAGTTTGTTCCTTATTCAAATAAAGTCGACTTATACCTTACTATATATACTCTAGAGAAGATTCGTTGCGCTGCCTGATTGTTTTTTTTTCTTCAGTTCTCAGATTAATAACTAAAAATAGCTTGTCATATTTGCTATTAATCCAATGTTTTCAAGCTTTAGACAGAGTAAACACTGGCTTGTAAGCTAGATTCTTAGGGGATTACCCTAAGGAAAGAAAAGGGGGTTTATCCTCTGCTAAGAGGCGTTAAATTACTAGACCTTAGTGTTATAATTAATTCACCAAAACTGGAGTGATATGAAGAAAATAGGAATAGTAGCAGTAATCTGTAGTCTTTGGATGAGCTGTTTAGCCTTAGGTGTCTGTGGAGTTCTAGGGATGTATCATTTTGGTAAATATTCTGAATACGAGGGACAGCTAGAATATCGGGAACGCAGTCAGCAAATAGTACTTAATACTGAAAATGGTCAGGAGAAAATAGATTTACATTTTTCTTTTGATGACGAGGCAAAGCTGATTATAGATGATTTTCGGGATGTTAGAGTTTCTGGGTACTATATCAGTTCATTGAATCTACTACAAGTGGAAGAAATAAATGAACCGAATATGGAGCCTATTTTATAAATGTGCATGAGATTGAGTTAAATATAAAAGGGGTCAAGCAGACAGCTGCTTGACCCCTATTTTTATTTTGTATTTAACTAGCTTATTCAGTCTTTAGAATCTTCTTGAAGTATGCATTTGTTCCATCACTAAGATTCAAATAGTATACACCTTCTGATAAATCTCTAAGAGAGATCTGCGTTTTGTTTTGGAATTCTGAACTCATTACCAATCTACCATTGGTGTCAAATAAATTATAGCTCCATCTTGTATTGTCATTTTGCTGGTTACTTATGTGTACTATGTTGTTGGTAGGGTTAGGATAGATGTCAAAAGTAGCGTCAGAATTAACTGGCTCTTCAGTATCAGAAAAACCATCAGCACTAATATTGATAACGAATACCGTCTTTTCTATCCATCCTCCATCACCATCTATCAGTGTGAAAACAAAGTTGTCTACTTCTTCTTCTGTACCTAAGTGACTATATCTTACTTCATTTGCGCTTAACTGTGCCTGCGTAAACTGATCTCCTACCTGTAACGAAGAACCATCTATAGATAAGACACCTCTAGAAGGCACTGTTACCAACGTATATATTAGCTGTTCAGCAGTGTTGTCATCGTCATCAGATAAAAGCTCATCTCTTGTTACAAAGTTAGAAGACCCAGTAAGTACTTCCATCACTTCGTTATTGACTAAAAATGGATTATTTAGCACTCTATCAGAACATAGCTCCAATTGGAATTCATTGATCGAGCCACCATTAGCAGGTTGTGTATCTTCTATTCTTAAAGTCCAGTTACCTGCAAGACTTTCTCCTATAAAAGTTGCCAGAGGTTCTAGTGGTTGTATACTCTCACCTTGCTTGTTAGGACAATCGTTAGGGAAAGCTGATTCGTCATCAAAGCCTGCATTTATAGTAGGTGTATTGAAACATTGTCCTTCAAATAGAGTGACAGCCGTTCCTTGTGGACTTATTACAGAAGCTCTAATAGAACTTATCCTAGTATGTGACCCTACTAGTGAACCTACATTTAGATCTGTTACTGATCCATCTTGTTCTATATCTAAGATTACATCCACAGTTGCTGCAGTAGAACTTGGAATGTTCACTGGAGTTTCTGCTGACTCAAAGGTTTGGCAACTCAGCGAATTAGATCCGAAGGTAAAGGTGTCAGATAGTACTTCTCCGAAACAATCGTTGTATGCAATGACTCTCCAGTAGTACAGTGTACTATTTTCTAAGTTGAACCGACCAGTTGCAGTAGTGTCTAGCCCTGCTTCTCTGCTCACAACAATATCATCCTCAGCAAATCTTGGAGAAGTAGAAACTTCTAGTCTGTATCCTGTAGCACTTTCAGAACCATTCCAAACAAAGTCAGGTAACGAAGCTATACTGGCAGAACCGCTTGCTGGAGATTCCAGTTGGAAATCATCTATAAATCCATTTCCTGCAAATACATTTAAGAATACATAAGAAGTATCTACATCAGGAGCTATAGCTCTAACTACAACTTCATATAGACCTACTGCTTCTATATCTACATCATTCATGTCTATTGTCATAGAAGTAGATCCATTAGATGGAATAGAATTAGAACCAAATTCTACAGTAGCACCATCAGGTAATTCTGTGACAACTTCCAAGTTTACCATACCATCATAATCTAAAATAGCCTCCGAGGTGATTTGTGTTGTAAACGCATCTGGTAAGCAAATGTCGATAGCTTTGTCTGGTGAATCAGCAAAGAATCTTGGCGTTGTAGGCACAGTAGCTCTTACTCTTCCTGTACCAAAATTGAAGAACACATTGTCATGTCCTTTTACCTTAATAACACCTTCTAAGGTTCTTACATTTGGTATAATTACATCAGCAGATCCATCGTTTGGTGTCTGGCTAAGTAGTAAGTAGTCAAAACTCTCTCCCTCATTTTCTGAGAAGTAGATATCTACATACTGACAATCTACTTCCTCATTATCAGTATTTGCGACATCCCACTGTACATTAAGTACTTCCCCTACTTGTCTATCTAGAGTCACAGAAGGTGAGGTAACTACAAATGGACCAGCAGTATCAGTAGATCTTAATGATAGATCAGCCCAGTTTACGCCTCCTACTAGTGGATTGTTGTCTCTAGTGACAAATCTAAAATTCAAAGGTCTGCTTATCTGAGGCAATCTTTCTTCTCTCCAGTCTTGGCCTCTCAATACCCAACTTAACTCTGGGAATATTCTTGTAGGATTGGTAGTCGGCGCTCTAAACCTGAACAAAGGTCCATTTTGGTCACCTAGGTTTCTTAGTGTTCCTGATAAATCTATTTGATCCCAAGTGAAGGTAAGATTGTCGTTGGAGTCTGGGTCTTCTGCCATACCAGTCAGCTCAAATGGAGTGCCTATAGGAATAGAAAGGCCGCCTTGTTGTTCTATCCATACATCAGGAAGAGTATTGTCTGTTTCCACTGAATTCACACAACCTGCAAAACTTATAAAGTCGTTCATCTGCTCTAGCGAACAACTGTGAAACAAGTCTATACCAGGTCCAGTGTTATTGGTAGAATTACACAAGCCAGAATACGAAAGAATAGAATATCCTGAACCTGGCTCACAAGAACTTCCTCCAGAGAATTGGTTTGCAGTTCCGTCAGAACAACCAGACCAGGTATGACCACCAGCAAACTGGTGAGCAACTTCGTGTGCCATCGTAGAAACGACAAATGCATCTATATTTCTATTTCCTAAACAACTTACACCAGAAGCTTTTCTACCAGTACATACTGACCCTGGACTAGCAATACCAGCTACACCATCACTACAAGAAGTAGTAAATACATGGCCTATGTCATAATCTGTAGACCCGCCTAAGGCTGTATTTATTACTCTTGTGTTTTCTCCTAGTGTTGTACCACCTGATTGTGGATTAGAAAAAGGCTCATTCGCTAAGAAGAAGATGAGCTTGTCATTATCGTCTATAAGCTCAAATTTTGTAGACATCTCACTTAAAAATACAGAGTTTAGTCTATTTGTAGCAGTTACCATCTTTGCCAGTACTAAATCTACCGTACCACCTTGCTGGGTACCCCATCTTCCTGTGCATGCTAATGCAAATCTAAAATTATGTTGTATTACAGGAGTGAATCTATTTTTACTAGACGCAGGACGAATTCTAACATTTTCGCCTTTTAATAAAGACTGTTGCGAACCTTGTTGCTCTAAAAAATCTTCCACACCACAAGTCTTTGCAATACCTGTAAGATCAGCTTCAAAATCTGCTACATAATAACTGATATGATGTTCATCGGCATCTAAAAAGTAAGGATCTATATATACCTGTCCTTTATTTGTGGAAATAATACCTCTGAAACCATAGTTGCTAAAATCAATCCTTGCATAACTTCCCGTTTCTTCGGAAATACCTGCATAACTTTTTATAGATGGATACTTGGCAGACAGTATAGGACTCATACATGGACTTTCTACAAAACGGAATTGTTCTAGCGATCCATCCGGCATTGGTAAATCCAGGACTACACCTAATTGAGTAGTGTTTTTAAGATTCTCCATCGGGGCATCTGACAAAGTTCTTCTTAAGTCTTTGAGATCTAAACTATAAGTAGAGTATTCATTAGGAATTGTACCTCTTTCGGAGGTGTTTCTATTGAGTATTCTGGATTCATCCGCGGACGACCATGGCTGCTGAGCTACAAGTGACAAGCTGAGCACCGATAAGATAGTGATTAGTATTGATTTCATATTATTCTGATGTGTATTTAAAACAAATATAGGTAGGTAAAACAGAGAATCAGTGCTTTTGTTAAAGCTTATCACGACACTATTGGATTTAATATTAGAGAAAAAACAAAAAATACAGATAAATCAGAAAAATCAGATATATTTGCAATAGAACTTATGGAAAAAGCAAAATTTTCAGTGGAAGCCATTGTCTCATGTGATGACAGAGGTCAATTAGTGTTGCCAAAGGATATCAGAAAGAAGCTGAAAATTCTTTCAGGCGACAAACTGGCTCTTTTGAATATTTCCAATGGAGATGATGATTTCTTTTTAACCTTGATTAAGGCCAATGCATTAGAGAAGTTGATAAGAAACTATCTGAGTCCTGTTATGAACGATGTAATGAAATAAGATTGATAATTAAGTACTTAGGCACTTAAGCCAGATTTCATGTTGAGATTGAGATCATTTTAGTTTAAAAGGAGGTGAGGTTTTCATCTCCTTTTCTCTTGACTAGAATACTGCTCTCAGTTGGACACCTAGATTATTGACTATCCTGGCATCTTCTGATTTTCTTGCGTTGTAATTGAAGATCATGTCAAAATTCTTACCTACTCTTCTTGTATAATTCACATTCCACAAGTAATTCGTGCCATTTTGTAATCCTTGCAGTAGTTCAAATTCTACAGGTGTATTGTTCGTGCCTTGATAATCTATGAGCACCATGCTGAAACTAGCCTGCAGACTAGATTTAGTAGATTGACGCCAAGTGATATCCAAACTGAGGTCATGATGAATGGATTGCTCCTTGGCAAGAATAGTGTTAGTGTTTTTTTCAAATGCATATTTGGTTACCACTCTGAACTTAGGTGTTGGTCTGTAATTAATCTGAGGAATCAGACTCCAGAAATTAACCTCAAAAGCTTGCTCAGGAAAGGCTTCTGAGTCAAATGATTTTCTTCCATTGCTGGTTTCCAAGACTGCGTCTACAGATTGGATAAGATTGATTCTCGAACGGGTAAAAAATTCTTTATTACCACGCAGGTCTCTGCCGGTAATTTGTGTTATAACATTCGAAAAACTTCTATAAGACAACTGGATATCATGACTTGCATTTCCTCTGTTGTAGAATAAGTTATTATCCAAGCTGGCATTGTAACTGACCAGACTTGTATCTCTGGCATTTGTCACAAAAGGATTTGTAAAGGCTCGACTAGTATTGGTAGACCGTTGCTCTATTCTATATCTGAAGCTGGTTTGGAATTTGCCAAGAAAGCTTTTTTTATTCTCCAAAAACTTTTTAGGTATCACTTTCAGAGATTGATTGAGGATAGATTTATTAGATCGTATAAACTCATTATTAAAAACAGAGATTTTCTCATACTGTCCTAGATCGGGTTGCGGTGCTAGTCTAAACTCATTTATCTGGGTGATACTATCCTGATTAAAATCTTCCCAGACATAACTGCCTTCTCCACGTTGTACCTCCACGAACTGGAATTCTACAACGGGTTCTTGCCCACTCTCAGACTCATAATAAGAGTACAGCACTATGCCACGATTAAGTATATTATAATTGTGTTCTATGTTGCCAATTACAGTTTTCTTGGATTCATCGTTTTCATTCTGATCTAGATCTTGGAAATCTCTTATTGTAAAATTCCATTTTAGGTCAGAACTCTTTCCATGGAGCCATTGTCCACCTGTACTATAATCTATCGCTTTGGTAGTTCTCTGAAAAGCACCATCGGTAACTCTGTCATCATTTCTTTGTGTAACTGAGAAGTTGGTAAAGAAGGCCTTGTTCTGATCAGAACTTATGAAGGCGCGATACAAATCATAATTGAAGCTGGTATTCTTTAGTGAGTCTGTGGGTAGATCTGTTCGCTTGTTTTCTTCTTTTTCATAATAAGCGCCGATGCCCCATCCTTGATATATTTCTCTCTGAATCAGCAACTTAGGTCTTAAAAATTGACTTGATTCATTTGCTAAATTACTACTGGCATGAAGAAAATTCATCTGGCCATCTATCGTCCAGTTCAGATCTTTATAGTAGGCTGATGCCATATGTCTGTAGCCAGAGTAGATTTCGTTATCATGAAATCCATCCAGAGCATATCCGAAAGATGTTGTGTTTTTCTTCAGGGTAAATGCAGTGTGGTGCAGCAGCTGATCATTACTCTCCGTTAGATCAGTTAGATTCCAGTCTCTACTGAATTCTGGGGCGCGATAAGGATTAAGTGCTCTGAAGTTTTTTTGCTTTAATTCGACACTTGCATCAGTAAGTAATCGCCAACTCGAAGTTTGTACAGAGTCAGGCCCAATATTTTTCCCAAGAGCTTTTGTATTGGAAACAGATGCTAGAATTGATACTCCTAAGTTGTCGTCATTTCCACTTTCTGAAAACCTATTATCATCAAAAAGACTGACGCCAGTTTCTACATAGACCTTTGTATCCTTTTCATTATCATAACCAAATGAACCGGTAATTAATTGCCTTTTTTCTGGAGCTATTAGTTGTATTACAGGATCGAAGCTGCCAGAGTTTTCTCCTACGTATTTGTATACCCGACCATTGGCCGCAACTTCATTGTCTATTACGTACGATCCGTTGCCTATACCTACATTGGAAAATCTTGCACTTACCACATCTGCAGTAACGTCAGGATTGTAGACCAGTATATCATTAATTACCGAATAGGTAATTAGTCCACTGAAATCACCTTCTGCTGGAATAAAGATTCCACTTTTAAGTGACTGGCCATCACCACTCATACTCAGAATGTTCAAATCTGTACTATCTAGTTGTATATTTCCCGTGATGGTTTTACTGTCCTGTTCGTTATAGAAATTGAAGTCAAATCTGATATTGTCTTTTTCGAAACTGGATGAGGTTGCATACAAAGATCGTAGATAACTCTGGGTAGCAAATTCATACTCTACTATTATCCTGATGTTGGGATTGATGACCATGTTGGGAGTAAAGCGAATTTCTGCTCTATTATAATCGATAATATAGTCGAAGTTGTCTCCTCTTTTAAGTAATACCCCATCAGCAAAGACTTTTTCTGTTCCTGACAAAACTTGAACAAAGATGTCACCATTCTCTCCTTCTAGTCGGTAAGGCCCTTGGTTACCCTCTTGAGTTTCCAATTGGATACGTTTGAATTTTCCTCTGGAAATTGCAAAACTTCCTTTATTGGAAATCTCCCAGCCATTCTCACTTGAGTAAAGGTTGCTGGCACTAAAGCCTTTTAGCTTTTTATAATAGTTCATAAAATAAGACTGTGGTCGAGCCAGCTCATAATCTCCTGCAATAAACTTTGTTCTGTCTTTTTGTATCTCTATAAAGACCTTGTCGAATTCCTGCAGCACCTGGGTATTACCTTCTGGTTGTATGGGAATGTTGTCATCGGAGATTGCTGCTCTTATAAAGAGATTGTTACCAAGGTCTCCCGTCATCTGTAGATTGAAATCTGAATTAAGCACCAGGTCCTGCGTATTTCCAAAATTGATACCTCTGGAAAAACTACCTGAGTACTGTAGTTTATTTGACTGAATAAGTCTTCTATCCAGATTCTCTTCTTGATTGTAGTCCGCATTTATCTTGATAACATAACTTTTCTTGTCTATGCCGTCAGGATTGAGGACAGGATCTTGTTCAGCAATATCGATAGCCAGCATTCTATAACTGACCAGTAAAGTGTCGGACGTATCACTTTGAGCAATTCTAAGCTTATTGTTGTCCAACGTATAGGCATGCTCAGCTAATGAACTTTTGTTTTGGACAATGACAGACTCCGGTATTATAGTATTTACAGCTTGTATTAGAACATTCTTGTCATTTATTACAATTGTATCCCTGAAATTTGATTTGATCTTTTGTCCATTTAGAGCACCAGCTGATATGAATACAAAAGCAAAGGCCAATAGCGGCATGTAAGCTCTTCTTAGCGAGCTCTTACTTACCATTAAATGCTTTAGAATAGTTAAAACCAAATTGACCTCTTTAAATTGATAAAGTCTCCTATAAAACGAATAAGTTCAATAAAAATTCAATACCATGAAAGGAGAATTTTGGCATAGTTTTTACATATTTAACATTAAAATTAATTTTCAATTGTAAATAATTGATAATTAGACCTATAGCTCTTGTCCACCAGGATTTAGATCTAGATTAACAAAGAAATCCATTAAAGCTTAAGAATCGTTTTTTCAATAACTATTTCCAATTCAAAATATGTCCTTTCATTATCTAATTACTGTGCTGAATATTTCATTCGCTGGAGTAACTTATCTTACTGTTATTGCTATCTTTACAGCCTTAGTTGATGTGGTCCGGACATTTTTATCGGAAATATTAGAATAATTTCAAGTAGGGGAATGATAAGATTGGTAATAGCTACTGTGTTGTTGGTGATTTCTTTTAGTGCTTCTGCACAGGAATTCAGAACTATTTCTGGGAGTGGCAATAATCCTAATAACCCAGAATATGGTACTACTGGGTCCACTTTAGACAGAGTAACAACTATCAAGTATTCTGACGGTTTTCAAGAAATATATCAGCAAGACCTACCTAATCCGAGAGAAGTAAGTAACAAACTTTTTAATCAAGGAGAAGATTTGTTAGAAGAGCAGAATCTGAGTGATTTTGTTTGGCTTTTTGGCCAATTCTTAGATCATGATATATCATTGACCGAAAACAGTCCTCATGAGCCTCCTCAGCTTCTCGATATTCCTGCCGATGACGAGTTCTTTAGTCAAAACACTAGGATATTTCTTTCTCGGAACGAACATGTTCCAGGAACAGGGCAGGCTGTAGGAAATCCAAGAGAATATAGCAACCTAGTTACCTCATTTATTGATGCTTCACAAGTATATGGTAGCACCCGAGAGAGAGCAGATTGGCTCAGAACTTTTGATGACGGAAAGCTAAAAACCGCAAAGAATACGGCAGGTACGCCGGACCTTTTACCTTGGAATACTTTTTCAGGAGAATTTAATGATAATATTGATTTTTCGCCGGAGACATTCATGGCTGATGACACAAGATCTCTATCAAAATATTTTGTAGCAGGAGATGTAAGAGCAAATGAAAACCCTCTGCTTATTGCTATACATACCTTATTTGTAAGAGAGCACAATAGAATTTGTGATGAGCTCAAGCTAGAGAATCCTTCTCTGGATGATGAAGCCTTGTATCAGGGCGCTCGGAAGCTTGTAGGAGCTTATTTGCAAGCAATCACTTATTACGAATGGCTACCTACTTTAGGTGTATATCTTACTGATTATCAAGGTTATAACCCAAATGTCAACCCTGCTATTATGAATGTTTTTTCTGCAGCTGCATTTAGATTTGGGCATACCATGATAGATGATGATATCATCAGAATGGATAATAATGGGGACATAATTTCTGCAGGTAACATTCAACTGAGGGATGCATTCTTCAGACCTTATGAGATTGTAAATACTCATGGCTTAGATGTCTATTTTAAAGGGATGGGGACCCAAGTAATGCAGGAGATGGACTGCAAGGTAATTAGTGACCTTAGAAACTTCTTATTTGAGGATTCAGGACAAGGTTTGGATCTGGTTTCCATTAATATATTCAGAGGAAGGGATAGGGGATTGGCAGATTATAACACGTTAAGAAGCGATTTTGGCTTGACCAAAATGAGATCATTCGAGGACTTATCTGATAACGAAGAAGATGTGCACTTGTTAGAAGAACTGTATGGTTCTATAGATAACTTGGATGCATGGGTAGGTATGCTCGCTGAACAACACATTGCTGGCGATGCTGCATTTGGTGAATTGGTAATGGCAATTGTAAAAGAACAATTCAAGAACCTTAGGGATGGAGATAGATTCTATTTCGAAAACGATGCTGCTTTCACAAGTGAGGAAATAGAAGAGATTAAGCATACTACCATGTATGACATCATAAAAAGAAATACGGGAATTACACTTATGCAGAAAAATGTGTTCTCTGCAATGCCACATATGGATATCCCGAATCTTGTAATAGAACAGATACCACTAGAGGCTCTTGCTTACCCCAATCCTGTAGTTAACAGCACTACAGTTCAGATCTATTCAGAAGAACCTAGAGAGATGACTTATACTCTCAGTAATAATTTGGGCCATATTGTTTCTAAAGGAACATTGCTCTTAGAAGAAGGTCAAGACAACTTTTTGAGGCTAGATCTAAGAAATTCAGAGAGAAAAGGCCTATTTAACCTGCATTTAGAATCTGGCAATAGACAAAAGGTCGTAAGACTCTTGAGATACTAGACTTAAGGTTCTAAGCATATCTTTTTGTAATTGCTAAGTGACAATAATCACTGTTTGGCATTTTTTGTCGTTTAGACAGCAGAGTATTGTCACAAATTCTCCATCTTTTTCATATTTACAATAGTCCTAATGTGTAGAGTTTATGCGGGTTCAGGGACTTTTTGGCATTAGATTTGCAATTCATTTCCAAAATAGTGTCCATGGACCTTTGTTCATGGAGGTTTGTATATGTATAAATATATAGGATGTCAGAGATTCGAAGTGTAATAGTGGATGGTCAAAGTATTTTCCGAGCTGGGCTTAAGGCGTTTTTTGAGCAGACTGTTGAGCCTAATGTCGTTGTGATAGGGGAGGAGAATACTGCAGAAGGACTTACACTATTTCTTCACAAAAATCTGAATACTGAACTTGTATTCTTGGATCTGAATCTTCCTGATCAGGATGGACTTGAATTGGTCCCTCAGATCAGAAAGCAATTTAAGAATGTAAAAATTATGGTTCTTACATCCTACAGTGACTACAAATTTGTAGGTCAAGCACTTAAGAACGGTGCAGATGGCTATATACTCAAGTCTAATGAGCCTCAAGATCTTCTAGAAGGGGTGAATGAAGTAATGGCTGGGAATACCTACATCGCTCCAGGCTTACACATTACACCGCCAAATGGCAAGAGACTGACCAATGGGATAAAGAAATCTATCTATGAAGATAGGTTTGTTATCAAGCAAAAATTGACAAAGAGAGAACACGAAGTCTTAGAACTGATAACTCAAGCAAAAAACAACAAAGAGATAGCCAAAGAGCTCTATATCAGTGATCAGACAGTAGGTGTCCATCGTAAGAATATAATGAGAAAATTAGGTGTTAGAAACACCATCAATCTAATAAAATTTGCACTGGAGAATCAACTAGTGTAATTCATAAGTAAAGAAGGAACTACTCCCCTGGTTTCTCCCATCCGATACTCTGAACAAGTATTTATTTAAAATCATCATTTGGCATAAGCCAATAACTGATAATTATGACTTTAATAAAAATGTTCAGAGAACTAACTATTTCCAAGGGTACAAGGAGTACTGGTATGGCTATCGCTTTGGTGATGGCTCTAACTGTTGGAGGTAATTTGCATGCCCAAGAATTGGTTACGAATGGTGACTTCGAAAACGGCCTTACAGGTTGGACTGGAACAACACCAAACATGAACAATGGACACGAGGTGAATAGTGGCACTTTTACTTCTTCCTGTACTGGAGCTTTTACTTCATTTGTAAATGCTGTACCGATTGGAGGTATGAGTTCTATCGCTTATGATCAAGCAACTATTGGTAGTGGACAATTAATTTCGACTCCTATTATGATTCCAGCTGCATGTAGCAGCTTGGATTTTTCTTTGGATTTGGAGCATGAAAGCTTAGTGCCATTAAATGCTGGTTCTCAGGATATTTCTATTGTCATTTTTGATTCAGCTCTTGCTAGTTTGGGTTCATTATATTCGCTTACTGGGTCTGGATCTGCACAGATGCAAGTACCAGCTCAGTCTATTACGATATCTAACTTTTCGACTGTCACAGGTTCTGGTTCTGGCTTACTTAATAGCCTTGCTGGACAGACAATTAGCCTTGCTATAGAAAGTGTTGCTGATGATGGCTGTCTTGCTTATCAGTTTGATAATCTAAGTTTGGTTTGTCAGGATCCTCTAGGTCCTACGGATTTCTCGCTTGAAGATCCATGTGCATGTGATAATCCAGAAAATATAATACTCGCAGACGGAACTTACTTGTTTCACGATATATTGAAAGTGAATGCTGCTCCAGGTCTTACTATAACCCTAACAGGGAATGATGGCAATTTAATAGATGCAAGTCAAACAGCTATACCTGTAGGAACTATATTTGACGAAGTGTCTCCTGGATTTTACAATTTGGAATTCTATACGCTTTCTGGAGCTTTTGCAGATATACAGGTAAGTTCGGGATTTGGGGCCATAGATTTTACTTCTGGTGGTTGTAATGCTGACGAGTGCAATGACTCTTGCCCTGTGACACCGGCTTGTAACGATAATGTACAAGTGTCTTTAGATACTTCTTGTGAGGCTATGTTCTTCCCAAGTCTTATACTAGAAGGTCCACAGACAAATTGTCCTTTCCAGGTCAGAATTCTTTCTGCAAGTGATAGACTTATCTCAAGCTCAGTACCTAATGGAGGAACGTTCATTCATCCTACTGTAGATGCTTCATTCATAGGAAGCAGATGGAAAGCAGAAGTTTTCTATTTAGATGACAATGATGTAGAAGTAAGCTGTTGGGGATGGTTTACTGTAGAAGATAAATTGGCTCCAGAACTAACATGTGCACCAGATATAACCGTATCTTGTAAAGATAATGTAGCTATCGATATTCAGGAGTTAGAAAACATAGGTCTCAATGAAAATTGTGAAGAAGCAAGAATAATTATCTTAAGCGATGAGCTCGACGAAAACGATTGTGGACCTGACGGTATAAGTGCCGTTAGACAAGTAACTTATATAGCTGAAGATCTAAGTGGATTGACTTCTGAGACTTGTTCTTATCAGATTTCTTATGAACGAGTAGCTCTTGCAGATGTTGTATTCCCTATGAATTTTACTGGTGAATGTTCTGCAAATAATACTCCAGGAACAGACCTTACAGGTAGACCGTCAGTAGGTGGATGTGATCTTAGCCTGAGTGACAACTTGTGTAAATTCAATATCAGTTTCACTGATGATACAACAAGTACCTGCGGAAGTAATATCTCAATAAGAAGAAGATGGGTAGTACTAGATTGGTGTGCAGCAGAACATAGAACCAGCTATCAAACTATAACAATTTCTGACACAGAGCCACCGGTACTCACTTGTCCTGCAGATATAACTGTAGATGCAACAGAAGCTTGCTCTGGTACTTTTACTTTTAATCCATTTGAAAGTAATGACTTGTTCGATGCTGCAATAGCACTTGACTGTTCTTCACTTACTTTCGATGCTGGTTATCTGACAGCTGATGATAGAAATGTGAATGATGTTACTGATGCTTTTATACCGATGACTCCTGTAGGTGGGGGTGCATTCAGAGCAACACTACCTGGAGGACAAAGTTGGATAAGATATGAAGCGACAGATGCATGTGGTAATATGTCTGAATGTAGAATGGAGTTGTTTGTTCAGGATAGCGCACCACCTCATGCAGTATGTGACCAGTTTACTGTAGTTTCGCTTGCTGACAATGGATGGGGTAGAATAAGAGGAATATCCCTAGATGATGGTTCTTTTGACCAGTGTGGCGGCCCAGTAACTTTTGAAGTAAGAAGAGAATCTACTCCTTGTGCAAGTGATGCACAGAATGATAGAGACGATACGGAGTTTGGTCCTTACGTACAATTTTGCTGTATAGAAGCAAATGAAACGATACGGGTAGAGATGAAAGTTATAGATGAGAGTGGGTTATCTAGTACTTGTGTAGTAAATGTTGTGGTGCAAGACAAATTCAATAATTTTGATTTGGGTTGCCCTACTCCTATGATAATACAAGCAAGTTGTAATTCCAATCTTGCAGCTATTAAAAATTTGTATGGTAGTCCTAATCCGTCTAATACCTGTGGTTCGGTTCCAAGCTTTACTATGGTCGATGATGATTCAGGCCTAGGAGACTGTGGAGCAGGAACAATTTCGAGAACATGGACGGCAGTAGGTCAGAGTGGGACTTGTGTACAACGTATAAGTATATCCGAAGCATCTACATTGAGCTTTAGTTCATTTATTCCACCAGTAGAAAATGCTACAGCTAATTGTTCAAACTATACGGAAGATCTTGGTGATGGTCCAAGGCTAAGAAATGAAAATGTTTGTAGTGATGTAGGAATTACTTTCGAAGATAATCCATTCTTCAATGTAGAAGGATATTGCGTGAAGGTGATCAGGACTTGGACTGCAATTGATTTTTGTAATTTCAATTCCGATACAGGTGAAGGGTCTTTCGAGTGGACTCAGACAATAAGAGTATCAGACACTACTGGGCCGACAATAGATGAAGAAACTTGCCCAGAAGATATAACGGTAACGGCTACAGCACCAAATTGTAATGCTTTGATTTCTATACCTATGCCTTCGGCAGTAGATGCCTGTACAGGTGACAATATTCCTGCAAGTAGATTTAGCTGGGATATTTCTGGAACCAGTTTGTCTGGTATCGGAAATACATTATCAGAAACACTTGACATAGGAAGTTATACTATAACTTGGACTGCAACAGGAGTATGCGGTGAAGGTGCAACAAGTAGTTGTAGTTCCACTGTATTAGTTGAAGATCAAGGTAGTCCTACACCATACTGTAGATCATCAGTGATAACAGTAATTACAGGTGATAACTCAGCCACCCCTAGAGCAGAGATTTGGGCCAGTGATTTTGATTTAGGAGGTGAAGATGATTGTGATGATAACTTAACTGTATCATTTAGCAGCACTGATGCCTCGGATACTCGAAGAGTATTTGAATGTCACCAGTTAGGATTCCACACCTTGGAAATATACTTTACAGATGGTAGTGGGAACCAAGACTTCTGTGTTAGTTCAGTCAATGTTCAGGCTAATGGAGATGTTTGCGATACTATTGGACAAAGACCACTAGCCAGAGTAGAGGGAGATGTGTATACAGAAGAGAATCAAATGGTACAAAATGTAGAAATCGGTCTACAGGCCATGATCGATAACCAGATGAACTTCCAGCAAACTGACAACGAGGGTCACTTTGCCTTTAACAATATTTCTACCAATGCAGATTATAGAATCCAGGCTGCTGGAGAAGATGATTATCTGAATGGGGTATCAACTTTAGATCTTATCATGATCCAAAGACACATTTTAGGTATCGAATCTCTTGATTCACCATATAAGCTCATAGCAGCTGATGTTAATAACAATCAGGTGATCAATGGATTAGACCTTGTAGAGTTGAGAAAACTTATACTAGGTATCTACATAGAATTACCTCAGAACGACAGTTGGAGATTTGTCAACGAAGCTCAAGAATTTGAAAATTCTCAGTCTCCTTGGCCTTTTGAAGAAAACATAGAACTTTACCAGCTAGCTCAAGACGAGATGGAAAATGACTTTATCGCAGTAAAAATAGGTGATGTCAATGGTTCCGCAGTTGTTAATCAAGGGCAACCAGCAGGAAAGCCTGTTTCGTCTGGATTGAAGTTGGTATCTGAGCTGCATTCACTAGGAATTCCTAATCAGTACCTGATTCCTGTGTATCTGAGCGAGAATACAGAGCTTTACGGTTTACAAATGAACCTCAATTTAGGATCTGAAGTTAGAATTTTAGACGTGGAATCAGGCAGAATAGAAATGGATAATGGACATTCCATCCTTAGAGATGGCCAATTAGCCCTTTCATACTCACAGGAAAGTCTATTTGAGATTTCTGACAATGAAGCACTATTCTACGTAACAGTAGAGAGTGATAATCCACTGAATGACAAGGTTTTAGGATTGAATAACAAAATACTTTCTGGTGAAGTGTATAAAGAGGACTATGTGGTAGAACAGCTGAATATTGGTGACCAACTACCTACTTTTGTTGCCAAGTTATACCAGAACTCACCTAATCCATTCTCTGGAGAAACTGTCATAGAGTTTGAGCTGCCTACAGCTTCTGATGTGAATATGAAGATTATAAGTCTGAAAGGCAGAATAATCAAAGAAATACAAGGTTCCTACAAAGCTGGTAGACATTCTATTAAGCTCACAGAGGCTGATTTGACACGTGATAATGTCTATTATTACCAGCTAGAAACTGAAAACTATACGGAAACTAGAAAGATGGTTCGAGTGAAATAGAACGGCCATATTTAAAGACGAACACATTTATTAAAACAAAGCAGGTCTCATCCATCGTGATTAGACCTGCTTTTAAGTTATAGCATTGTATGCCAATGAATTACATATTGACAAGTTAATAATGTAATTATTACCAAAAAAGTATAGGTTGACACAAAAGAATAGCCTCAGACGTTGAATTATTGTATTCAGAACTTGTACCTTTGGGCTTTTTAAATGAGAACCTTGGGTACTCTTCTTATTTGTACTCATTATCTAATTAAATCCTGGACATGTCGTTACGTCTCCATGTTACTTTTTCTCTGCTTTTGCTTGCTTTTGTAAGCTTCGGACAGACTCCCCTCAAATTTACTACAGCAAATGTCAATCAAACCGCAGATTCACTCGATGTCGAAGTGAGATGGTCTGATTTTAACAACTTGTTCTCGGTAGATGCTTATATGTTATGGGATTCTACTGTAATGGTCATAGATACTGTGACTTTTATAAATTCTGCTGGTTTACCTGGTCTGTCTACAGCAAGTTTTGCTTTACCTCAGAATAACAATTTGAATCCGGAACAAGGACAAGTCAAAATCAACTGGTTCTCTCCAGTTCCATTTAG
>CAZKXO010000019.1:0-23892 GCA_964556525.1 uncultured Saprospiraceae bacterium
CTGCTTGATATAACCGCTTAAATGTGATAAAAAACTAATTTTGTGGCTTTCTAAAGAAGTTCTTTTTCTTGGTTATAAATACGATATAATGTTCAAGTCTTTTTTGGGTCATAGCCCCGCCTGGTTTAAGTATACGATGTTGGGATTTTTGGTGTTGAATGTCGTTTTGCTATTTACAGTAGGAAAAACAGTAACTGCATGGATCATGATCCTGGAGTTCATTTTTACTTTAGCTATGGCACTCAAGTGTTATCCACTTCAGTCAGGAGGTCTATTAGCTATACAAGCTTTGATTCTTGGGCTTACCACTCCAAAACATGCCTACCAAGAGGTAGCACATAATCTAGAAGTCATCTTGCTCTTGGTGTTTATGGTAGCAGGTATCTATTTTATGAAACCCTTACTGATGTATATCTTCAGTAAAGTATTTACCAAGATTCGGTCTAAGGTTTTGCTCTCCATGATTTTTGTTTTTCTAGGAGCTTTTTTATCCGCCTTTCTGGATGCCCTTACTGTAACAGCAGTTCTGATAAGTGTTGCCGTAGGATTCTATGGGGTCTATCATAAGATTCATTCCAGTTCTGCAGATTATGACGATAGTGGTGTATTAGACAGAAAGGAGCTGAGTGGAGAGACACTAGAGCAATTCAGGAGTTTCCTTAGGTCTCTTGTAATGCACGGTGTGGTGGGAACAGCTCTTGGTGGAGTTATGACGCAAGTAGGGGAGCCTCAGAATCTATTAATCTCCGAAACTATGGGTTGGGACTTTTATACTTTTTTTATAAAGATGGCACCAGTAACTCTGCCGGTTTTTGTTTGTGGTATGATTACAACCTTCATTTTGGAAAAGACAAAACTCTTTGGTTATGGTGCAGAACTACCAGATGTAGCTAGAAAGATAATTGTTAATTATACTGAAGAGGAGGATGCTAAAAGGTCTGACAGAGATAAGTATAATTTGATTGTCCAAGCTGTTGCTGGGATAATGCTCATTTTTGCCCTAGCACTGCATATCGCGTCTGTAGGTATGATTGGGCTTGGATTGATAATTGTTCAAACTGCCTTTATGGGAATTACTGAGGAGCACTCCTTAGGAAAGGCCTTTGAAGAGGCATTACCATTTACTTCTCTATTAGTAGTCTTTTTTGTCATAGTTGCGATGATACATGATCAGCATCTATTCAAGCCAATTATTGATTGGGCTCTCGCGATGGATGCATCCCAACAACCTGCTATGTTCTATCTTGCGAATGGAATCTTATCCATGATAAGCGATAACGTTTTTGTGGCAACAGTATATATGGGAGAAGTAGCTAGTGCATTCAAGGATGGGGTAATAACACCAGAACAGTACGATAAAATTGCAATTGCTATCAATACAGGTACAAATCTACCAAGTGTGGCAACACCTAATGGCCAGGCGGCATTCTTATTTTTGCTGACTTCTGCCTTAGCACCACTGATTAATCTATCTTATTTGAAGATGGTAAAGATGGCCTTTCCGTACACAATAGTACTTGGAATTATGGGACTGGTAGGTATCCAGTACTTCCTCTAGAAGCCTTCTAGGATTTGAATCTTTTTGGAGTAAGGAACGACAGGTTGCCAAAGGTTTGCTTTGGTCAAAATTTTGAAGATGTCAGTTCTTGATAGCTCATGTAGGAATTATGTCATATATTCTGGAGGCACAATCAGCTTTCTGTTTGCTAACTCTAGGATAGCTGTAGAGCTTATCTATAGCACACGATTTCACTTAACTTTCAGTCAGCCATTGGATGATTTCATCTGATTGTGGCAGTACTTTAGGACCGAGTACCTGCTCTAGTTTGCCAGATGGAGTTATAAGATACTTCTGAAAATTCCATTCCACTTCGCTGTCGCTATGATGATTGAGCTTAGCTGTTGTAAGATATTTATACAAGGGATGCTGGTTTTTACCTATGACATCTATCTTGGACATCATGGGAAAGCTGACACCATAGTTGTACTGACAGAATTTTGCAATTTCTTCATTGGTTCCAGGTTCTTGCTTCATGAAGTTATTAGCTGGAAAACCGATGATGACGAAGTTGTCTCCACCAAACTTATCATATAGTTCTTGTAGACCTTTGTACTGAGGGGTAAGTCCGCAGGCTGAAGCCGTATTGACCACCAAGACCTTTTTGCCCTTTAGTTGATCTAAGGGGTAATCAGCACCCCTGATATCTTTGACTGTAAAGTTGTAAATGCTATCTGCCATTATTCTGGAAATTAGTGTAGCTAAGATAGCTACTAGTCTGAATTACTGAGAAAATGAGAGATTGAATTTATGAGTGATCATTGTTCTAGTCTTGTCATCCAAAATATATAAATACCTCTTACTTTTGCATCATGGTTAAGATAGGCGATCTAGATCTCGGAGAATTCCCACTATTACTTGCACCTATGGAGGATGTGAGTGATCCACCATTTAGAGCTTTGTGTAAAAAACAGGGCTGTGATATGATGTATACGGAGTTTATTTCGGTAGAGGGATTGATAAGAGATGCGAGTAAAAGTGTCCAAAAACTGGATATCTATGAAGACGAGCGACCAGTAGGCATCCAGATTTTCGGTGCAGAACTGGATTCTATGAGAAGGGCAGCTGAAATAGTAGAACAAGCCAAGCCAGAAGTTTTGGATATAAATTTTGGTTGTCCTGTGAAAAAAGTCGTTTGTAAAATGGCAGGTGCAGGTATTCTGCAGGATATCCCAAGGATGGTAAAACTGACTGAAGCCATTGTCAAGTCTACAGATCTCCCAGTTACTGTAAAAACCCGTCTAGGCTGGGATGATAAGACTATACAGATTGTAGAAGTTGCAGAAAGATTACAAGACGTAGGTATCAAAGCCCTGTCTATACACGGTAGGACTAGGAAGCAAATGTACAAAGGTGAAGCTGACTGGACTGAGATAGGAAGAATAAAAGAGAATCCTCGTATGCACATTCCAATCTTCGGAAATGGGGATATAGACGGTCCTGAGAAAGCCGTAGAATATAAAAACAGATATGGCGTAGATGGAATCATGATAGGCAGAGCGAGTATAGGTAATCCATGGATTTTCAGAGAGCTCAAAGCTTATATGGAGGGAGGGGTTATTATAGCGCCACCCACACTGAAAGAACGTGTCGACGCCGCCAAAGAGCATCTAGACAGATCTTTGGAATGGAAAGGTGAAAGACTCGGTGTCGTCGAGATGCGCCGTCATTATACCAACTACTTTAGGGGACTCCGAAATGTAAAGTATTTCAGATCGAGACTGGTTACTGAATATGATCCTAAAATTCTGCACGAGATCATGGACGAGTTGTATGAGCATTATACTTCCCAAGAACTAGCCTCAGTCTGACCTTATGGAGTTTTTCTTTTATGAAGATGAATTGCCTATCGCAAAATTAATAGGTAGTGTAGGAGACGACTTAGGTTATCCCACCTATACTGTCGGTGGTTTTGTCAGAGACAGATTGATAAACAGACCTACCAAGGACATGGATATCGTCTGTGTGGGTGATGGGATCCGATTGGCGACTGCCGTATCTGAAAAGCTGGGAAAGAAAGGAGCTATTACCGTATTCAAAAGATTTGGAACTGCGATGCTTAAGCATGGCGACCTGGAGGTAGAGTTTGTAGGAGCAAGAAAAGAATCATACAGCTCTGATTCTCGCAAACCTGCTGTGGCCCCAGGTTCCTTGGAAGATGACCAAAACAGAAGAGACTTTACTATAAATGCGATGGCTGTCTCTCTCAATGAAAGTAATTTTGGAGAGTTAGTAGATCCTTTCGGAGGAGTGAAAGATATCACTAATCGTTGTGTTAGAACGCCATTAGAACCAGGAAAAACCTTTTCTGATGATCCTCTGAGAATGATGAGAGCTATACGCTTTGCATCCCAATTGGACTACGATATAGATCCGATTACCTTTCGAGGCATTAAAGAAAATAAAGATCGCATCAAGATAATTTCTAAGGAACGCATAATCACAGAGCTGAATAAGATTATCGTTTCCCCTATTCCTTCCATTGGTATAGACTTGCTTTCTGAAGCAGGCCTGCTGGAATACATACTGCCAGAGTTCGAGAGACTAAGAGGTGTCGAGTTTAGGCAAGGAAAAGGTCATAAGGATAATTACTTGCATACCTTAAAGGTGCTGGAGAATCTTTCTCAAGATACTGAAGACTTATGGCTACGTTGGGCAGCTATCCTGCATGATATTGCCAAGCCACCAACCAAGAGATTTTCTGCAGAGCATGGTTGGACTTTTCATGGACACGAAGTCGTCGGTGCCAATTGGGTGCCAAAGATATTTAAGAGACTGAAGTTACCATTAGATCACAAGATGAAATATGTCCAGAAATTGGTAAGACTGCATCTGCGACCTATCTCATTAACTAAGGACGATATTACGGATTCTGCTATGCGCCGCTTATTGTTTGATGCAGGTGATGACATAGATGATCTGATGATGTTGTGCAAAGCTGATATTACTTCTAAGAATGAGGCTAAAGTAAAGCGTATAAAAGAGAATTATGAAAGGGTCAAGCTAAAACTCCAGGAAGTAGAAGAGAGTGACAAAATAAGAAATTGGCAACCGCCGATTACTGGTGAGATAATTATGAAAACCTTTGGGCTACAACCTAGTAGGGAAGTAGGTGTAATCAAAGACAGTATCAGAGAGGCTATCTTAGATGGTGAAATCGCCAATGATTATGGTGCTGCATTTCAGTATATGTTAGAACAAGGAAAGAAAAATGGCTTGGTCGCCAAGTCGTAAGTTCAAGTAGTTATTAAAACTCAACCTTCATTCTTATTCTTAGTCCTAGTCCATCTATTCCCCATAAGCTTTCTACATTTGGGTGGTCTAAATAATTGGCCCGCTTGACCAAATCAAATCTCAAGAATCTGAATACATTATAAATTCCAAAGCCATATTCTAAATAAGGCATATTGGACTGCAGTGGATACGTGAATGATTCACCATCTGCATTATTGGAAAACTGTATGAGCTCAGAATTAGTATTTGGATTATGCTTGTCACTGAGGGAACCCCATACGACTTTAGCGTGAATGATTTCTTTTAAGTTAAGTTTTCTTATAAGCGGTATTCTGTTTATTAGATAACCATCAAAAAAGTGTTGCCAGGTAAATCTAACATATTGATCAGTGGCAAACTCCAGAAAGTTCATTGTGTTAAATGAGTAAGGTTGGAAGGAATAAGACTGGTTAGCTCTAGGTATGTACAACAAGATGTAGGGTAAGTCATCTTCTGCCCACACTTTCCCAATTTCTAGATCGGTCAGAGATCGACCTACTATAGAAAGAGGAATTCTTTTCTTAAGTATCAATGCAACTTTGTGATAATTAAAATCACCACCCAGAACACCTTTTACTGCTCCTTTGTAACTGAGTTGGAGTCTAGGTACATTGTCTACGACAGGTACACGTTTTTTTCTACCTTGTAAAAAAGTAGCATTAGGAGAATACTCTGCAGAAAAACTAAGTTCCATGGTTTGCACATCAGGAATTATTGCCATTTCTCCATTACGTTCTGCTAAGAAGTTAAGTGTTCCAGCCTCATGCGGTGTTCTCTTAATGTTTTCTAAGCCGAGCTTATAAAAACCAAAATCTGTATCATTGAAATAATCCAACGTATACTTATCCATGAACATCATCTGGTCAGCCCTTCCTCTCCGGATGGAAGTCAGAAAATTATCAGCCTCCAGAAACTCTAACTGTAATCCCGGAAAAATAACATCATGCGTATAACTGGCAGTCAATAAATTTTTAGGATTTTGACGCCAGTCATCAGTCAGGGAATAAGTAAAAGCACCTTGATATTTTAATCTCTTATCTCTTAGCCCATAGGCCAAATAACTTTCTATTTTATATTTCTGAGAATGTTTATGAGAAGTTTCTCCACCAAACCTAAATCTCCATCCTTCGACATCATTTCTACTAATAAATGCACCAAGGTCCCCTATGTCGACATGTCCAGCTGGAATGTAACCAGTAGCAACGATTTTAGTTGCCAGTACAAAACGCTTATATGTAGGTACTGTGACCAATGTATCTACCATATTGTAGATGCCATTCTCCTTTTCGGTAAGTTCCTCCAATCTGTTTTGCTGCCAATAACTGTCATCTTTATTATAGGCATCCTTGGCTTCTACAATACTTCCCAGCCCACTTAGTTTGTCTGGTGCGGGTTTGTCAAAATCGAAATTTTTAAGAATATTGGTTCGCTTTGCGTAGACGCCTACACCTCCTTCTGCTAGGGCAATGTCTAGGGTCAGTTCGTCTCTATCCATAATAAAGACATTGTCTTGCTCCCTAAACTCCTGGACCACTTTGATGTCTCTAACAAAATTGAGACTGATGTCTTTAGTAACACCAAGCACGGCTTTCAGTACTGTATATCTGTCATTATTAGAAATGTACAGATCACCAGTAAAACCGATAAAAGTTTTATTTCTTGGAATGAATGACATATGAATAGCACTCTGATTATTGACTACAGTTGTGTCTATTATATAATACCTATAGTAATTGTTTCCCCATGGTGCTAGCGGGCTAAGAAAATCATTATCGAGAATGTTTACATTATTTTGATAGATGTCCACTTCGTCATACAATAGGTCTATGGCACCTGTAATAGTATGTAAATCTATGGCATCGTCAAACTTGGTCATCTTCACAGCCTCTCTTCTCTCCTTTTCAATTTTTGGATCCTTCTGATA
Organism: uncultured Saprospiraceae bacterium; assembly: GCA_964556525.1. Taxonomy (GTDB): domain Bacteria; phylum Bacteroidota; class Bacteroidia; order Chitinophagales; family Saprospiraceae; genus RFSX01. The sequence continues at coordinate 6,756 of CAZKXO010000019.1, forward strand.
ATGAACAGAGGACAGGACTTCTCTCATGAACAGAGGCAGATAGGTGCGACCATTGATTTCAGAAGTGTCTAAGTAGTTCCAAAGGAAATCAAAGTTTTTAAACTGCTTTCTTTCTTTGAATTCATCAGAGATATTGTTGAGGTCAATTTCTATTTTTTCATGTTTGTCAAAATTGTAGTGTGCCTGCGATTCTAGCTTGTTCTTGTCTTTATTAGCTATGACTTTATTGATAAGTTCTACGGCAGGATTGTTCTTTTTCCGGTATCGTTGTTTTTTACCGAGGATAGTAATTTCATCACCTACCACTCCTTCCTCTTCCAAATAGAAGTCTATACGTTGTCTTTTCTCTTGTGAAATTACTTTGAAAACGGATGTGTAGCCTACAAAAGTTGCCATCAAAGTATCTGAAGGGTTTTTTGTAGTGATTTTGTATTGTCCATCAAGATCCGTAGATGCACCTACATATGTCCCTTTGAATGTTACACCCACAAAAGGTAATGGCTCGTTTGTATTGGCATCATATACTTTACCTACAACTACGGTCTTATCTTGCCCATAGCCAGCCGTATTAGCAACTAATAAAGTTACTACTAGTAGGGTACAATAAAATAGATTACTTCTGTAATTAGTGAGTCTCAACTTTGAATAGGAAGTTTAAAATTTTCTGTAAAAATCAGAGCGCAAATGTACTTACTAAGTTCTCATAACCTAAGCAAGATCAGTTAAGTTTCACTGATTAATGTCAAGTTTAGACATTCCATCAGTAAATCTCGATTGAATGTTGCCATCCGAGTCACTAAAGAAAAAACAGGCCTCCAAATTATGATATGCATCTATGTAGTTATAAGCTCTTTCTAAGCCTAAAACCATTGCTGCTGTCGCTACTGCATCAGCTTCTGCACAAGTAGCTGCAACAACAGAAACAGCCAGTAAATCATTGAATTCTGGATAGCCAGTTTCAGGATTTATAGAGTGACCATATTTTTTATCACCTACTAAATGGAAGTTCCTATAGTTTCCTGAAGAAGCTAACGCTTTCCCTTCCAGCTTAATTATGTGTTTGATGTCATATAATCCAGCATCTTCCTTTGGTGTATTGAGTCCAATTTTCCATGGGCTTCTTTTAGGACTTTGACCTGCTGTATATACTTCACCTCCTATATCCACCATCAGATTTACTATGCTTTTCGATTTTAAATAATCAGCTAATAAATCGACAGCATAGCCTTTTGCAACACCACTAAAATCTAATTCTGAATCAGGTAGCTTTATAATTCTCATGCTAGCACCGTTTTCTTCCAAATTAAATTTATTAAATCCTACGAGTTCCAGAATTTTTGCAACTTTTTGCGAGTCTGCCTCTACAACAGCCTTTTTAGGTGTATAACCAAAGCCCCAAAAGTTTACTAGAGGCATAATAGAAGGCTCAAAAGCACCATCTGACTCAAGAAAGATACGCTGCGATATTTTATAGTTATTGATAAAATGGGAGTCGATGGGCAGTTCTATTGCGTGAAACTCAGCAAATTCACCATTTATTATCAGCGATAACTTTTCGGTCATCTCATTTTCTCTATTGATAAGAGATATGGTAGAATTATGAATGTAGGTAGAAACCGACTGATTTATTGCTACTAAGAGGGAGTCAATTTCTTCTTTGGTAACACTATTACCAGTTTCTTCAAAGGTCAAATTATAGAAAGTGCCCATTGTCTTACCACTTAACTTCTTATAAGTAGACGAGGAAGAAAGAGCTTTTTCGTTAAGCTCGCTTTTGCAAGCCCCTAGTATAAGTATAAATAGGAATAGGGTAGACAGTCGATAGCCCATAGATGCCACAGAAATTTATCCAACACTAAAATGGAAGGAAACTGAGTAAAAAGTAGTGCTTACTTAGTCGAAGAAATCGCCGTATTCTGAATCGCCTTCTTTAGTACGGTATTGTACTTCTTTTCTTGGTTCATTCAAGTCTAGAACTTCTTCAGATTGTTCTTTTCCTCCTAATAACAGAAGCGTACTTTTCTTTTCATACTCTTCCAACATTCTCATTCCTTTCTCCTCGAAGATACCCTCTTGTAAATCTATCGAAGCCATAAAGTCTGAGGACAACTCCATGAATTGTTCCATCTCGCCGACTTTGTTAGCTACATCATCGGCTATACCTTGCATAGCTTGGTCAAACATGGCCCGCTTATCAGGATCTCCTTTGATAATGCTCATAGCCGAACGCATTGCTGAGTGAGAAGCTCTGATAGCTTTTCTTTCTTGTTCTTTGACTCTTACCTGGTCTTTGGTGTCTTCTAGTAATATCTCAGAGTTAGAATACATTTTGGTAAGTACTCTATATAGAACAGCAAGTTTATTATGAAGAGAGACGTACTTGGCGTTGGTTTCTTTGAGTCTAGCTGCCTTTCTAGTTGAAAGGACAAGTTGCTTTTCGTTACCAACTTGCTTTGCTTTTCTTGCGATGGCCAGATTTTGCTCTATTTCCTTATTGTTGTTGGCTAGTTGGGTCTTAAGGTTTCTCATCTGTCCTTTCAGATTACCTATTTGTTTACCCATCTTCTTAAGATTGGACTCTAAGTCAGAAATATAGTTCTTAAGGATACCCATCGGATCTATGGTCACAAAGATGCCTGTAATCTTTCTCATAAGGCTTTGCCACATGTATCCAATAAGGTTTCTGCTTCTACTATCTAAGGCAGTCATAATAATTACAGCCAATACACCGAACATTACAACCTTTCCTACCAGACCTCCTAGGAAACCTAAGATTGCTCCTCCCATAGTAATGCCTAGGTAAGCCAGCAATCCCACTACGAGGAAAAGGAATATTGCACCCGTCTTGCCTTCTGGATTACCCCAAAATGATCTTCCTTGATTTTGCTTCGCCATTTATTAATTTCTTATAAGTACTTATTAATTGTTTCTATATCAGCTTTTATGGATTTCTCTATAGTATTATATACACCTAAAAACCTATCTTTTGTTCCCTCCATCTGAGAAGTAGCTGCTTCTACATCACTATCTACATTGTCTATACGACTTTGGAATATTTCTATTTCTCGCTGAAGCTCTAGGATTTTTGCTTTGTGCTCTTCTATTTTTCTCTGATAATCAGCTACTTGGGTTTTCTTACCGTCTATTTTGGTTTTCTTTCGGCTGAGTAGTGCTGCAGCAAAAGACTCTCGTTCTTGCTCTAGTACATAGAGGTATTTATTAGCAGATTGTAGGAGTTTATCCTTAGTAAGCCCCATTGTTGCTGCAGTAGCAAAAGCAGATTGGTAACTGGTATGTGGATCCATCTCTAACTTCTTCAGGGCACTTAATGATTTTTTGAATCTAAAATACTCGAAGGAGTTTGCATCAAAATTATTTTTCAAAGCTCTAAAAAGGGCTCTCACTGATTTCTCATCCTGTCCTTGAGTATCTGGAAATATGTCTTGTAAGTCTAGAGTCATTTAGGAATTTGGGTTGAAGATAGGAACAAAATCACTAGCAAATCAGTGCTTTTTTTGGTCTAATATCGAAATGTTGGACATTGAAACTAGTCAAACTGTATGATTTTGACTTAAATTACTAAAAAATAGAAGATAACACATTATTATAATATTTAATATGTTATTTTTGTATTTACTCATCCCCTCGCAGTAAGCAAGCCCCCATAATGGTGGTAGACTGTCTATGCTTAGACATTTCATTTTTATTGATCCAAACTCAGATTTATAAAGTCATGAAGACATATAAATACTTTTTCTACCTGCTATTGTTTATTCTACCAAGTTTTGTTTCTGGTCAATGTGTTACTGGCTTTGCAAGTGATGCTGGTGTTCTTGGACTGAATAACACTGCAGTGTGGACATTAGAAAATAATGTTTTAGGTGCTCCGGATGGATCTGGTGCACAGATTCTTGGTTTCACACCTCTAGACCCTGGAGAATCTACTTCTGTACTTTCTTCATGGGATTTCGGAGTAACAGTTCCTTGTAATGCTACTATAGATAACGTAGCCTTCTTGGTAACGAGAAGAAACAATGAAATTGCTGGTTCTGTAGTAGATGAAACTATTCACCTTAGATATGGTAACTTCTTACCTTCACCGGTGAATGCTGCTGAGCCTATTCCTTGGCAAAATAATACTACCGGTTTCGAGACTTTCAGGTATGATCCACCAGGTGGATGGGGAGTGACATTAACACCAGAACTTATAAATGACTTACGTCTTGGTCTATTGATGACTTTAGAAAATACTTCTGCGACTAGCATTGGTATGCCTGAGGTAGATGCTGTGGAGATCGAAGTTTGCTATACAGTAAGTGGTGCCGAACAACCACCTTTGACTGCTGTGGTTAATACACTAAGTGACAATTTATGTGACCCTCTTGGTACAGGAGGTATAGAGATAGTTGCAACTGGAGGGAGTGGCATGTACGAGTACAGTATAGATAATGGGCTTACTTACCAGAGTTCTGGTATCTTTCCTGATCTAAGTTCCCAGACCTACTCAGTAAGAGTAAGAAATACGGATATGTCTTGTTCTACTAATATAGGAAACAGATATGTGGGTTGTAACGATGGTCCATTGTTGCAAGTCGGAGATGCAATCTATACTTGTCAGCCAAGTGGTGGCAATGATATAACTTTGGCTATAGACAGAATACAACCACTCAATACTTTATACAATGCTGGTCAGTTTTTTCAAGATGTGTCACCACAGTTACAAGGTCAAGCCTTCACATGGACAACTGCAGAATTAGGTGGTCCTGTGTATGCTGTAGCATTGGATGAAAACAATAACATCTACACTGGAGTTTCATCATTATTTAATCTAATATTACCAGTTACATCTGCTAATCTTATTGCCATAGATGGCGTTACTGGTGCCCCGACTGTTATAGCAACTCTACCCGGATCTACAGGTATAGGGCAGATAGAATATGATCAGAATTGTACCCAGCTTTTTGTTGCCAACATGGAAGATGGAACGATATACAGATATTCTACTACTGGTACCTTGTTATCTTCTTTTGATCCGCTGATGCCTGATGATGGAATACCTGGACTAGCACCTATAGGTGAAGTAATAGGAGGTATGGCATTAAATCCTGCAGACAACAGATTATACTATTCTGTCTGGGCAAATGACCTTTCTAACACAGGACAAAGAAATGAAATCAGGTCTGTACAGATAGACCCTGTTACATGTGATTTTGTGCCTGCAACAGATATTTTGGAGGTAAGTATGCCTTTTATCAGTGAGCTGGAAACAGGAGGGATAGAAGCTACGCAAAACTATAGCATGCCTGTATTTGATATTGAATTTAATGATGCTGGTACTATAATGCTACTAGCAGAAGCTGGATATGATTATGATTTTCCTCGTACTGTCGCCCATCAATCTCGTTTACTTAGATACGATGGATCGACTACAAATTGGGGTTTAGTGAATAACCCACCTCCTGGAAATACAACTTTCCAGTATGAAATAGGTGGGCTTTCAGATGGAAAGAATTCTCTTGGAGGAGTGGATTTCGGCTATGCTGGTATAGATGGTGGAGGCTGTGTTGCAGACGATGAGAGCTTTATTGTTTCCATAGGAGATGCACTTACAGGAGCCAACTGTTCAGTAACAGGATGTCTTTACGGTATTCAGTACCTGCCAACCGCAGGTGGAAGACCTGAGAACTCAGTTCTTGTGGACTTGGCCAGAACTCCTACTAGTCAGCAGAAAGGATTTTTTGGAGATGTAGATGTAATAAGCGGTTGTTGTCCTTGTGCTTGTCCGACTATAACACCTACGGTAAGCAGTGCAACTACTGATTTGTGTCAAGGCGACATGGTAACTATTTGTGCAAGCAGCATCAGCGGAGGGACTGCTCCTTATACATATCAATGGGACAATGCAGCAATAACTGACTGCATAGTTGTAAGTCCTACAACCACAACAACCTACTCAGTTACTGTGACAGATGCTATGCTTTGTACAGGAGAAAGTGATTTGGAAATTGTTGTAGCAGCTGCCATTTCCTTAGATAATGTAGCAGCAACTGATGATACTTCTTGCACTGGTGACAACGGTGCTATCAATATCACCGCCAGCGGAGGAGAAGCTCCTTTGAACTACAGTATAGATGGTGGTTTGACTTTTCAAGTGAGTAATATGTTTACAGCACTTGGTGCTGGCAACTACAATATAGTGGTCCAAGATGATTTTGGATGTACTGTTTCTAGTATGACCACATTGACTTTTAGTAATACTGTTGCAATCTCTGATGTGGTAAGTGTGGACAATAGTTCTTGTGCTGCAGAGAACGGCTCACTAACGATAACTGCAGGGGGAGGCACTTCGCCACTAATGTATAGTATAGATGGAGGACTCACCTTTGTTGCAAGTAGTATGTTTAGTGGACTAGCACAAGGAACTTATAGCATTATAGTCGAAGATGCTTTAGGTTGTACTGCAATGAGTATGGCCACATTAACTGGAGCTGTACTGCCTACAATTGATGATGTAGTTTTAGTAGACGACACTGATTGTTTAATAGATAATGGAACAATTACAATAACTGCATCAGGAGGAACAGCACCACTTATGTACAGCATAGATTCTGGACTTAATTTCGGTCCTAGTAATGTCTTTAGTGGACTGGCTGAAGGCACTTATGGAATTACAGTACAAGGAGCTCTGGGATGTTCTGCAAGTACTTCGGTTACTTTATCAGGGCCAGTAGCCATAACTATAGACGATCTAGACACGACTGAAGATACCGATTGCGAAATAGATAATGGTACTATAAACATAAGTGCTTCTGGAGGTACAGCACCGCTCTCATATAGTATAGATGGTGGATCTACTTTTGGAATGAGTAATATTTTTACAGGTTTAGGTGCTGGTAATTACGATATCGTTGTCCAAGATGCTAACGGTTGTATCGATACAGAATTTGAGACTATAGATGGCCCTATGTTGTTTACTGCTAACTTTAATACAGTTCCTGATACAGACTGTGACAGAGACAATGGTTCTATATCGGTTACGACTTCTGGCGGCGCGGCGCCATTTATGTATAGCATAGATGGAGGCCTTACTTTTAGTACAGCCAATGTGATTCCTAATCTTTCTGCTGGCATTTATTCCGTTGTAGTCAGAGGTGCTGACAATTGCACAGTTATGAGTACAGAAGAAGTTTTAGGACCAGTTCCTTTAGTCTATAGCTCCATAGTTACGGACCCTTCTTGTGTCTCTCCGGGTGGAATAATTTCTATCAATCTTTCTGGAGGAACACCACCATATAGTTACAGTGTAGATGGAGGAGTCACATTCCAATCAGCAAGTGTTTTCACTAATCTAGGTGCAGGTACTTTTGACATTTTGGTATCAGATTCTCAAAACTGTACCACTTCAGAGACGGTTACACTAGTCGAGCCAGTATGTGGAGGTGGTCTAGGTAATCTTGTATTTGAAGATATAAATGGTAATGGGGCCCAAGATCCGGGAGAACCAGGAGTACCAGATGTAAGAGTAGAACTGTACAATAATCTTGGAAATCTTGTAAGAATCCAGTTTACAGATAATGGTGGAATGTACTTCTTTGATAATGTTCCGGATGGAGATTACTATCTCACCTTTATTACCCCTGATGGTTTTACAAGCACGACTCCAAATAGTGCTGGTAATTCTGAAACAGATAGTGATGTAGATGACAGTAATGGTGATGGTACTACGGCTGTATTTACTCTTTCTCCAGGTGAAATAGATTTAAGTATTGATTACGGAATCTTTGAATGTGTTCCAGTTGGTGAGCTTATATGGCTTGATTTCAATGAAGATGGAATAGCTGACAACAATGAAAATGGAATTAATGGAATGGAAGTCGAGCTATTTAGAAATATTGCTAACAGATGGATAATGGTTGCGTCTCAGTTTTCGGGTCACAAACCTGGTACAGCTTCTGATGATGGTTTTTATAAGTTCTGTGTAGCACCTGGTGAGTACTACCTTCAGTTTAATAATCCTCCAGACAGATTGGTTAGAACTCAGCCTAATAGTGGATTTGATGAGACCAGAGATAGTGATATCACAGGCCGTTTCGGTATCGGTACTACAGATCCGTTCACCGTGGAGTCTGGAGATGAAAGATGTGACATTGGAGCAGGTTTTGTTCCAGCAGGCAGTATAGGTGATTTTGTGTGGTTAGATGCAAATTTAAATGGACTTAGAGAAGTGGATGAAGAGGGTATAGAAGGCATAATGGTACAAGCAATAAATGCTGATGGAGAAATGGCAGCTTTTGACCTTACTAATGAAGAAGGACGTTATTTGCTCGATCTTCTACCTGAAGGTGATTACTATGTACAATTCATATTGACTGAAGACTTGTCTATCACAGTTGCAAATGAAGGATCAGATGAAGGAATGGATAGTGATGTAGATGATAGTAATGGTCCTAATACCACTGCTACATTTAGAGTTAATGCAGGAGAGCACGTGCAAGGTGTAGATTTGGGAGTTCTTAATGCTGGACTACCTGTTACTTGGTTATCAGTGAATGGTGAGGCTCGAGAAGATTACAACTATGTAGAATGGAAAATTGCCTCAGAAAAGAATGTAGACTTCTATGAATTACAGCATGCTGATGATCTTAGTTCAGAATTCAAAGGATTAGGAACCATAAGATCTGAATTTGGAACTTATCAAGGTGAATTACATTATGAGCTCACGGATAATAAGGTCGAAGCGAAAATCAACTATTATAGAATTAAGCAATATGACTTTGATGGTAGGTTCAGTTTTTCAAAAATTATTTCTATTAATAATCTTGAGGACACTAGAACTACTTCCCAGACTACAGTAGATGTCTTTCCTAACCCTGCATCTGAAGAGCTGAATATAGGGATACAACTTCCATTGACTGCAGCTGAGATTCAGATTAATCTACATGATAATTTAGGAAGAAAAGTTGCAAGTAATCTAGTATACGACCTAGGTATAGAGAAAGGTTATAAAGCATACAATGTGGACGTCACAAATATTACGCAAGGCATCTACACTTTAGAAATTATTATAGATAAGCTCGTTGTAGTTAAGAAAGTAGCAATTACAAAGTAGTAATAAAAATAAACCTCAATTAAATCGAAGGAAGTCAGCTCTGAGTTGGCTTCCTTTTTTTTATGCTAGAATAATAGGTCGTCAGAACTGCTCTTGCTCTGGTACTCAGATACTTTTTTAGAAATGGGAATGGGATTACCTTGGCCTAAATCATATACGTCAGTAATGGATTCGGATTTGATAAATTCATTTTCTACATCATTAAGATATACGAATACGTCATCTTTGAGTTTGTCTATGATGGTTCTTATGGAATCAGAGTTAGAGTTTACAGAGTTGACCATCTGAGAGAGCTTGGTTTTTAGATTTGCAATTTCTTTGAATCTCATTTTGATATCCTCTATACGCTGGATGACTAGGGTTTCATTTATGCCATCTACGAGTTTGTTTTCTGCTTTATTCATGTAGATGCGGCACCATTGAATGGCAAATCTTAAATACTCTCTACAAGTGAATACCTTATTGTCTTCGTAAAAGTTAAAACTGCCCGTCTGTCTTGGTAGCTGGTCTTGGTGCTTAAATACAATAATAGAAAACGGAATGCCTCTTGTACCCATAGTTTCATTAAGATACTTGATAGAAGGCTTAAGTCCGAGTGCTCTGTCTTTTGCTTCTATAATAATTTTTTGTCCAGTATTCAAGGTGTATATGAAATCACCTTTTTTACTCTGGGTGCCTTCTGCTGCAACATCTCCTGTGTAGTCTACCATGTCGCCAAAGGTTTTGGCGATATTTTCTAAGTCTTCTAAGAGAATAGATTCGAAGGTTCTGCCTTTCATTGCAGATTTTTCTATAATCTCTTGTGCACCTTCATCCTTTCCTTGTTCTTTGGCGATCTCCTCTCTTAACTTAACTATATTTTCATTGAACTCTCTGGTTTTTGATTCTATGATTTCTTCTATGGTTTTTATGATAGGTGATTCTTCCCCAAAGAGACTAGAAGCATCTTCCTTGAGTCTGTGTGCGAAGCTGCCTATTTTTTGATCGTCTAGTTGCTTCTGTAAGTTATCATTGACATCAGTAACAATAGATTTAATTTTACCGAAATATGAACTCTCTAACTCTGGATTAAAATTGGCTTCCGCACTTTTTATTCCTGTTTCTATTTTAGTCATCTTCTGCTCATTGAGCTCGCTGGTTCTCTTTATGAGAAGGGTGGACATTTCTTTGGCTCCTGATATATCTTGCTTTATATCTTTTCTAAAGACATCAAGGTTTTGATTAAGAAAGCTGCCAAATTTTTTAGTGTAGGAGTCTTCTAGATCAGGATTGAAGAGGGCACTGATTTGTGCTTCTACTTTTTGTGAAATTTCTAGTTCTAATTTGGCTACTGTACTGGTAAATGAGTCAGTTAATTTTTCTGCTTCCTTCTTTACAAATTCTACGTCCCTGGAAGTTTGGACCCTCTGCAGAACAGCGACTCCTACTGATAATATTTGTTCTATAACCTTATTAAAGTCTTCGCCTTTGCCGACCTGACTCTCTATGTAAGTAAGGATTTCAAGATCCTGCGTCTCATGTTGAATTTTAAAATTGGCCATAATATTGGTTAGAACAAATTAAAAAAAATGTAAATATGAGTAATTTAGTTTTACTCCACTGTATAATTTATCCCCAATATGTTAGTAATCGTGCACTGTACCTGCACTAAGGTGAAGAGGCTTTAGATAAAGTCTACATCATCGGTGAGTGGATTGTATATCAGCTCTATAAGTGCCTTTTTTATAGGCTTTTCTTCATAGACCACACTGTACAAAGTCTTGATGATAGGGGCATCGAGATCTGCGGCGGTGACTATTTTATATGCAAACCTTATAGTTCTGTACCCTTCTGCTATTTCGTCCATGATTTCACCTATTTCTGCAACAGTTTTTCCATTGGCCAGATGCATGCCGAAAGTATAGTTTCTACTATTGGAACTGATGGCTGTAGCGATAAGGTCCCCAATACCAGCAGTACCTAGAAAGGCATTTACCTCAGCACCTACAGCTTTGGCAATGTGGATCATCTCTCTGAGTCCTCTAGTGATTAGTAAGGCCTGCATGTTGTGACCAAAGCCTATGCCATTCATGAGTCCTGAGGCAATAGCTATTGCATTCTTAAGTGCTCCAGCCAATTCTAATCCTTTCAGACTGTGTGAACCATAGACTATAAATTGCTTATTGGCCAGTGCTGCCTTACCCATTTCTATGACTTCGTCAAAGTCAGATGCTATGACTGTAGCTGCAGGTTGTCCTTCTAATATTTCTTTAGCCAAGTTAGGTCCTGCCAATGCTCCCGTTCTTATTACACTGGTCTCCTGCTTTATGACTTCACACATCGTAAAAACGGAGTTCCTTATTTCTTTGATTGTTGTCGCAGAATCATATGCCTGTGATACATCTAGGCCTTTGGTACCATGTATCATGATGTGACCAGGACCTACATAAGGAGATATTTCTTTCGCAACTTGTCTCAGAAATTGAGAAGGAATAATTGGAAATATTAAATGACATTTTTCAGCAACTTCTTGGATACTTTTAGTTGCCGTTATGTTGTCTGATAGCGGGTACCCTTTGATGAAGTGCTGTTCATTTATTGCATCCATTATGCTATCTCTTCTGGTATAAAGCAGAACCTTATTGTTTTTGGATAGTAATCTTGCTATTGCAGTACCAAATGATCCAGAACCGAGTACACCTATGTAATCAGACATAGAAGCAAATTAGTATTAATCTGGAAACCTAAGTAAGGGAAACAGGAAATTTACTTCCTTTTCTTCTTTTTATTTTGTTCGTTAGTCCGCTTCTTAGCCAATGCTTGTTGTTGCTTCATGGCTTCTTCCAATCTGGATCCAAAGCCTCCAGCTTTTTTGGGTTTGGCTTTATGATCGTCCAGCTCCTTTTGCAATCTCTCATCTTTGAATACAAACTTCTTTGTTATGACAGTCTGAGCAATATTGAACACATTACTGAAGAACATATAACAAGTGAGTCCTGAGGCATAAGTATTAAAGAAAAACAAGAAAGTCACCGGCATAAAATATTGGATATATTTCATTGCAGGATTGGCTGACATATCCATGTGCCTCATATTATAGTAAGAATAGATAATCGTTGTTACTGCCCACAAAAGTGTAAATAGACTCAAGTGAGAACCAAAAGCTGGTATGCTAAACGGTAGATTTATAAATGTATCATAGGATGATAAATCAGTTGCCCATAAGAATGACTCTTGTCTGAATGTAATAGAGGCAGGGAAAAAACGGAAGAGTGCATACCAGATAGGCATCTGCAAAATCATAGGCATACATCCACCTAGTGGACTCACACCATATTCTCTGTACATTTTCATAGTCTCTACCTGCACTTTCTGAGAGTCGTCGGGATACTGCTCTTTGATACCAGCAATTTTAGGTTTTAGTAATCCCATCTTTGCTTGCGAATGCAGCATTTTGTACATAAGTGGATAGAGCAACATTTTCAGAATGAAGATGAGCACTATAATTACCACACCTTTACTACCTATAAAGCCTGATAAGAAATTAAATGCTGGTCGTATTACCCATCTGTTAATGGTACCGAAAATAGAACGACCAAATGGGATAATCTCCTCCAGGCCATTGTTGTAAGTCTTGAGGTCGTTAAACTCATTGGGCCCTATATATATGCTGTATTCCAAAGACTCATTAGCTACTAAGTCCAGAGGAATTTCTGCTTCTGTTTTTATCAGCTTGAGATCTTCATCTTCTTTTTCCAGCGCTATTGTCTCAAACCTGCCGTTTTCAAACTTCTTGTTTTTAGCTACGATTGAAGTATTGAAAAATTGATTGACATGAGATATCCATTCAATAGGCTGTTTATCTACCTCTTCTAGATCATCCGATCTGCAATTACAGTAGTCCGAACTTTCACCACTCTCTTTGAAATATACTGTAGAGTAATATCTCTCAAAGTTTTCATTCAGCTCAAGTTTGTCCAGGTAGTTATGCCATCTGAATTTAAGTTTTGGGTTTTGGACATCTACAAGCTGGTCCATGCCATTAAACTGTAAGGCATGATCTATTTTATAACTGCTATCTTGTAATACATATTTCTGTACGATACTCTGTCCACCTTGTAGCTGAGCAGTCATGGTCACAGTATTACCACTAACTGTAGGTGTAAAGTTTAGCTTTTGCGTACTTATAATACCATTGTTTCGAGTAGGAATCAGATATTCGAATTTGTTTTTTTTATCATCTAGGAGAACCAGTGGGGACTTGTGTTGATTTTTTTCTTCGTCTTCACTTATCTTGAAATGTTTCTTTAGCTCTGCTGATTTTATAATCCCTCCTTTAGAACCGAAGGTGAGCTTTATGAGCTCGTTTTCTATGGTTACTTCTTGGTTCTCTCCTACCATTGCAGCTCCAAAAGGACCATGAGTTGCATTGAGTTTGGAAAGGGCGACAGAATCTGTAGTACTAACTATAGCTTCTTCTACAGGCTTAGTGGCCAGCGTTTGCTCCCCTTGGAGCTTTACTTGAGCCAAGGAATCTTGGACAAATTTATATCTGGCGATCTCTGCTTCAGATGGAGAAGTATACCAAATGTATGCTCCAAGAACTAATAATATTAATAAAACTCCTGTCCGCTGCGTATTATCCATTGAGCTATTGTAAGTTTAGGTTCTCTCAGATTCCTGTTGGTAGGATTCGGAAAAATTGAAGGCAAAGGTACAATTTTGTTATAAAGCTAGGCCTAGATATTCGACCAATGTATAATTAACGTCCACAGATCTGTAGTGAAAATAACTTGTTGTTAGTCAGCGTTTTATAATTGTATTATAATTTTCTGACATGCGCTACCTAACCCTATTTACTTAGACTAAGCTATGATAAAAGAGCTGGAAATAAAGGTTCTGCCAGACAAAATAGATAATGAGGCTTTTATCAAAGAGCAAGTCTATAAACATCTGAAACTTAAAAGAAATAGAGAACTCTATATCAAAGTAATTCGGAAGTCTATAGATGCAAGGAAGGGCAGACCCAAATTTGTATTGCGCCTTCTTATAGGAGTAGATGAGCAAGTCCTGACAGAAGCAGAGCAACTATCCGTAGAATATCTGAAAACTGATGAGAGTAATAGGGTTCTAATTGTAGGTGCAGGTCCTGCAGGATATTTTGCTGCCTTGGAATGTTTGGAACAAGGAATAAAACCTATAGTGCTAGACAGAGGAAAAGATGTACAAGCACGACGTCGTGACTTAAGGGCCATCCAGCAATTTGGTGAGGTCAATCCGCACAGCAATTATTGCTTTGGTGAAGGTGGTGCTGGAACTTACTCTGATGGTAAGCTATATACCAGAGCAAAAAAGAGAGGTAAGATTATTAAGATTTTAAAAATCTTGGTCGATCATGGTGCCGACCCATCTATTCTGGTAGATGCACATCCCCATATAGGCTCTAATAAGCTGCCCAAGATTATTGCCAAGATAAGAGAAACCATAATCAAAAATGGTGGTGAAGTCAGATTCGAAAATCATGTTACAGATTTGATAATCCGGGACCAGCATTGCAAAGGTGTAGTCGTAAATGAAGCAGAGGAACTGCTGTGTGATAAAGTAGTATTAGCGACAGGTCATTCTGCAAGAGATATCTTCAGACTACTAGATGCTAGAAAGGTGCATATAGAACCTAAGGCATTTGCAATAGGTATTCGTATAGAGCATCCGCAGGCATTAATAGATGAGATCCAGTACAAACAATCACCAAGAGAAGAGAACTTACCAGCCTCTTCTTACAAATTGGTTACGCAAGTAGATAAGGTCGGTGTATTCTCATTCTGTATGTGTCCTGGAGGTCTTATTGTCCCTGCAGCCACTGCTCCTGGCGAACTGGTAGTCAATGGAATGAGTCTTTCCAAACGTGATTCACCATTTGCAAATTCTGGTATTGTCACTCAACTTTCTACTGAGGAACTGCAGCAAAAAGGCTATGAAGGTACCTTTGGCAATGTCGACTTTCAGTCAGAACTAGAGCAACATATCTTTCAGCATGGTGATGGATCACAAAAAGCACCTGCCCAAAACCTTATAGATTTTGTAAATGGTCAAGATATGATAGATGTAGTGGATAGTTCGTACATCCCAGGTATCTATAGAGCACCCCTGCATGAGCTCTTACCGGATTTTATATATGAGCGACTGAAACAAGGTTTATTGGCTTTCTCACTAAAGCTCAATGGCTACTTTACTGCAGAAGCCAATGTGGTAGCCCTAGAAAGCAGAACCAGTTCCCCTATTCGTATACCTAGAGACCCTGCAACTTGTGAACATATTAGTGTTAAAGGTCTGTACCCTTGTGGAGAAGGTGCTGGTTATGCTGGAGGCATATTATCTGCTGCTATGGATGGCCAAAGAGTGATAAAAGCCATGAAATCTGCTTATTTTGCAAACTAATGGATAACTTTTTGATCTTGAGTGACATTGAAATGTCTATATATTGTATAAGTACCGATGAGGGATAAGTATATAGACTATTTACTGACCAATAATGCTAAGGGTATCACAGAGATTTATGACACCTATCTGCCTAAGATTGAGGCCATTATAGGAAATATGGGAGGCTCTAAAGATGAGTCTTGGGAAATTTTTCAAGAAAGTCTTATCGTTATCCTTCAGAAAGCACAAAGTTCTGATTTTCAGTTAAGTAGCTCATTTTATACCTTTCTTGTAAGTGTATGCAAGTTCAAATGGTATAACGAATCCAAGAAAAAGTATAAGAAGAATGTTACAATTGAGGCTATTGGAACATTAAAAGATGAAGCTGATATTGAAGAGAGTATATTTAAATTGGAACGATTTCAGCTTTATAAAGATAAACTCGGTGAGATGGGACCTGAGTGCAGAGAGCTATTAGAGCTATTTTTTAGCAAGGTTTCCCTTAGAGAAATAGCTGTTCGGATGGGTCTGGGCTCAGAAAATGCTGCAAAACAGAAAAAATATAAGTGCCAGAAAAAGCTTATCGAGAAAATAAAGAAAGACGTTAAATATGATCAACTGTTATGAAAATTAATGAAAACAACAAGTTTCAATTGATCGAGGATTACCTGAAGGGTGGTATGAATCAGGATGAGGTCGATAGATTCAAAGCTTTCATGCAAAGTGATAAAGACCTGGCTTTAGATACAGCCATTTCTGCTGAGTTAGAAGAATCTGCTTCATTTGGAGCCGTAGAGTCACAACTGAGGGATACACTGAGTAGAATAAGAAAGGATAAGGTGACAGTGGAAGCCCCAGTCCAAGAAAAACCAAGAAACTTTACAAGACTGATAGTAGTGGCCTTGCTCTTAGCTGGCCTAAGTGCTACATTTTTATACGTATTCAATAATCTGAATTCCAATATGGAAGGAAGACCCGCTAATCTGCAATACGCTATGATAGAACCACTGGCTCTAACAAGCAAGAGTGATGAAGGTTCTACTAACTTAGTAGATATGCAAGCCTATTACAATGGAGGTGAGTATGAAAAAGCATTGCCACTTATCAATGAGTATCTCAAAACAAACAAGTATGACTTAGATGTACTGCTTGCTAAAGGCATTTCTCTTACAGAAACCTCTAAGTTTAAGGAAGCACATTTAGTATTTGCGACAATAGGAGGACATAACCCACGAGTGAAAAAACATATGTGGTTCGATGCAATCGCTTATGCGCAAGAAGGAAAGACTGCACAAGCAAGTGAGATACTTCGTACTATAATCAAGAATGAGTATTACAACCATGAACATGCTCAAAATCTCTTGAAACGTTTAGGTTAGTAATTTTTTTATAGTTTGTTCTAATATATAACCAGCATTGCGGATTGTACTAGCTATATTCTATTTTTCTATTACTCTACCGCTGTTTGCAGAACAACAATCGGTAAGAGAAACTATAGAAGAGGCTCTTACGCAATACAAAGATCTAGATTCACATCCCCAACTTTTATTGCTGGAAAGGAGTCTGCAGAAAGCCGAGGCTGCTTTTAAGTCTCCTGACACTACTACTGCAAAGGTATATATGGCTCTG
>CAZKXO010000020.1:0-23504 GCA_964556525.1 uncultured Saprospiraceae bacterium
TTTGTTTCTCTGCTGCGTAGCAGTGCCGAAGTAGGATTATGTAAGCTGAGGCAATGGTGGAGAGCAAAAGACTTTTAATCGTTCTAGACTTTTGTTTAATTTTTGGCATAAAAAAGTTTTCGGCGATGAAAAGGTAAAAGAGGAGTTGATACAACTTTTGCCGTCGGCTCGGAAGTAAGCTAAGTCTACAAATAAAAAGTAGTACTTTAGTTCTATGAGCAAGTCCACCACTTATATTCTTAGTTTATACATATTCTTGGGCCTGGGTTGTAAGGCAACTAAAGACGTCATGAAATCAGAACTACAAATAGGGAATTTCTATTTCCACTTTGAGCAAGATCCGGCAAATGCTGATTGCTTTTACCATAAGTTGGAAGAAGGGGAGTTTGTAGGTTTTATGGAAAGAAACTATAGTGGAGACAAGGATGATAAGCCACCTCGGCAGCTCGCCACTTCTTTAGAGTCAGAGCTATTTAGTAGAGACAGGCCAGATAATGGTACCCGCTTTGAAGCTAAGATTTGTATGGATAAGGCTGGAAAGGTCTGGGCTACAAAGCATGATTATGCTAATGATAAGGAGGTTGCAGAGAAGCTTAGTTCAGAACTGATGCAGCTGGCCTATCAGACTACAGATCACAGACGGGCGGAATGCATAGAATGTAAGACAGAGTATTTTTGGCTGGTGCGGTAAGAACTAACTCTATATCTAGGGTTGGACTATGGAATGTTTTTGTTCAACGACGAAATAGTCACATTCAACTATATTTTTTTCAGATCATTCTTGATCAAGGCATCTTTGAAAAAAATAACATTATGAAACACATCTTATTCACCTTATTTGTTCTTGCGGTCATTAGCACAACAGGCTGTATCCGCTCTCTGAATCCTATAGTTACTTATGATGACATGATTACTGATGATAGGATTATTGGCAGCTGGCAATTAGTATCTGATGATGACATGGGTTTCCCTAGAGAGATGAGTATAGGAAGAGTATGTCGACCGATTTATGAAAAATATATGTATATCACAAATGCTGAAGGGAGGATAGATTCTAATCATACCATAACTGCCTTAAGTTTGCAGTCTTCATTAGATGACTATAAATCTATGCATGATGACATGAAGTTTGTCAGATTAGATTCTGTCAATTTTTATTATGCTAAATATATTGAAAGCGATGAAGTGATTGATGCTAAATCGTTGTATGAATCTACATTCAAAATTTCTTTGACTGAGTTAAATGGCCAGTTGTATTTCGATCTTGTCCACAAAGAAGACCCGACGAGTTACAATACAATGACAAGCTATAACATACCTGCGCATTTCATTGGGAAGGTGGAAATTTCTGAGGGTAAACTTGAATTGAAACTGTTAGATGCTGATAATTTTTCACAACTCCTAAAGAATAAAGTAGTTCGTATGCAACACCAGATTCTAGAAGATGAAGATGAAGAGATGATATTAACAGCAAGTACTGAGGACCTGAGATCCTTCTTTGGCAAGTATGGGGAAAGGGATGATTATTTCTCTGAAAGCATAATTTACAAAAGAGGACAATAGAACAGTGACCAGAAGTTTCTTCCTTGAACATATATTGTTTTGGCTGCTATCGAGCATTGTTCTTTTCAGGTTTTTTACGCTTGATTTTGAGTCTGGAAAGGTAGATTACTATTATACTTTTTTATTTCAGATTCCACTTTTTATTGTCGTGTTGCTGAATTATAAATTGATATCGTACAGTTTTGAGAAAAAGAAATATATCACATACTTGATAGGGTTTATAGCTCTATTGGGTATGGGTATTCTGCTGCACTATTTGGTTTTTGACCACCTTTCAGACCTTATTTTCAAGGACTACTTATTCTATTCGATTTATTCGAAGAACGTGGTAGGTCAATTTGTTCTAGCATATTTGGTGGTATCTCTTTTTGTAAAGTTGGCTACAGATTGGTTTGAGATAAAGGAGAATCAATTGCAGATAGAGAAAGACAACTACCATTCCCAGATGAATTTTCTTAAGGCACAGTTGAACCCGCACTTTCTTTTTAACTGTCTAAATAATATTTACGGACTGATGTCTCTGGATGTGGATAAAGGCAAGGACAATATTATAAAGTTATCTGATGCCTTAAGGTACATGCTGTACAAAACCGATGCACAGAGAGTGCCTCTAGAAAGCGAATTGGAATACTTAGAAAACTATATCGAGTTGGAAAAATTAAGACTGGAATCGACAGAAGCAGTATCAGTTAGTTTTCCTGAGGAAGTAATGAAGCAAGAAATTGCACCTCTGATTTTGTTGCCTTTTATAGAAAACTGCTTTAAACATTGTGACAAAGAAAATCCCTTAATAAATATTGCTCTGGAAATAAAACAAGGCAAGCTGCAGCTGCTGTGCAAAAACAATGTAGTAGATAAGAGCCATGAAATAGGTGGCCTAGGTTTGGAAAATGGAAAGAAAAGATTGTCACTTATTTACAAAGATAAGTATGATCTGAAGATAGATGAAAGGGAAGCGCTGTATTATGTCACTCTAACTTTGGACCTGGATGCCTAGTTATAACTGTATTATCATAGATGATGAGCCGCTGGCAAGAAAGATAATTGCCAATTATATTCATGAACTAGATGAGTTGATACTAAAGGGAGAATTTAAGTCGGCAATAGAGGCAAGAACTTATCTAGAGCAAGAGAAAGTAGATGTCATCTTTCTAGATATTAATATGCCAAAACTTTCAGGTCTGGATTTTCTAAAAAGTATCGATTCTGAGGCACTAGTCATATTTACAACGGCCTATCCAGAATTTGCAGTGGATGCTTTTGAATATGATGCCTTTGATTACTTGGTAAAACCTATTTCGTTCCAACGATTTTTTAAGTCTATAGAAAAAGTAAAAAGGCAATTGCAGTCATCAGGAACCACAACAACCGATAGTATAACTATAAAAGAAAACAAGCGCTTATATAAGCTACCCCTGAGGAGTATATCAATAATAGAAGCCTACGGTGATTATGTAAGAGTCCATACTCACGAGAAAGTCTATACTGTAAAGGCAAGACTGTCGGAATATGAAAAGCTGGAAACCAGCCGATATATGCGTATCCATCGATCTTACATAATTAATCTTGATAGAATAGATTATGTCGAAGGCAATCATGTCAGCATAGGGGATACAAAGGTTTCGATATCTAGCAGCTACAAGGATGCTTTTCTTACGCGGTATAATGAATGAGCAGAATCAAGAGACTTCCAGACAAGGTAGATGCCCACATGGAAATAGAAGTGGATGGCGAGCTGATGCGTAGGACTAGAACTTTTGTATGGAATGGTGAAGGGGTGAATGCGGTTGTTCCAGATGACTTGGTAGAAGGCAAAGGAGCCCTTAACAGGGTTTATGGCTAATTCAGTACTTACGCTAAAGTTGTTTGTAGAACACAATTATACGGACATAGCGGGCCTTCAAATTTTACACCTGTTTTTGAAGCTGATGGAAAAAAGTCTTACCGTGATTTAGAATTTGGAGACACAGGGTCTAGTTGTGCGATACGTTTTGCGGCTTTTGAGTAGGAATGCAGTATCATGGAAATGTATGAAGGGGATTACACAGATTTTTTTGAATCTTTAACTACACATACTCAGACAACTCCAGCCATCTGTCTTCTTTTTCTTCTATCGATTTCTGTATAGTGCCCAGTTCCTGCGAGAGTTCCGTAATCTTATCCCCAGCTAGACTGGTATCCATAAATAGATTTTCTATTTCTTTTTTACGCTTTTCTAATTTGGCTATCTCATCTTCCAGATTGCTGTATTCTTTTTTCTCGTGATAATTGAGTTTGCGTTGTTCAGGTTCGGTAGCGGTGGTGGTTTCTGGAAAGTCTTTGGAGACAGACTTTGTTTTGTTGCTGGTTTCGTTTCTTAAGGAATGTTTGTACTCGGAATAACTTCCGTTAAAATCTTTGTATTCGCCTCCACCTTTTAAGATGAATAGGTGATCGACCAACTTATCCATAAAGAAACGGTCGTGAGAGATGACAAGTAGGCAGCCGGGATAGGACTGTAGGAAATCTTCGAGTACATTTAGAGTCAAGATGTCTAGGTCATTAGTGGGCTCATCAAGGATAAGGAAATTAGGGTTTTTCATCAGTATTCTCAGGAGTAGCAGTCTCCTCTTTTCTCCGCCGCTGAGTTGTGACACATAGACTTGCTGGTGCGAACGTGGAAATAAGAACTTTTCTAGCAAAGACTCTGCGGTGAGTTTCTTTCCTTTTTTCAGCGGAATAAATTCTGCTATCTCTCTGATGCTTTCTATGACACGATGATCTTGGTTTAGCGTTTTGTTGTCTTGGGTATAATGGCCAAAGACGACGGTGTCTCCGACGATGACTTTGCCTGTGTCTGGTTTCACCTCTTGCGTAAGGAGTTTTATGAAAGTGGTCTTGCCGACACCATTGGGTCCAGCTAGTCCTACACGTTCCCCTTTTTTAAACTTGTAATTGAACCCCTTTATAATGTCAAGATCCCCAAAAGACTTCCCGACATTATGTGCTTCCAGGATTTTACCACCTAGCCTAGCCATATCTATCTGCATTGTGACTTCGTCGTCAGCGATTTGTTTCTTGGCTTTTTTTTCTATCTCGTAGAATTTGTCTACTCTGGACTTTGCTTTAGTGCCACGTGCTTGCGGTTGTCGCCTTACCCAGGCCAGTTCTTTTTTATAGAGCTTCTTGGTTTTTTCGAGATTGGCTTTATCATTGGCGACTCTGGCAGATTTTTTTTCCAGATAGTCGCTGTAATTCCCTCTGTAGGTATAGAGCTGTCCGTCGTCGAGCTCTACGATTTCATTACAGACACGTTCTAAGAAATACCTGTCGTGAGTCACCATGAATAGTGTCAGACTCTGAGTGGATAGATAAGCTTCCAGCCACTCTATCATATCTAGATCGAGGTGATTGGTCGGCTCATCGAGGATAAGAAAGTCTGGTTCATCTATGAGAATTTTGGCGAGGGCCAGACGTTTCTTTTGGCCACCCGAAAGGGTTTCTACTTTCTGAGTAAAATTGGCGACTTTCAGTTTGCCCAAGATTTCCTTTATTCTCGCTTCTATATCCCAGGCCTTGAGGTTGTCTACTTTTTCTATAGCTGCTTGTATTTCAGCTTGCTTGTCCATGATGGTTGCTAGTTCTAGTTCTTTGATAGCACGGACTTGCTTATTGTCAGAGTCCAAAGCAGCCTCTAGTACAGAAGCAGAACCATCGAGGTCGGGATCTTGCTTCAGGTAACCAATGCGGATGTTTTTTGCTACGATAAGTTTGGCTTGCTCGCCTTCTGGGGCTTCTTCGCCAGCGATTACTCTGAGTAAAGTAGTTTTGCCTGTTCCGTTCTTGGCGATGAGGGCGATTTTTTGACTTTTTGCTATAGTTAGATTTATAGCGTCGAAAAGCAGTTTTTCGCCAAAAGATTTATTGATATTTTCTAAGGTGAGGTAATTCAAGCTATCGGGACTTTGTTTTGTATATTGTCAGCAAAGTACTTAAAAATCCTATAATAACTATCGCAGAAATCATCCATATACTGAATGGCGATGCTCTTGCAGAGCAGTTTCCAAAAGAGCTAGAGGGACATAAGATTATCTTTAGAGAAGTGCTAATGGATGGGCCCCTTTCAGAGACCCTTGATGAGAATTTCTATAATGATAGGGCTGACTACCTTATTAAGTATTCAGGAGGTAGAGAAAAATACAATGAGCTGGTAGTTCCTGAGTTGGAACAACTGAAGTTATTGTCGGAGGGAACTAAGGTCTATCTTTGGTTTGAATATGATCTCTTTTGTCAGGTGAACTACTGGCAATGTCTACAGTGGTTGACAAAGTATAATGAGGCTTTGGAGCTGTATTGGGTGCGGCCACCGAATATGCACTGGAAGGGATTTGGAAATATGGATCGGCCTCAATTAACGGAATTGGTTGCATCTGCGGTACGATTGGATAATAACGCCACAGATAAAACTGCCAGCCATTTAGTATGTTATAAGTCGAATGACTACTCCATCGTCAATGATTACATAGAGAAAGCTCAGCTTGACGAGTATACGCGTTTGATATTGAAGGCCCACTTATTGAGGTTACCTGATTTAGATGGAGAGGTGGGATTGAAAGCTGTCATTGAACAGCTCAAGGAGGAATCTGACGGTGATTTTGGTATAGCTTTTAGGTCGTTTTGTGAGACTTTTGGGCATTATGGCCTTGGAGATTTACAATTCAGGGAGTTGTGGGACGCCACAGATTAGGACTAGTAGAGTAGAGGTGTCTCCTAGACCTTACGACGGCTTTTACTCCTATTCGTTATAAACCCAATTCAGAGGTAGAGGCGCTTTCATTCTCCTTTTGAAATCATAGGAGACGATCTGTTGATTGGAGATGGCGACCAGTTTATCTTGTTGTTCGCTATAAATCTTGGTTTCTAAGACTATACGGTCATCGAGAATCTCTTTGCGATTTACACCTACTAATACAGTGTCTGGATAAGTTACAGGACGGATATACTTGCAGTCTATCTTGGCAACCACAGGGCCGACATTGTCATCATTTGATAATTTGCCATTATTGATACTCATAAAATAGGCTATTCTAGCAGATTCTACCCATCTGAGGTAGATGACATTATTGACATGTTGTGCAGCATCCATGTCTCCCCACTGAACAGCTATTTTCTTTATTATCCTAAAATCTTCCACAGTATTAATTTCTTAGCAAATTCTAGGCTAAAGATATAATAACTAACCATAACTATAGGTTACTGTATTCCTCGCTATTGCGATTTGATATAAATCATTATAACTTGACCATAGGAGTTCAAAGGAACCCCTTAGTATTACTAAAATTACTAAACTAAAAATGGAATATGGATATTAAAGTAGAAAGAGGAGAAGTTATAGAAGGAACCAACTACTTCGAGACGTACGCAAGAGAAAGTTTACAAAAGTATTTTAGAAATTACCCATTTATCGAATCTATCAAAGTCTTCTTCAGAGGGAAGAATCATCCTTACAAGAAAGTAAAACTTCAAGCACGACTTAAAGGCAAAGATATCTTTGTAGAGGGTCGTGGCCAGAGACATGACATGGCTATTGACGCTGCTTCTAGTAAGCTGAGATCTCAGATGGAGAAGTATAAGACTAAACACTATAATAAAGCCTCTTGATTTAAATAAATTGAGAAATTTAAAGCGAAATCGGTCCCATCTGGTTTCGCTTTTTCTTTTTTATCCTGACCAGATTATTATGACAATCAGAGAAATACAGCCTGCAGATTCCCAGCCCGTAGCGACACTTATCAGAACAGTAATGACAACCTATGACTGCGTCGGAGAAGACTATTCTATACAAGATGCTGAGGTAGATGATATGTATGCTGCCTATAATCAGCCTAATTCTGTCTACTACGTAGTCGTCGATCAAGACAAAATCGTAGGGGGTGCCGGTATTGCGCCTCTACAAGGTGGTCAATCTGATATCTGCGAGCTTAAGAAAATGTACTACTATCCTGAAGCCAGAGGTAAAGGTCTTGGCACTAAGATGATGGATTTACTGCTCTATGAAGCCAGAAACAGAGGCTACAAGCAGTGCTATCTGGAAACTGTAGAAAGAATGAAGGTCGCCAATAAGCTTTATACCAAATATGGCTTTGAGAAGCTCAATGCTCAGAAAGGCGATACAGGTCACTGTGGTTGTGATACTTTTTATGTGAAGGCTCTGTAAGATGTAAGTCAGAAATATTTATCTTTTGAGCATGAAAAAGCACAACAATCCTTTATGCCATATTTCCTGCCTTTTATTTGTTTTGCTACTTAGTACTAACATTCAGGCACAAGAGACATCCAACTCAGAAAAGACAGTTCCAGTATTCAAAGAGGGTGAGGCCCAAGTCATAGACGCCTTTAAGGATACGGACAATTGGATTTTACACGATCTCTGGGTAGAAACAGATTTTGATTCTGATGGAGATGGTCAGAAAGACCGCATGCATGTGGATGTAACACGTCCTGTACATACCGATTCGGAAGGGCTCCAGTTACCGGTAGTCTATAATACCAGTCCTTACTTTGCAGGCATAGCTGCTGGAACCGATTTTTTCTGGGATGTCAGACATGAGTTGGGCGAGGCACCGCCTAAGAGGACTGTTGCACCAAGTATCAAAAGAACAGGGCAAAGACCTTCTATTTCTAGAGGGCATATCAAGGAATGGTTGCCCCGTGGTTATATAGTTGTGCATTCTTCTTCGCCGGGAACAGGCTTGTCAGATGGAGCACCTACTATCGGTGGAGAGAATGAGTCCCTGGCACCTCAAGCTGTCATAGAATGGCTATGCGGACGTCGTAAAGGGTACACAGAAAGGGACGGAAACGAAGAGGTAGAAGCTTACTGGAGTACTGGTAAAGTAGGCATGATAGGTACTTCCTATAATGGGACGCTTCCTATAGCGGCGGCTTGCACAGGTGTAGCAGGACTGGAAGCCATTATCCCTATTGCGCCCAATACTTCCTACTATCATTATTACCGCTCACATGGGCTCATAAGACATCCAGGTGGCTATCTGGGTGAAGATATAGATGTGCTTTATGATTTTGTACATAGTGGAGATGAAGACAAGCGGGCAAGAAACAATGAAGTGGTCAGGGACACAGAAATGGCCGAAGGCTTGGATAGAGTAAGTGGGGACTATAATGCTTTCTGGTCTGGCAGAGATTATCTCAATAAAATGGACAAGTTCGATGCGGCCTTGTTGATGTCACATGGATTCAATGACTGGAATGTCATGCCGGAGCACAGCTATAGGATATACAATGCCGCTAGAAACAATGGAGTAGATGCCCAGATTTTCTACCATCAGGCAGGACATGGGGGACCACCACCACTGAAGATGATGAACAGATGGTTTACCAGATATCTGCATGGCATAGAAAATGGGGTGGAGGATGAGCCTAAGTCTTGGATTGTAAGAGAAGACGACAAACGATCTGATCCTACGGCCTATCCAGACTACCCACATCCAGAGGCACAGCCCGTAGACTTATTCTTAGAAGCTGGTGCGCCTTCTTATGGCGCTTTGACGACTACACGGAATCAAGGAGCAGAGACGGAGACTATAGTGGATAACTTCTCCTTTTCGCCACAGAGCCTAGCGCAAGCAGAATATACCAATCATCGCTTGCTGTATCTGACACCTGAACTGAAATCAGAAGTCCATATCAGTGGCATCGCAAAAGTAGAAATCACTCTTTCTTCAAATGTGGAGGCAGTGAATCTTTCTGCCTATCTCATATCTTATCCATGGAATGAGGGTCGTCGCACCAAGATTACTGACAACATTATTACTAGAGGCTGGGCGGACCCGCAGAATCACCGCTCACTTACAGAATCGGAACCATTAGTGCCAGGCAGGAAGTATAATTTCGTATTTGAGTTGCAACCTGATGATCAGATTATCAAGGCTGGTCAGCAGATAGGCTTGATGCTATTTTCTAGTGATAAAGATTTTACTATCTGGCCAGATCCGGGGTCTGAAATAGAAGTGGATCTTTCTAGTACTAAGATTAGTATTCCTATAGTAGGGGGGAAGGCAGCTTATGATAAGGCAGTAAAAGATTAAGTACAGAGCGGTAGGCGTAAATTAGATTCTAAATGTATGAAAATACATACCTTAAGCCTAAATTTGTATTATAAGGACTGAAAAATGATACATTATTTGATAATACATGATAAATGTCATATTTTGTATGAAAAATAATACCTAATAGTGAATATATCTACTTAATGACTGGAAATTCATACAATAATTGGACAAACAAGAGTGATAGTAGCATAGAAAAGGATATCGGTCTATTCATTAGAGCAATACGACAAGAACAAAAGAAGACACAAGCTGAAATCGCAAAAGAAGCGGATATAAGCAGATCTACCTTGAGCCTCCTCGAGAAAGGAGAAGCAGGGAACATCACAACCTTGATAAAAGTACTCAGAGTCCTGAATCAGCTTAATGTTCTACAAGGCTTTGAAGTGATTAATGAGATCAGTCCATTGGCATTGGCTGAGATGCAAGCAGAGAAGCTGCAACGTATTAGAAAAAAGAAAACTCCAGAACCACCTAAGTCTATCTGGTAATGCATACAGCCTTCGTCAATATATGGGGCATAAGAATCGGTGCGGTTGCATGGGATGAGACTAGGCAACTTGCCAGCTTTGAGTACGAGCCAAACTTCTTACAACGAGGATGGGATCTGTCTCCTATAAGAATGCCGATAGCGAACGGGACACAAATTTATAGCTTTCCAGAACTCAGACCAGGAAGAAACAGTGAGTTCGATACCTTCAAGGGATTGCCGGGTTTATTGGCAGATATGTTACCTGATAAATATGGAAACCAACTTATCAATATCTGGCTGGCACAACAAGGTCGTCCAGCAGATTCTATGAATCCTGTAGAGCAACTTTGCTTTATAGGATCTCGAGGTATGGGCGCTCTAAACTTCGAACCCTCTGCATCCGGTGCAAACAATTCCAGTACCACTATAGAGATAGATAGCCTTGTCGACATCTCCAGACAGATGCTAGAAAAACGAGAAGCATTTGCCACAGATCTTAGTGCTGATGAAGAACAAGCTGTAATCGATATCCTTAAAATAGGAACCTCTGCAGGGGGTGCTAGACCAAAGGCTGTTATAGCCTATAACGAAACTACAGGGGAAGTCAGATCAGGTCAGACAACAGCGCCACAGGGTTTCGATCACTGGCTCATAAAGCTGGATGGTGTCAGCGATGTACAACTCGGAGATACCCAAGGTTATGGTAGGGTGGAAATGGCTTACTATACTATGGCCGTAGACTGTGGCATAGATATGATGCCGTGCCGACTGCTGGAAGAAAATGGCAGAGCCCATTTTATGACTAAGCGATATGATAGAGAGGGTGGTAGTACCAGACATCATGTACAGACTTGGTGTGCCATCGAGCATTATGACTTTAATGAGATAGGCAGTTACTCTTATGAACAACTCTTTCAGACCATGCGACAATTGCTACTGGACTATCAGGAAGCGGAGCAGATGTTCCGAAGAATGGTCTTCAATGTTGTGGCCCGTAACTGTGACGACCATACCAAAAACTTTTCATTCCGACTCGTCAAGGATATGAAATGGACACTGGCACCCGCCTATGATATATGTCATGCTTACAGACCAGATAGTTACTGGGTAAGCCAACATGCACTCAGTATCAATGGAAAGAGAAAAGAACATACACGTTCCGACTTGCTTGCAGTAGCACGGTCTATGAACATCAAATCAGCAGATAAAATCATAGATCATATAATAGAAATTGTCAGTAAATGGAAATACTATGCTACAGCACAAAATGTGGAAACGCATAAAATGAAGGCTATTACTAAGACTTTGGTGCTGAGGTTGTGACAAATTAAACTGAAAAAATCCAACACAAATGGGCAAGTAATTCCGGAGCCAACCAGGATACAATAAATTAGGCTATTGGAGTGGAAAAAACTTGGGTTGCCAAACCTGACGATAGTTATTATTGGATACTTTCTATAGAGAAACTAGAAAATTAGTAAATGACTTTTGACTATGAACCCTTCCCCCAGCCGTCCGTTTACTTTCTATGGCATCAAAAATCCTCATTGCTGGTGGCTCTGGCCTCATCGGTAGTCGACTTACAGAATATCTTCCCCCAGGGACACAAATACATATTCTTTCCAGATCCCAAAAAGAAGACAAAGGCCGTTGCAAATATTTTCGATGGGATACCAATGCAGGCACGATGGACCTTGCCGCTCTGGAAGGCGTATCAGTCGTCATAAATCTTGCAGGAGCAGGCGTCGCAGACAAAAGGTGGACTGCATCTAGAAAGAAAGTATTGCTGGAAAGCAGAACCAAAAGTATAGAGGCCTTGGCAGCAGGAATACAGGAATCAAATACAAAACCAGCTGTATATGTGGGGGCTTCTGCCATTGGGTACTATGGGCATACGGCAGCTGAGAGCAGAGTCGAAACGGATAGTGCCGGAACTGGTTTTCTTGCGGAACTAACGAAAACTTGGGAAGAAACACAGGAGCTGATATACCCGCTGGTAAAACGGAATGTACTATTGAGAATCGGTATTGTATTGTCTAAAAGAGGAGGGGCCCTCAAAGAAATGCTTAAGCCCGCAGCTCTAGGAGTATATGGTTACTTTGGGAATGGGTCAGCCTATTACAGTTGGGTGCATATAGACGATATATGCAAGATGATAGTAACTAGTATGCAGGATGACAGCTATGCAGGCATCTATAACGCAACTGCACCAGATCCATTGACAATAAAAGAACTGATAAAAGCAGTCAAGCAGGCTAAAAGTGGAGTAGGCTTAGTTATGCCTGTGCCTTCTTTTGCACTTAAGTTGGGACTAGGCGAAATGTCACAAATACTCACCGACAGCATGAGAGTAATGCCTAGCCGACTGTTGGATCAAGGATTTGCCTTTGATTTTCCCCAACCCGTGGAAGCTATTAGGAATATATTGGAACGAGAAATATAGGCTTAGTCTTCGAAGACTTCGATGTTCTTCCTAGCCATTACCAAGTCTGTAAACTTACCTTTGAATCTGGTCGCCTTTACCAGGTGATTATCTATCCAGTGATAGTTACCGCCTCGAGGCTTACCCATAAGCATCCCATGATATTTAAACCCATGTTTTGCTAACCACGCTTCGGTAACTTCTCTGTGATCCTCTGTTCTAGATGTAAAGAAGGTAATGATGTGTCCTTCGTCGTACCACTTATTTAAGATTTCTAGAGCATCAGGATATACCTTGGCGGTAACCATTCTTTCAGGTTCTTCGTTAGGAATATCATCACAGATAGTGCCATCTATATCTATTAGGAAGTTCTTGGTGTCTTCAGAAAGTACTGGACTAAGCGAATTCCCATGTTCATCTTTAAGAACATTAAGTTTTTTCGACATCAGAATGTATTTTATTGTCGGCTACTTTTTTTGGTAGCTCAATTGAAATTAATGTAGTCTTCAGGATCTACCGCTATACCTTTGTTCCATAGCTCGAAATGTACATGTGGACCACTGGTAAGAATTCCAGTATTCCCTATTATGGCTATGGCTTCTCCGGCTTTGACGGATTCTCCTATTTTCTTGAGTAGTACAGAATTGTGTTTATAGACTGAGATGAGGTTGTTATCATGCTGTATGCTGATGGTGTTGCCGGTTTTTACCGACCAGTCAGAAGTGACTACAACACCATTTAGAATACTTTTGACCGGACTGTCTTTCTCTGCGACAATGTCCACCCCAAAGTGTTTGTTATCTATATCAAATGCGGCACTGATCTCTCCTTTGAGAGGGCTGCAAAAATAATAATGTTCCAGAGAGAATTCCATAGATGAAGATGGCGAACTTGGGCTTTTTGTTAGATAATTTTCACTATTTCCACCATTTTGCCCAATATCGTCTACTGAAATGCCGGAAGGATTAAGCATGTTTTTAAGCCCATTAGTATAGATTCTTTGATTATCTAGCTCGGTTTCTATCTCAGATAACTTAGTCAGGAGCTCCATATAAGTCCTATTATTAGTTACGTCTGCATAGCCTGGGACAAGGAATCTTAATGGTGTAAATGAGATCAGTGCAGCGGATAAAAGGCCTACTAGTAGGATCAAAAAACTGGAGCCAAGCAAAATGCCTAGTGGCGAAACCTTCGTAGTACGGACCTCTCCCAAAGTGTCATCATCTATGAGGACAAGACGATACTTATCCATGAGCTTTTCTTGGAAGGATTTTTTCTTTTCTACAGATTCTGCCATTGATTTTGTGCTTTGCGTAGTAGCGACTTCAAAGCTACTGCCGACTAGCTTAATAAGCACTTTTTTTGGCTACATTTCTTATCAGAGTAGTGATAAAGATGTATTTCAGTATTAAGTACAGTGTATGTGATTGGTTATCAATTGTTTATACATATTTATAGATGTCGATATTAGTGTAGACGTACTTTATTCATTCATTTGCTTTTTCTTTGTACAAACCTCAGGGATTAATATCTGAGAGATACTAGATAACATTTCGATTTAGATATAATATCAGAAACAGCTAAGTCGTTTAATACCAGTAAATTAACTTCATGGTGGCAGACCGTTTTCCCAAGATTCTGCCTAAGTATAATCGCAAATACAAAAAGTTGAAAAAGATAATTAGCATATCATTCTTGATACTCGGCCTTTTGCTTATCTCTGGCTGTTCCACTACCAAGAAGAAAAGTGACGTAGGGGCTGTAAAAAAGCTGTATCACAATACGACCTCTAAGTATAATGGCTACTACAATGCGCAAGAGATTATAAATCTCACTATGCTCCAAATCCAAGATGGTCACCAGAACAACTATAACAAAATTCTCTCAGTCTATGATTACGTAGAGTTGGAGGACCCTAAATCGATAACTCCTGATATGGACAAGGCCATAGAGAAGGTAATCACAGTAGCGACCATCCACGAACTCGGTAATTATGTAGATGACTGCTATGTGCTTATGGGCAAAGCTCAGTATCTCAAGCAAGACTATGTTTCGGCAGAAGAGACTCTCCAGTTCTTTGAGGAAGAGTTCGATCCAAAAAATCCTTACGGTAGAGAGTATACCAAAGCAAAACTGAAGAAAAAGACAGCGAAAGAGAGGAAAGCAGAGCAGAAGGAAAAAAGAAAGGAAACTGAACAGAAAGCTAAGGATAGAGAGAAGGAAAGGGAAGATAAAGCAAAACAAGAAAAAAAGGCACGTGAGGCAGAAGCAAAGCTAAGGAAACAACGAGCCAAAGAAAGAAGAAAAAGAGGTAGCTCCAGGGTATCAAAAAAAGATACTGAACCGAGATTGACCAGTGAAGAAAGAGCAGATAAAAGAGAGTTAGAAAAGGAAGAAAGAAAGCAGAAGGAGGAAGAAGAGGAGTATGCTGCAGAGAAGAAAAAACTTCAAGAGGAAGAGGAAAGAAAAAGAAAGGCACAAGAAAGACCTCAGGGTGAAGGTGGAGTCTTCAAAAACAGAACAGGTTTTTACGAAGGCCTTTATTGGCTGGCAAGAACATATATAGAAACAGAACGCTATTCTTCAGCAAAAAATGTCTTTGAACGACTGGAGACAACTCCTGGCCTTCACGAAGATGTAGCTAACAAGATTCCTGCAGCCAAAGCTCATATGTTTATGCGTAGTGGCGATATGGACGAAGCCATCATTCAGCTGGATAGAGCAATAGAGCTCGAAAGACAAAGGGATCTTAAAGCCAGATATGCTTTCATAAAAGCTCAGATTTATGAAAGGAATGATAATACTGGTTCTGCTTATGCGGAATACTCCAAAGCCAAAAAATTCAGTCCGCATTACGAAATGAAATTCAATGCTGGGCTGAATGAGCTTAAACTTTCTTATAAAACTGGAAAGATCTCCAGAGACAAAGCTATCAGCAGATTGGAAAAGATGTCCACAGAAGAAAAGAACCAAGAGTATCTAGATCACGTCTACTTCACCATGGCTCAAGTTAAGTTAGATGCCAATGAAATCGATGATGCAATCGCAGATTTCAATGCAGCTATAGATGCATCTGGAGGAAATAAAAATGTGAAGCTCGAAGCATATTACAAACTTGCAGAACTATTATACGATCAAGCTTATTACGAAGAGGCTAAAGAAAAGTATGATGCCACACTAAAGCTCATGCCGATTACTGATGAACGATATAAAAATGTAAAGAGACTCTCCGAAAGCCTCACGGATATTGCAAAAAATATAAATGTAGTCAAACTACAAGACAGCCTTATAAGACTCAGTTTGATGCCGGATGAGGATCTTAGAGAATATGCTGTAGAAGTAATAGAAGAAATGAATGCAAATGGTGGTGGTGCAACAGAACCAGACCCCAGAGTCAAGAATGTTTTTACCAGTGGTGCCAACAGATCTCTAGGGCTAAGCAGAAGTAGCTTTTTTGCTTATAATCCAGCCGCTTTAGAACAGGGCAAAAAAGAATTTGACAAGATATGGGGTGATAGAAATCTGGAAGATAACTGGAGACGATCCCTCCGTTCTAATGCAAGTATCTCTGAAGCTACCGGCCTGTCAGAGGACGATGAAGAAGAAATCACTGTCACGGATCAGGAAATCAATGAATTCCTAAGAAATGTTCCTATTTCTGATGCACAGAAAACAGCTTCTAATATCAAAATTCAAAATGCACTTTTCGACCTGGGTATACTTTTCAGAGAGAGACTAAGAAATTATGATAGATCTATAAATTGTCTGGAGCGACTTGTAAGAGAGTATCCCGATTTTTCTAAAAGAGATGAAGCGCTGTTCTATTTGTATCTGTCTTACCAAGATGTGGGTGATATGAGTCAAGCGACCTTGACGAAGAATAAGTTGAAATCAGAATTTCCAGATTCTGAATTTACTAAGTTGGCTACCGATCCAGGTTATGCTCAGGCTATGAAATCTAGCGAAAGTAATATCGATGCCTACTACGCAAGAACATACAAGTTATTTGAGAATAAGAAATATCAGGCAGTACTGGAGAGAACCAGAGAGAAAGCCAACTTATTTAAGGATGACGATAAGTATGATGCTAAGTTCGACTTACTTGTAGCAATGAGTAACGGACATCTGGAGGGGAAAGAAAGATATATTCAGGACCTGAATGCCTTGATAAAACGACACAGAAATACCCCAGAAGAAGTAAGGGCAAAGGAGATCTTGAGATTTCTCCGTGGCGACTCAGAAGCTTTCAATGAAATCTTATATGAAGAGGGGCAAGATAACTTCAAGGTGGAAGAAGAAAAGCTGCACTATGCCTTTGTGGTCGTCTTTGATCTGAATGCAAGAGAATTACAAGATGTAAAAATTGCTATCTCAGACTTCAACAAAAAATATCATAGACTAGACAATCTTAAAATCACTAATATTTCTCTCAATCCAGAAAGCAAATCGCAGGTGATACTTATACGATCTTTTAGTAAGAAAATTCCTGCAATGTCTTACTACAATGGAGTAGAAAAGAATAGACTAGAATTTTCTTCAAGACAGAACGTAGATAATCCTAAAAAGGTAGAATTCGAAATCTTTGTAGCTACGCAGAAAAACTATAGAGAAGTCGTCAAACAAAAATCTGTACAGCAGTACAGACCTTTCTTCGAAGAATTCTACTTAAAAGATAAATAAAGACTTAGGCGGGTAAGATGTAAATCTTTCCTGCCTTAATTCTTTAGTCCCACCAAACTATGAGATACCTTTTTATAGCATGTTTGTTTGTGCATCTGTTATACAGCTCCAGTTGTACAAGTCACTCTGCTAGTGTCTCGAATAAAAGTTTGCCAATCACAACTACCGAAAAACAAAAAGGGGCTCATGTATTCGGTCGTCTAGATTCTTCTAGCATTTCTTCTATAAAGCAATATAATTTTGATTGGGTGACCTTAGTGCCTTGGGGTGGGATGGTAGATTATGATAGTAAAGAACTAAGCAATAGACGGCGTAGAAACGGAGACAGCTCCAGAGTAAAAAGATATCATGAAGGCTGGCTCAGTCAAGTAGATGCCTTACATGCTGCTGGTTATAAAGTATTTGTGAAACCACATATCTGGATAAGAAATCCTTCCGATGGCAAATGGCGCTCTGACATATATCCAACCTCTGATGAGAACTGGGAAGCTTGGAAGCAAAGTTATCGCGAGTATATTTTTCAGTGGGCACGACTAGCTGAGCAAGGCCAGGCTGAAATGTTTTGTGTAGGAACGGAACTTACAAGGCTGACTCTGGAGAAAACTGAGTTTTGGTTAGAACTCATCACAGAGCTGCGAGAAATATTCTCTGGCGAGCTCACTTATGCAGCAAATTGGTACAAAGAATATGAAAATGTCAGCTTTTGGGATCAGTTGGATTATATAGGTGTCCAAGCCTATTTTCCTGTTGCCAAATCGGACTCACCTACAAAAGAGCAAATCATAGCAGGCTGGCAACCTCATCTTAAAAGACTGGCAGAAGTTCAGAAGAAATACAACAAGCCTATTCTCTTCACAGAGTTGGGTTATAAGAGCACACCTGATAGTGCCAAAGAACCGTGGAACTGGCTAGATTATGAGAATGAGATGAGCATTCCAGTTGCAGAAGAAACACAAGCCAACTGCTATGAAGCATTTTTCGAAACTGTCTGGCCACAACCTTGGTTTAGTGGCGTACACCTATGGCAGCTGAGAAGTGATTTTGAGAAGGGTAGAGGACGCAGTGATTGGGATTTTACCCCACAGGGAAAATTGGCAACAGAGGTTATTTCCAGGAATTTTACCAAACAGAATCTTACTCCCTAATTTTTTTCATAAATAAATTTCCTATTCAGGCAACACAAGTTTGCACGGCCTAGTATAATAGGTAAATAGCTTATTAATCTAATAAACTTGCATTATGAAAAACTTATCATTTATATTATTGCTGAGTTGCTTGGTCTTTATTTCTTGTAAAGATGATGATGACGATATGACTTGTGAAGACGTAGATTACGGCGTCACCCTACTTGTGCAAGAAGGCGATAACTTTTGTTTTCCAGATGGTTTTGAGATGAGAATAGCAGCACTCAATAACGAGTACTGTCCGTGCGGTGCTGTTTGTGTATGGGAAGGCCAACTTACAGTGCTGACTGAATGGACACAGCCTGATGGTGCTGTGATAGAACATGTACATAACACTTCAGACAGGATGCTAGACGAACCACTTCTAGATGGTATTGAAATCAGCTCAGATACTACAACTATTGTCTTTGCTGAAATATGTGACCTAGCTAACCCCAGCCCAGAAATTGTGTCAGTGGAAGTAGTGATAGATAAGTAGAAATTATAAGAATTGTTCGGTGTAGTTGCAGATGCTTAAAACTGTCTAGCTAACTACATCGTTCTTCTAATCATTTACCAGTAAAAAAAATACCAATACAATTTGGCTAGGCAATTCTGTACCCCTCAGGTAAGTTGGAATGAAAATGGAATTTTTAAATAGATCTACTTGTGCTAGGGACCGACTCTACTCGTAACTCTACATTCTTAATTTATAAGTAGAATGAAACTGATTGGCAGAGGAGTCAAAAGAGCTCTTACCTATCCATTAATTAGATTCTCTAGATCTGGACATTCCAGGTAGCCTTGCTCTATCTTAATAAAGGTGTTCTTGAATTTATCCTCTATCCAGTTGCTGAAGTATTCACTCTTTTTACTCTCTTTAGCAAAGCGCAGAATCTTTGCATAATCTTCTTCTAGGCTTGCTTTGTGAGGCCTTGTCTTAGACATGAGTTTTACCATTCGGTAATAAGTCTCACCCGTAGGTAAAGGATATTCCAAAGGTGCTGACAGATCTCCTATTTCCATCTCTTCGGTAGCGATATAGATGTCATAACTCAGTTCTGAGGTTTGGAAGATTGTGTTACCTGTGTTAGGGTTTTGCATAAGACCGTTGTTGTTATAACTCGGCACCTTGTCATAAGAATTTTTACGCAGGGCTTCCGAAAAGGTGATGTCTCCTCGGTCTATCTGTAGTTTAAGAGAATCCAGTTTAGTCTTAGCTAGAATATTGTCATTTTCTGTAAGTTCTGGTTTTATCAGGATATGTCTAAGGTTTATCTTGTTACCTCTCCTGTCTAGTAACTGGAGAATGTGATATCCAAATTCTGTTTCTATTGGATCAGAAATTTCTCTCTTTTCCAAGCTATATGCAGTAGCTTCAAATTCTGCTACAAAGGTACCCCTCACTGCATAGCCTAGATTTCCACCTTGAGCACCAGAACCTGGGTCATCAGAATGTAGCTTGGCCATTTCTCCAAAATCTGCTGTGCCTGCAACAATCTTTTTTCTTAGATCCAGAATTTCTTGTAAGGCAACAGCCTTTGCTTCAGCACTAACTTCTGGTTTGATGACGATTTCTTTCAGTTCTACTTCTGAATTGAGGTATGGAATACTGTCTACAGGTATAGAATTATAGAATTCTTTGACTTCTTTCGGTGTGATCTTTACCTCATTGAGAATTTTTCCCTGCATAGTTTCTGCCAGCATTTGCTGAGAAAGGTCATCTCTCAGATTATCTCGCATTTCATTGACAGTCATGCCGTAATATTCTTCAAAAAAGGCTTCATCTCCATTCATTTGTCTGAGCACCTGATCTATTCTGAAGTCCAAGTTGCTTTCTATTTGATCAGGACTTACTTCTATACTGTCCAGTTTTGCATGATGTACAATCAGTTTTTGTCCTATCAGGTTTTCCATGATCTGGCACTTTGCAGTAGGGTCAGGAAAGCCAGATTTTTCCACAGCATATCCGTATTGTGCTTCTACATCAGAGAGTAGAATGGTTTCGGTACCTACTTTGGCGATAACTCTGTCTATGAGAATGCGTTCTTGGGCACTCATCGAAAGTGTCAGGGTAGAGACTAGTAGAAATAAGATGGATCTCATAAGATATAGTGTAGTTATCTAATAGTTTATTGTAATGTTCTTACTCTGAATATTATTTTGATATAGGTCTTTTTTCCATTTCTTTAACAATCCCGAAGACCTGTCGTGCAATAATCTGAGTTTTATTTTTTCTAAAGCAAACGATTTTGGGGCAATTTCATTATTGTCAGTATGGTCGAGTATTTTAATTAAAAATCTATATCCATCCTGAGAGAGCGAATAAGCTTCTGTTTTACTAAAATTCACTTTAGCTAACAACTCAGCTGGGATTAAGTTTCTCATTTCAGAAAGGTAATACCAATTCTCAAGGTTTAGAAACTGTAGACCTCCTACTTCTTTTATAAAAACTGATAAGGCAGGTAAATTTTCTGTTTTCCAAAGGGTCTTTAGATTTTCATTGTCGTAAGCTTCTGGGACTTTCACAAAAAGTAATCTGACTATTTCTTCGTCCAATAAGAAATCTTCTTTACGCTGATTGTAAAAAGTGTCTAATTCTGCTCTAGTAATTAAAGTGTCTAGTTGTGCAGCTAATTGTGTTTTTTCGAGCTCATGGATGTAAAGAGATTTTTTATAATTCTCTACCAGCTGTTCTATTCTATCTTCTGTCCCTACCTGGGCCTTTGCCTCATGAAAGAGTATTTCTTGGAGTAACCACTTGTCTACGTGCTTTTTTAGAATACTAGAGGAATCATGTACCGTCATCTCTGAAGTTATCAGTTCACCTAGGTCACTCTTGTATAGTTTGTTACCATAAGCACTAGCTAGCAAATCTTCCGGCTTTTGTGATTCTATGTTACAAGCGCTACAAAACACCATCGCACAAGTCGTGAAATACCAAAGTCTTAGCATTTTATCACCTTACCTGATGATAGAATTCAGAGTCTCTTGATTAACCATTACCGGGTAAGAACTTTTGAGTTCGTCTACCCATTTTTTTTCTAGCTGATCCTGATAGTCTGCGATTACATAACCTCTGGCTTCGGCTAGACTTTTCATTCTTGCAGGCAGTACTTCCGTTAAGAAACTGAAGTTGCCACCGTTATTGGCTGACTGTAACTCTGATATGCTTCCTGCTTGCTTTGACTTAAATTTAGCAGCCTCTTCTGATGCATCTTCTACAGTCTCTTGATTATAATAGACTTTGTAGTTTGCATCATTATCGTATTTCTCTTTAAATTTTTTGTAGCCTTTTTTCTTGGCATATTTATAAGCAGATTGTACTGCTTTGTCGTCTTTTCCAGTGACTGTAATTTTATCTATCTTAAGTCTGTTGGGCCAGTTGTACTTTAATTTATTGGCCTCATAAAAATTTCTGAGCCCGACGGTGTCTTGGGATGCCTTATCCCACACTTCATTTTTGGTAATTTCAAAAAGCAGGATGCCTTCTCTGTACTCTCTCATCAAGGACTTGAAGTCAGGGTACTTGCTTTCGAGATTGGCTTCTTCGTAACTCATAACAATTTCCTTCACATATTTGTCATACAGTACGTCAGTAGCTTCTGATATAGAAGTGTTTTTTGAAAACTTAAGTCTCTCTCTAATATTGGTCTTGACATAATAGCCGAAGTCATTCAGAGTATGTTCTTTGCCTGCCAAAGTAAAGAGAGTCATTTTCTTGGAGTCAAAGTTATGTGGTTCCCACTTGTAGCTGTAGAAATTGTCTCCAACTGATTGGACAAATCGTCTTAGCTGCATACGTTCCTCTATAAAACCTGCTTCTTCTTTTACATCATTCAAGAGTTTTTCTTCAGCGATTTTAAATCTGTTATTATTGTTTATTCTGGTTTCAATTCTCTTTCTAGCTCTTGTTTTATTCCCATAGTCTCTTTTCGAAATACGCTTTATAATGTGATAACCCAATTTTGTTTCTACAGGTCTGGAGTATTGGTTGTCATTATGTAATCTGAATGCCGCATCTTCAAATGGCAATTCATATTGATTGATACCAAAAAAGCCTAGATAACCACCCTTGTCTTTTGTCTTAAGATCTTGCGAAAATTGTGTAGCTATCTCCTCAAAGTTTTCTCCTGCATCCAACTTGGCATAGATGCTGTCTATTTTTGCCTTAGTCTCGGCTAGCGCCATTCCATCTTTTCTCTTTCTAATCAGTATATGCGCAATTTCCATTTCTCCTCTTGCGTCTCTAGCCTGTGTTACATGTAGGATGTGGTAACCCATTCTGGATCTGAATGGCTTGGAAAATTCACCGACTCCTGTAGTGTACATTGCATTTTCAAACTCATAAAACCCATCTGGAAGTGGAGAGGTGTAGAAACCAAGATAACCATTGTTTTTAGCTGAAGCTGGGTCTTCTGATAGTGACTTGGCCATAAGTCCAAAACCAGCCCCATCATTTTGCACTAGTTTGTTGTGAATATTGACAATCTTATCCCAAGCTCTTTCTTTTTTCTCATCAGAATCTTTTTCACCCGCAGCAATAAAGATGTGACTGACTTCTCTGTCTTCTATATATCTGTCTTCGACTTCATTTACCAGTCTTTCAGCTATTTCTTTGTCTTTAAGATAAGTTGCAGCCAGCTGTTTTCTATAACCTGCCAACTCGGACTGCAACGTCTTTACTGTATCCAAACCTTGCATCCGAGCTCTGTGTACTTTCAGTTTGAATTTTTTATAGAGATCAAGATACTCATTGATACTTTGCTGAGAGTAGTCCGCTTTGTCCGCATTATTTTTCTCGTAGATATACTTAAACTCGGAAAGATGTACATCATTATCAGCAACTGTAAAGAGGATAGGATCCTCAGATTGTGCAGTCAAGATGCTGGCCTGGAAGAAAATTAGGAGGTATATAATCTTTTTCATGATTCGATATTGATAAAAAATTGGGTCCTTTTATGCCCAAAATATCCTGCAAAAATAACAATTACGGCTTTGCAAGGCTCAATGTCGAGTAACACAAAGGCATTTAAGATAAATTTAAGTGCCCAATGTGCATATTAGTCATAAATGTAGGTCCGTTTGCCACGTGG
>CAZKXO010000021.1:0-23262 GCA_964556525.1 uncultured Saprospiraceae bacterium
CACCACTTTTATAGATGAGCTTTCTACTACTGAGATAAATTTTGATGAAACCAGTTTTGGCTTATCATACGGCCTATCTTTAGGTCTCTCGGTTAAAATTTACGAACAATTCTTCTTAGGGCTAAGCGCTGGATATTTTAGTAGCAACGCCGCAACTTATCGTGTACACCGTGAAGATTTGAACTTTGAATTTCCAATCGACAATTTCGATACAAGAAATAGTCAGTTGAATTACTTCAAGTTCAGAATAGGTGTATTATACTCTTTCTAATACATGGCTGACCAAGAAAAACCTGCCTCTTCAGAGTTGGGACAAGAATTACATGAGCATTATCGCTTTGAGGTAGATCCTAATCAGACACCAGTCAGAATAGATAAGTATTTGTATGGTAAGATGGAAAAGATTACCAGATCGAGAATCCAAAAAGCCATCAAGGCTCAGGCTATTTTGGTAAATGGTAAAGAAATAAAATCTAACTACAAGGTTAGGCCAAACGACCTTATAGTAATAGTACTTCCGACTGAGCCTAGAGAGAAACAATATGCACAAGCTGAAGACATCCCACTTGACATTAGATTTGAAGATGAGCATATCATCATACTTTACAAACCGCAGGGACTAGTAGTCCATCCTGGTACTGGCAACTATAGTGGTACTTTGGTTAATGGACTTGTGCATTACTTGAAACAGAATAATTCTCTTCCTGTGTTACCAGGTAATGACTTGACAAGACCTGGACTAGTACATAGAATAGATAAAAACACCTCCGGATTGATGGTGATAGCCAAAACCCATAATGCTATGGCACATCTTGCGCAGCAATTTTTTGATCATAAGATAGATAGAGAATATCAAGCCCTAGTCTGGGGAAACTTTGATGAGACCAAAGGTGTTTTGCATGGGAATATAGGCAGACATCCAAGAGAACGAACTCGTATGGCTGTATTCCCTGAAGGGGATGAAGGCAAAGAAGCGACAACGCATTACGAAGTTTTGGAGGATCTCTATTACGTTACTTTACTTAGTTGCCGACTAGAGACTGGAAGGACGCATCAGATTAGAGTACATCTTTCTCATGAAGGCCATCCTTTATTTAATGATGAGAAGTATGGAGGTTCTTCGATTGTCAAAGGCACAGTTTTCTCCAAATACAAGCAATTTGTTCATAATGTTTTTAAACTTCTACCAAGGCAGGCCTTACATGCTAAGTCTATAGGATTTATCCATCCGGAAACTAAAGAGTACATGAAATTCGAAACAGAGCTACCAGATGATATGCAAGCCGCTCTCGATAAATGGAGACATTATGTGACACATAAAAAGGAAAAGCTTTGATTAGTTCCTTGCAAGTGCGGATAGATTTAATGGTAAGACTGCAACAGTTCTTACTTGATTCAACTGCCATCCCAGAATCACTTTATAATCAAGTAAAAGCAAGTAACCCTTGGTTTACTAAGGAATCTGTAGATAGAGCTATAGAAGCTATTGCAATTTATTACCTAGATAAAGAAAAGTTAGCGAAGTGGGTTTCTAATTACCAATTTGGCAATATCTTACCAAAGAGGGTAGGA
The DNA here is from genome assembly GCA_964556525.1 of uncultured Saprospiraceae bacterium. Classification (GTDB taxonomy): domain Bacteria; phylum Bacteroidota; class Bacteroidia; order Chitinophagales; family Saprospiraceae; genus RFSX01. The sequence goes on from CAZKXO010000021.1 coordinate 1,573, forward strand.
CTGATACTTGCTGGAAATATTCCACTCGTTGGGTTTCATGATATTCTCACGGTATTTATCGCTGGACATATCGCCAAGATCAAACTTTCTGACAAGGATAAAGTATTGACTAAATACTTGCTAAAAAAACTGACTGAGTTTGATAGTGCTGCTTCTGAGCACTTCGAATTTGTGGAAAGACTTACAGATTATGATGCCATCATAGCCACAGGTAGTAATAGCTCCTATCGCATTTTTGAGCAATACTTTTCTTCTGTACCACATCTACTGAGAAAAAATAGAAACGCCATTGCAATCATCGATAAGGATACGACAGAGCAGCAACTTGTCGCCCTTGGAGCTGATATGCTAAACTATTTTGGTCTAGGATGCCGCAATGTGTCTAAAGTCTATATAGAAAAAGGTATAGAACTCGCAAGACTCTTCGAAGCAATCGATAATAGAAAAGACATAATCCATCATAATAAGTTCAAAAACAACTATGATTATTCCTATGCTCTCTATTTATTGAACAAAGAAGAATTCTACACTAACGATTTTTTAATTCTTCGCCCCAATGAAGCTATTAGTTCTCGAATTTCTGTGGTGCATTATGAGTACTTTGAGAATGCAGAACTATTAGCTCATAAGCTGGAAAGTAAGACTGAGGAAATACAATGTTTAATTAGTTCTAAACCTAGAGGTATTTTTGATGTGCAAGAATTTGGACAGAGCCAACAACCTAGTCTGACGGATTATGCGGATGGTGTAGATACACTACAATTTCTTTTAGATCTCGACTAGATGAAAAAGTCAGAAAAAGTCAAACAGATCATAGAGCTCCTAGAAAAGTTATATCCAGAGACTCCAGTTCCTTTGGATCATAAAGATCCATATACACTTTTAATAGCGGTACTGTTATCTGCACAATGTACTGACAAAAAAGTCAATCAGATTACACCATTGTTGTTTTCTGCAGCAGACAACCCATATGACATGATCAAACTTTCAGTAGAAGAGATCAAAGCTATAATCAGACCATGTGGACTAAGTCCTATGAAATCAAAAGGTATACATGGTCTTTCGCATATTCTTATAGATAAGCATGACGGAGTAGTCCCTGCTTCTTTCGAGGATTTAGAAGCATTGCCAGCTGTAGGACATAAAACAGCTTCAGTAGTAATGGCACAAGCGTTCGGGGTACCTGCCTTTCCTGTGGATACGCATATACATAGACTGGCATGGAGATGGGGATTAACAACAGGAAAATCTGTCAAGCATACTGAAAAAGACTTAAAAAGATTATTTCCTGAGGAGTTATGGAATAAACTGCATTTACAGATTATATTTTTTGGAAGAGAGTATTGTCCAGCAAAAAAGCATGATCCCTTTACTTGTCCTATTTGTAAGGATATGGCTAGAAAAGACGTCTTTAAGGGTGCTAAAAAGGGTAATTGACCCCGATATTAAAATTTCCAAACTTTTGTCCTCTTGGACCTATCCAACGTGAAGTGGTATATGGCAGCCCCGTATTATCATTAATAACAGGTTCATTTGTTGCAGGGTCAATGATAGAAGGGAATCGCAATTTAAATCCTAAGTCAAACCTGATAATAAAATAATTGAAATCAAATCTGAGACCATAGCCATATCCTATTGCTATCTCTGAGAGGAAATCAGCACCAAATTTAGAACCGGGCCTTCGAGGATCATCTCTTAGTGTCCAAACATTTCCAGCATCTACAAACAGTGCACCTTCTATCAGCCATAGCAAGTCAAAACGATATTCAAGATTAGCTTCGATTAAGATGTCTCCTCTCTGGAAGAATATTGTAGAATCACTTGGCTCAAAAAATTCTATACCATCATTTAGAAAACTGCCAGGACCTACATGCATAGGTCTCCATGATCGCAAGCTACTTGGTCCACCTACAGAAAACTGCTTGATAAAGGCAACAGGTCTTTCATCCAATGGAATAGCAACTCCAGTATTGATCCGTGCTGCTAGTTGGGACCTTTTTCTAGCTTTTTGATACCATCTGAAATCAAATTCTAGTTTAGCCAACCTTTCGAACTCTATACCTGCAACCGTCCAGTTATTTGTGTTACCTGTTATCAGATTGGAAATGCTGTTAAGTGCAGAAACTTCCAAGCCAGAAAATTCTAATCTGGATATCAAGGCAATATTTGATCTATTACGGCCCCTTTCTGAATTGTAATAATGTGTCAGATCATTTATTAAGAACCCAGTGAATAGACTATTTTGGAAACTATTTCTTAAGACAGGATCTCTGGTCAGAATAACATTGAAAGATGGCTCGAAATTATAGATATTGTAGCTTACACCTATCTGATTAAAGGTTAGGCGGTGTTTCGAATTTAAGACAAAATCATAGCCATATCCTGCAGTTACTGAAAATCGACTATACAGATTTATATTTTGTATAAAATTAAATCCCAAGCTTAGATTGGTCTTTCCTTCTTCTTGGAGTCTATTAAAGTTATGATCTCTAATGGCACCCATTTTGTGCAAGGGTCTAAGTATGTTGAGAGGCTTGGTTAGAGATGGAATTTCTAGAACATTATTAAGACCCAGTACCAGAGTATTGAGCGCGAAGTTACTAGGGTTTATTTCCACACCTGCCTCCAGTGAGGTTTTAAATCTTTCAGCACCACCAAAAGCATTTTTATCTTCTAGTCCGATATTAGCAGCCATCCCTACTAGGTTATTGACATTGATACTAATGTTAGAATAAAACGCCTCTAGACCTGTATCCATAGACCACTTGTTATCATGTGGTGTCAAATACACATTATAATCTATGAGACTAGAATCCGCAACATTAATTCTCGAGCTTAATTTTGCGAATCTATAAGTTCCTAAACTGAAAAGACTTCTGACTGACTTATAATATTTTTCAGAGTCATAGGTCTCATATTTTTTAAGGAAGATCTTTCTGTCTATGATAGAAGGCTTTACTATAAATTCTTTAGACTGATGCTTGTAATATTTTCCAAAAGTAAACTCTGTATTGACATCGCTTTCTGATTGGCTTTGATGAGAATCAGTATAGACGTTAATGTCTCCGATAGAAAACTTTTGATGGTTAGCAGAATTTGATGGAGGTATAATCATGAAGAAGATATCCCAGGCATTGACCAGTTCAGTGCTGTCTCCTTTTATTTCGACATTGGTAAGATTGAAATCAGCATAGCCTCTCTTTTGAAATTCCGAAACAATACGTTGTTTTTCAACATCAAAGGCAAAGGCATCTATCGGATCTGTAGCTTTCAATAAGCTATTCTTGGCAATCTCTGCTAACGGTTCTATAAGTACACTGTCTTTGGATATGTGGTATAGTTTATTAATATGGTAACGTTCTCCGGTCGTAACCTTGTATTCAATGGTTACTTTCCTTTTACGGCCGTACTGTACTGCATAGTCCACCTCTGCCTGATAAAAGCCTTTTTTGTTGCGGAGATAATTTTGAAGAGTATGCACATCCTCCTGTAACAGAAATGTATCTAAGAGGCTAGGTGGTTGAGAATGCTTATTGTACAACCACCTATTAACCCATGATAGATTGTCCTGATCCTTGTATTTATAGTAATTTCTACTTCTACCATTCTTATTAGGCGTTACAGAAGTGAATCTTTTAAGTTCTTCTTTGAGGTTCGATACCTCAACTTGTTTCTCTACACTTTCCATCTTGATACTGACCTGGTCAATGACCTGCTGGTCTTCGTCAAGGAATTTTGTAATATTACAAGATGGGAAAAGAACAACTGTGCATAGAGTCAAGCACAGACAGAGTCTAAGCTGATTGCAGACGAAAATCTTGTATAAGTTACTGAGCAAATGGAGATTACAAATCAATTAAAAAAATATATCAAGTCTTTACATACCACTAAGCATAGACAAAAGTATAATAAATTCATTGCTGAAGGACCAAAAATAACGGCTGAATTCCTACTTGCAGAAAAATATGAATTAGAGTATCTCATTTGTACAAATGAGTGGTGCCTATCTAATGAACCCTTGGTCAGAAACTTACCTTCCTCCAAAATTATTACTGTTAAAGAAAAAGTACTCTCACAATTATCACTATTAAAAACCGCTAACAATATCCTTCTGGTAATGGACAAAGGCAATAGGGTATACCATGAATCTACTCTTACTTCATGGGCTATATATCTTGATCGCATTCAAGACCCAGGTAATATGGGTACTATACTTAGAATAGCAGACTGGTACGGTATTAACACCATTCTAGCAAGCCCTGATTGTGTCAGCTACTATAACCCAAAGGTCATCCAAGCTGCTATGGGTGCTCATAACCGTGTTCAGTTACAAAAAATAACCGACTCTAAATTGACCTCATCTGCATTGCCTATCTATGGCTTAGCATTGGGAGGTACCTTATTAGCTAACTCTACGACCTTAGAACCTGGAATCATTATAATAGGTAATGAATCCAAGGGAATCAATCAGGAGCTCTTGTCTGCTTGTGATAAAACGCTAACTATTCCGCGTAAGGGCGGAGCCGAGTCACTCAATGCTTCTGTAGCCTGTGGTATTGTATGCCAAATTCTACTAGGAAATTACGTAGCTAACTAGATAAACTTTTTGATTTGTTCTTCTAAATTATTTCTAGGATTTAGAGCTGCGATATTACCTTCCTTATCTATTAAGAAGGTAGTAGGAATACTTCTTACTCCATATAAGGCTGCACCAGCTGAATCCCATTTCATTAGATCAGAAACATGATTGTCCCAAGTTAACTTGTCCTTTTTGATAGCATCTTCCCATCTTTGCTTTGACTTATCTAAAGCATCAGTAAGTTTCGTCCCTTGGAACCTAGTTCTTGTTCTATTATCAAGACCATCAAGTGATACATTAAATACTTCAAACCCCTTCTTATTGTACTTATGGTACATCTCTACTACATGTGGATTGGCTCTTCTACAAGGACCACACCAACTCGCCCAAAAGTCAAGTAACACGACATTACCTTTGAGATCAGATAGTTTTCTTGTCTTGCCATTCATGTCTTCCATAATAATATCGGGTGCAGGGTCTCCGACTTTGACTGGATATTTACTTGCATTTGCGATATTCTGCTTTTCCAGGTCTTTGGCAAATTCTGATAGTTCTGTAGTAATTACGGCCTGCGGGTACTGCTCTTGCATTTTGTCTGCAAATCCTTTGTACACAGCAAACTTAGATGGATCTACGGGAGCTGTAGCAAAGGATAATGCTGTAGATAGCAAAGCATCAGGTGAACTTTTTATTAGTTGATCTATACTGGTTCTATCAATGCTCTTATTGATCAATCCATTTATTTGTTCTCTATAAGTATTGCTTAGTTCTGAGCCAGTAATTTCATAGTTGAAGTTTTGTAACTCGGCCATCTTCCCATTCACTTTTACCATCTTCTCATTACCATTTAATACAATGTCTATACCCTTTGCACCTACTCGCAATCTGTACAAACCTGGATTAAGACCTTCAGGTACATTTATGGAAAATTTTCCTTGCCCATCTACAGTGCCATTTACTAAAGATTGGACACTATTTTTAAGACTCTTGATGTCTAGATAAACAGTAAGATTATCAGCACCCTCTATCTGACCACTAATCGTTGTACCCTTCGGCTCGGAACAGCTGGTAATCAAGAAGCCAACAAAAAGTAGGAATGACAAAATATTCAGTTTCATTTTCTATACTAATTCGTTATAAAATTATCTAAATAGCTGTAATAAAAGACTTTGTGTATTAAGATATTTAATATATATTCGGTAAATATATTTATAATACACGACATTACAACTCAAAAATATTTCTAAAATCATTAATATGCGACTTTTGCTTAGCGTTGAGTTTAGAGAAGCTATATCTTACGACACAATTCTCAATAAAAATTAACTATTAGCGATGTTTCTTAGTAAAAGATTATTGTTAGCCCTACTACTTCTTGCAGGATTATGCTTTACCAGTTGTAAGAAAGATGATCCAGATGAAAGAGAGATGTTCATAGATGAAAACTTTGATCTTGGAGGTACAACTTGGTTTTTCCAAAACGTATCCGGAGATGGCCTCATAGGAGGCGTAGAAACTACTGATGATGATCCTAATCCTACAGGGTTCATTACTTTCGAAGATGATGGTACTGGCTTCGCCGAGTTTGGTATAAATCTATTGAATCAAAGTTATGGGAAGACTGAAATCATAACTTGGCGTAGGTTATCCAATGAGCAAGTAGAAATCACAGAAAGTGATGGTGATGTTGACTTATGGAGTCTGATCAGGGCTAATGAATTTATCATCGAAGCGGACTGGGAAGTATTTATCTCTCCTGAAAATAACGCTGTTATTACTGCAATTCTAACTCCTACACCTTAAGCTTCTAGTTTCTTTCTTATATAAGTTTCAATAACATCTAAGCCCGTATCAAAAGAGGATTTGTTGTTGACAATGAGGTCTGCATCGGACTTATATATCTCTATGTGTTTTCTGTATGAGGGCATCACATGATGCTCATATCGGTATATAACATCTTCTAGAGGATAATTACGTTCTTCTTTATCTCTCTTTATTCTTCTGATAAGTTTCAGTTCATGAGGCGCATCTATGTATAGTTTCATATGTAGCATCGGTTTCAGTGCCTGATAATGATAAATATAGAGACCTTCGACAACGACAACCTTTGCTGGGTGCAATTCAAAATAGCTTGTCTCTGCCTGAGCATTATTAAAGGTATATTTCTGTTTCTTGACGGATTCTCCTTTAAGTATCTTTTGAAGGTCAGCAATTAGTTCTTCTGATTTTATAGATTCAGGTAAGTCAAAGTTCTTAATACCCTCATCATCAGTATGTTGTTGCTCTCTGGGTAAATAATAATCATCAAGGGAAATAAATGTCACAGCTGCATCACCAAACCTATCTTTAAGGGCATTTACGAAGCTGGTTTTCCCTGATCCACTTCCACCTGCTATTCCGATTACGTAACTGTTGGCACTCATATAAACAAAGCTAATCGAAAAAAGAATTTTTAACTATTTTACACAAACCAATATAAATACATGGAGATTATAAGAGGTTTAATAGGTATAGTTGGATTGATAGCTATTTGCTATCTGCTTAGCATTGATAAAAAGAAAATCAATTGGCAATTAGTTGCAATGGGAATAGGCCTACAACTTGCCTTAGCTTTCATGATGCTGAAATTGCCTTTTGTAAGAACTGCTTTCCAGTGGGTCGTGGATTTCTTTGTAGTAGTTATTAATGGCTCAGACCAATCCAGTCGCTTTCTTTTTGGAGATTTGGCTTTGCCTGGAAAGTATGGTTTTGCCTTTTTTGTATTACCCACAATTGTATTCTTCTCAGCCCTTTCCTCCTTATTATATTACTTGGGAATCCTTCAGAAGGTAGTCTATTTCTTTGCATGGATCATGAATAAAACAATGAAACTATCAGGTGCAGAGAGTCTTGCAGCTGCTGCCAATATATTCATAGGACAGACAGAGGCACCCTTAGTTGTAAAACCATACTTAGAAAAAATGACCAGATCAGAAGTCATGACGCTAATGACTGGTGGAATGGCAACTATTGCCGGTGGTGTCTTCGGTGCTTACATGGCCATGTTAGGAGGTGATACCTTAGCTGGCAAGCAAATGTTCGGTATGCACTTACTCACCGCGTCCATTATTTCTGCACCCGCTGCTATAGTCGCTGCAAAACTTCTATTTCCTGAAACCGAGGCAGATAAGATTCAAACTGACCTTAATATCCCCAAAGAAAGACTAGGTACAAACTTCCTAGATGCATTATCCAGAGGTACAACTGAAGGCCTGAAGCTTGCACTTAATGTCGGTGCTATGCTTTTGGCATTTATGGCCATGATATATCTTATAAATGATCTACTTACTAGGTTAGGTTGGGCTATTAATGTTTATGAATTCTGCAGCCTAAATGAATACATTCATATGATAACCTCCTATGCCTTTGATGGTCTGTCCATGCAATTTATTTTTGGCCTCTTGTTCGCACCTATTGCTTGGCTCATTGGTATTCCTATAGACGAGGTACTCCAAGTAGGCTCACTTTTAGGTGAAAAGACCATACTTAATGAATTTGTTGCCTATGCTTCGCTTACGGAGTATATCGCAGAGAATGCCTTATCAGAGAGATCTGTACTCCTCAGTACTTATGCCTTATTGGGTTTTGCCAACTTCGCATCCATAGGAATTCAGATAGGTGGAATAGGTGGAATAGCCCCAGGACAACGGGAAACCTTGACTAAATTAGGGTTTAAGGCCCTAATAGGTGGTACTGTCGCAAGTCTCTTAACAGCGGCTATTGTGGGAATGATCTTATAGATGACAGTCTTTGTCGCTGTCAAATAGTATTTTTGCGCAAAATTTTAATAACTAGAATATGAAACGTATACTTTTTTTAGCATTCCTATTAACAGGATTTACTGCTTATTCACAAATCAGCACTCCTTCTGCTAGTCCTTCTACTAAAATTACACAAGATTTTGGTCTTGGTGAGATTACAATTGAGTACTCTAGACCAAGTGTGAAAGACAGAGATATTTTCTCAGCTAATGGACTAGTTCCAACTGGCAAATTGTGGAGATTGGGTGCTAACCAAGCAACAAAAATTTCTTTCAGTGAGGCTGTAACTGTTCAAGGTACTGCTTTAGAAGCAGGATCTTATGCAGTTCTTGCAACACCTAATGCAAAGACTTGGGACATTCACTTCTTTAACCATGAAAGTACAAGCTGGTCAAGCTACAAAGAGAAAGATCCAGTGGCTACTGTTACTGCAGATGTACACATGATGCCTGTTTCTGTTGAGACTTTCCTCATCACTACAAATGCACATACTGACAATTCTGCAGATCTTGAATTCCTTTGGGATAAAGCAAATGTTATCTTGAAGCTAGAGACAGAAGTAGATGCTATGGTAATGAAGAATATTGCTGATGTAATGGCTGGCCCTACAGCTTACCAGAAGTACCAAGCAGCTACTTACTATCATAAAGCTGGAAAAGACCTTAACAAAGCGCTTACTTGGATAAATGAAGCTACGGCTGGTGATGATCCTAAGTTCTGGCAAATAAGAAGAAAGGCTCTTATCCTTAAAGATTTAGGTAAGACTAAAGAGGCTCTTGCAGCTGCGAAGATGTCTCTAGATCTTGCAATGAAAGCTGGTAACGACGACTATGTTAAACTAAACAAGGAGTCTATTGCTGAGTGGTCTATGTAATAGGATCATTGATATAAAGAATAATTTATTTAATAGGTCAAGCAATTATGTTTGACCTATTTTTTATTAGTTAGTATATAGTACATGAGAAATTGCCTTAGTCTTTTCCTTTTTCTGTTCGTCCAACTGCTTTCAGCTCAAAACATTACTGGCACTCTACTAGAAAGCAGTGGAGAGCCTGTTGTCTTTGCCAATGTTGTTTTATCAGCTGCCATAGACACAAGTATGGTCAAAGTGGAAACAACTGATGATCAGGGACATTTTACCTTCCACGGTATAGCATCTGGTAGCTATTACGTATCTGCTTCCTATATTGGACTTACAGAGTATCGCTCGGATTCATTTGAGCTCACTGAATCAGATACCAATCTCGGTACAATTACAATGAGCAATGAAGGTGTCGAGTTAGAGACAGCTACAGTAACTGCCAGGCGTGCACTAGTAGAAATAAAGCCTGATAGAACCGTATTTAATGTCGAGGGCACCATCAATAGTGCAGGTGATAATGGACTAGGTTTATTGCGTAAAGCACCTGGCGTATTAATAGACAATAATGACAATATTTCAGTTTTAGGCCGATCTGGTGTACTGATTTATGTTGATGGTAAGAGACTACCTATAGCTGGTGATGAGTTGACAGCTTACTTGCAAGCCTTGCCGGCAGAGCAAATAGACAAAATAGATATCATTACAAATCCAGGTGCCAGATATGAAGCTGAAGGCAACGCAGGAATAATCGATATACGTATGAAGAAAGACAAGTCGTTAGGCTTCAATGGATCGTTAAGTTTATCTGCCAGTCAAGGTAGAGTATTCAGAGGCAATGTCTCTTCTTTATTGAACTATAGAAATGCTAAATTTAATAGTTTCGGAACCTTGGGATATAACGAAGGAGAGTCGTTTGAGAAGTTCTATTTTGATAGTGTACAAAATGGTTTCAGATTGCTAAGTAGATCTCAGTGGAAAGGACAGAGAGCAGGAGAGAATCTCAGATTTGGAACAGACTTTTATGTTTCGCCTAATCATACTCTCGGTTTTATAGTAACCAAAGGTAGTACTGGAGGTGATTTTAACTCTGATAATCGCAACACTATTTCACAAGATTTGGTTTCAGGATTTGGTGTTGGTCTACCTACCAACGTTGAGCTTGTGCAAGAAAGTGTCGACAGTATTTTGATTGCAGAACAAGTAGGATTCCAAGACCAAAACCGTGCTACTTATAACCTCAATTATACTTTCAATAAAGATGACAATTATCTTAATATAGATTTAGACTACGGGCAATTCAAAACAGAAAGAACCTCAGAACAACCCAATTCTTATTTCAATAACACAGAAGATGATATACTCAATTTCAGAGCCTATTCTTTTAATACTCCTATAAATATAGACATCTATACAGCTAAGCTCGACTTCGAAAAAGAACTTGGTGGTGGAAAATTTGGTACAGGACTAAAATTTGGACAAGTAGCTACAGACAATCTTTTTGAGTTCTTTGATGGGCTAGGTAGCCAGGCCATAATCAACAATATAAATTCCAATCAATTTACTTATGATGAAACTGTCTATGCTGCTTATGCCAGTTATAGAAAAACAATAAATGAAAAATGGAGTTTCAGTTCTGGATTGAGATCTGAATACACCGAAACGACCAGCCAACTCTCAGCCTTTGTGGAGCAGTTGCAAGAGCCACGCAGAGATTCTTCTTACTTGAGTTTGTTTCCAAGCCTTGGTATAAATTATGTTTCTTCGCCTAGATCTACATGGGCTCTAAATTATGGTCGTAGGATAAACAGACCTGATTATAATGTCCTCAATCCATTTAGACAACAAGTATCAGAGTTGAGTTTTAATGTGGGCAATCCTGCACTAAGACCAGAAATAGTTAATAATATCGAATTGGGATATACCTTAGATTATAGATTCAATTTTAAGCTAGCCTATAGTGTGACAACAAATCAAATAACCAGACTGATAGGAACAGATGATGCGGATTTGAAAGCTTCTTTTATAAATTGGGACAATCTAGCTAGACAGACCATATGGAGTTTCAATGTCAGCTTACCTTTCCAAGTAACACCAAAATGGAGTGCCTATTTTAATCTATCTACAAATAGATTGGATAATCAAGCGATCTATCCAGATGGCAATGTAATTGATCTTCAAGCGTGGAGTTACAATATTTTTCAGCAACATACTTATAATCTACCTCAGGGTTTCGTAGCTGAAGTTTCTTCATGGTATTCTGGCCCAGGTATATGGGGCGGTGTCTTCAGATATGAAAGTAGTTATGCTATCAATCTTGGTATACAGAAGAAGTTCTTTCAAGATAAGTTGTCGGTGAAGTTATCTGTCCAAGATCTTACAAACCAGGCTTTCTGGAATGGCAATTCAGAATTTGATGGACTTTTAAGTTTTGGTCAAGGTAACTGGGATAGCCGTAGAGGAAGTATAGCCGTCACTTATAGCTTTGGCAATTCAGAAGTAAAAGCCTCTCGAAAAAGAAAAATAGGATTGGAAGAGGAGAGCAATAGGGTAGAAGGCAATTAAGCTTCCAAACTATTCCTCTTCTCTTATTTTTTTCTGCCTTAGTTATTCGAAATCATGAAGTGTAATATCAAAACCGATATCCGTATTTGGTGGAATAGGGCCTTGACCTCTTTGCCCATAAGCAAACTGGGAAGGAATAAACAAAGTAATATCACCGCCTCTGCCTATAAGTCGTATACCTTCTTGCCAGCCTAATATCAAATTCTGCAAAGGAAAAGTGACATCATTGCCTGAATCAAAACTATCTCCTCCAAGAAAGTATCCAGCATAAGTAATGTTGATATTAGAACTTAACTCTGGCTTTTCTGAGTCTCCACTTTCATTAATTATATAGTGAAGCCCCGAAGGTGTAACCTGAGTTTCAACCCCCGTAGTTTCTAAGAATTCTTCTATAGATAAGAAATTATTATTGTCATCCCCACATGCACTAAACATTATGGCTATGAAAAGTAAACCAATGTATTTCATTTTTAATTTTTTTCTAATGTAAGTAAATCAACTTTGGGATAAACAAGAACTTTCACCCTTTGTCTTATATAATCCTATACTGAAGCTTTTATTGGTCCTTTGGGAATTAGATGACAGATAAGTATTACTCCCAAAGCGCCAATTACGTTTAGCCACAGGAACGGTAAGACATCTAACCAATAGATTCCAACAACCAATATTTCGGTTATAACAGCAGCAATAAAAACTTGTGTGCCGGATATTCTTTTGAAGTAAAAAGCAACCAAGAATATCCCCAATATAGTCCCATAGAATAAAGAACCTATTATGTTTACAAATTGTATCAGGTTTTCGAAAAGCCTAGCATACAAGGCAAAAAACAAAGCCAAAATTCCCCACATTGCTGTCAGCAATCTAGATGCAGTAAGATAGTGCTCATCACTCCCATCGGACTTAAACAGACGTTTGTATATATCTATCGTTGTTGTAGATGCCAAAGCATTAAGCTCAGATGAGGTGCTAGACAGGGCAGCGAAGAATATCACAGCTAGCAATAAACCAATAAGTCCGTGTGGCAAGTGATTGACTATAAATGATATAAATACATAGTCTTTATCATTGGTCTCAGCCTCACTATCTGTACTCTCTATCAGCGCCTTGACTTGATCTCTAATTTCTATTTCCTCTAGTCTTAGATTATTTATCGAAGCACCTAGTTGGGTTATTTCTGAAGTATTATTTGCCCTTACAGCAGATATAAACTCGGTATTAGTTTCAGTTCTTTTAGCGATTAATGCATCATAGGATTGTTGTAGCTCAGCCAGTTGTGTACCATTGTGGGTTTCCACTTTTTCTATGACATTCTGATTGAAAAAGATGGGTGCCTTATGATTTTGGTAAAAGAGGAATACCAAGACTCCTAGGAATAGAATAAACAATTGCAATGGTACTTTCATAATACCATTCATAATCAAACCAAGTCTGCTTTCCTTTATAGATTTTCCACTGATATATCTTTGGACTTGACTCTGATCCGTTCCGAAGTAGGACAAGAATAGGAACAAGGCCGCCATACTTGACCAGATATTGTACCGCTCATTGATATCAAAACTGAAATCGAGTATCTCTAACTTATTATTGGCCTTAGCAATCTTTAAATTTTCTACAAGACTAAAGTCCTTGGTAATGTAACTAATCAGTATAAAAAATATAACTACCAAACTACAGAGAATGACTACCATCTGATGCTTATGTGTAACATGTACAGCCTTAGTCCCTCCACTTACTGTATATAGAATGGCAATAAGCCCTATCAAGATGACAGTTGTCTTAAGATGCCAGCCGAGGATAGTCGAAAGGACTATAGCAGGAGCATAGATGGTGATGCCTGCAGAGATACCTCTTTGAATAAGAAACAAAGAGGAAGTAAGTGTCCTTGTCTTCAAATCAAACCGACCTTCTAAAAATTCATACGCTGTATAGACTTTGAGCCGATAAAAGAGCGGTATAAAAGTGATACATATGATGACCATAGCCACTGGAAGCATAAGATAAAACTGGGCAAAACCCATCCCATCTATATATGCTTGACCAGGAGTAGAAAGAAAGGTGATAGCAGAAGCCTGTGTAGCCATAACAGAAAGACCAATTGTCCACCACTTAGCTTCATTACCTCCGAGTAGATAACTATGTATGTCTTTACTTCCTCTGGTCTTCCATATTCCATATCCAACTATTGTCACAACAGTCAGAATCAATATGCCCCAATCTAATCCATTCAACTTTCGAACATTTTATAGGCTAGTAAAATACCAATAGATAAGGCAAACCACGATTAGATTTGTGATTACTACTATTACATACCATGAAGACCAATTCTCGAAGACTGGTGAATCATCTGCAAAGGTCTGATTATTCTGGTTTTCTCTATTCTCCATCAGAGTTACTTAGAGCAAGGATATTCGAGAAGAGTCTGTAAGCACCAGTAACACCAGCTGGCAACTGGCGGAACCAAGAAATAGAGGTATAGACAAAGTATCCATCACCATGTGGTGCAACTAGTAAACTACCTTCTAGTGGCTCCTCACCTTTGTCATGGCAAGAAATAATTGTTTCGTAAGCGTCATCCCACTCCTCAGCAAAGTACAAGCCTCTTTCCTGCACCCAATCATCAAAGTCTTCCGAGCTAATCTTGTTTGGGTAGTTGACCACCTTATGGTTCTCATTTACAACAGTTATTGGAGCATATTCGTCTGTTACTCGCTTTCTTGATAGTTTGATAGGATACGGTGCCAAATCATCAAAATTCAATCTTCTAGAAGTATTGTACTGTACAACCAGAGTTCCGCCTTTCTCCGCATATTCATATAGATGATTGTTGTACAATTTTAAGCTCTTCAAAGTATTGTATGCTCTTATTCCAATCACAATCGCATCATAACTAGAAAGATCCGTATTGGCTATAGATTCATGATCTAGAAGTTCCACATCGTATCCTACATTAGAGAGACTCTCTGGCATTTTATCACCAGCACCCATAATGTAGCCGATGTTCGTTCCGCCTGTTTCCAATGGGACCTTAACGACTTTAGACTTTGCCGGTAACAAGATGGTCTGAAGTGGTATATGCTCATAATCAATATTGATAAGAGTTTTATCATTAACTACTCCGTCTATTGTCATTTGGGCGAGTATATCTCCAGTTGATTGTTTATTTGGAGCGACGAGTTCGAAACTGACTGTTTGCTCAATGCCTCTGCTAGGAATGGAAACTTTATGATTAGGTGGATTAACTCTCCAGCCTTTTGGCGCTTTTATACTCAATGTCCCGTCTACCTTGTCTTTACCAGCTCTTACCTTTACTTCTACCGTGGTTCTTGACTCCTTAGCGACCAAGTACATCTCCTTATCGAAAGTTATAGTCGCATCAGGTATAACAACAAATGGCTTTCTTATTTCACCTATAGCTGGGTCTACATATTTGTACTGTACATCTTTATGGATAGTCATTTTTCTACCTTCTATTTCAAGATCAAATGCAGCAGTGTAAGGTGCTCGGCTCTGAGGTTTTATACGGTCTTCCATCTTGTCCACAACATAAGTTCCCATAGGCCATTGCTTCTCTAACCAATAGGGATTGGAAAAGGGCATGTCTTTAGCTATTGGGAGTGGTTTGAACCACTTCTTTTGCTCTTGCGAAGCTAAAGTATCACTTACACCTAAAGCATTACCGTTTATGGATACTTGATTTACTTTTGCAAACAAGTTGCTTCTGTTTGTGACCTCCAGTTGCAGCTCTAAAGAATCACCTCTTGCGCCTTGCTGAACATCAGTAACTGCTTCTATATGCATGCCAGCACATTGTACTATTATTTCTTCTAGATGCTCTTGTTTAATGCTTTTCCAATGTGGGTCTTGTACAGACTTCATTGCGTCATGAATTTCTAACAGCATAGGCAAACTCTGAGAAGGATCTTTGAAGTTGAAATTTTCAAGAACCTCAGACATTATGTTTTTTATTCTTGCACCGCCCTTTACTCTTGACCAGCTTGTATTTACACCTTCGAAGATATTCTCCTTATTAGTCGGCATATCACCATTGATAAGCTCTATATATTCCTGAGAAGAACCTCTTCGTCCAGCTGAGCCGAATCCCTGTGAACGATGTTTGCTTCTCGCAAATGCAGAAATTTCGTTGTTAGAAATACCTAGAGTGGGGTAGTAAACACCGACATCCATGCCTATAAGATTACTCTTGTCAGCTTTCGCAAATTTTTCTCTACTACCATAAAACCACCATGAAGTATTGAAGAATTGTCTAGTTACCTGCCAAGGTTCAACCTGACTCAGTTGCTCAGGAAAGATTGTCGGGTCATTAGTCTTATCGAATGCTTCCACAGAAAGCATTGCAGAACTGGTATGGTGACCATGTGTCTTACCTGGTGTTCTATGGTCAAACCTGTTTATAATAATATCAGGTCTAAAAGCTCTAATAGTATAGACCAAATCTGCAAATACCTGATCTTTATTCCATATTTCAAGGGTCTCATCTGGGTGCTTTGAATAGCCGAAGTCATTAGCCCGCGTAAAGAACTGTTGTCCTCCATCGGTGGCTCTAGCCATTTGGAGTTCTTGGCTTCTAATAACACCTAATAACTCTCTGATTTCTGTACCAATAAGATTCTGACCTCCATCACCTCTGGTTAAAGACAAATAAGCTGTACGAGCATGAAGTCCATTAGACAAATAAGAGATTAATGTTGTATTCTCATCATCTGGATGTGCTGCTATATATAAGGCAGAGCCAAGAAAATTGAATTTCTCTAATTCTTCATAGATTTCTGCACTACTCAATTGTTGTTGTGCACTAAGGCTATTTACAGTAAGTACTATAATGAGCACTATAATATGTCTATACATAATCAGGTCTGTTAAATTGGAATAATGTAAAAGATATGAGAAAAGCTAGGCTTTGTGCTGAGCAGGCATTTGGCACTCCTCATCAGGCTTTTTGCCGCAGACGCCACATTCTCCAAGATTATTTTTAAGCATCGGATTGTTAGTAGCACATGATCCTCTGAATTCTTTACCAGTAACAATATGTCTAATATTAATCATGGCAAATGCAATCAAGAAGATTGAAAATATAATGGCAAAAGTGGAAAGTAATCCAGTCATCGTATAATTGTATATTAGAAACTTCTATTTGTAAACATAAAAATAGACTAAAGAGTTGATATGAATCCAAAAGCAGAAGCTTTTATGCGTCTAGTAGGTATTATGGACGACTTGAGGGAGCAGTGTCCTTGGGACAGGAAGCAGACAATACATACCTTACGCAAGCTCACCATAGAAGAAATGTACGAACTGGTAGATGCTATTATAGAGGATGATTATCAGGGTATCAAGGAAGAAATTGGAGATATTTTTCTGCATCTGGTGTTCTATGCTAAGATAGGTGAAGAACAGTCAGCTTTTACTCTTGAAGAAGCACTAAATGGGATCTGCGACAAACTTATCAAGCGTCACCCGCATATCTACGGTGATACCAAAGTAGACTCTGAAGAAGATGTCAAGAAGAACTGGGAAGCCATTAAGCTCGCAGAGGGTAAGAAATCAGTACTCCAAGGTGTCCCTCAGTCCTTACCAGCCATGGTCAAAGCTTATAGATTGCAAGAAAAAACAGCTACAGTAGGCTTTGAGTGGGATAAGGTAGAAGATGTCTGGGACAAGGTATTAGAAGAGAAGGCAGAGCTAGAAGAGGCTGTTGCAGAAGGGGATCATACACATATAGAGGAGGAGTTCGGAGATCTTTTGTTTAGCCTTATTAATTATGCCAGATTCCAAAACATCGACCCCGAAGCTGCTTTAGAAAAAATCAATAAAAAGTTTAAAAGGCGCTTTGAATATATAGAGGATAATGCCCCTAAATCATTGACGGAGATGACTCTGGAGGAGATGGACAAGTTGTGGGAGCAGAGCAAGAAGAAGGTTTAGACAAGAGGTTGCCACAATATGGTCTATTTATTCGTTAACTTGAAAGAGTAAGTCTCACACCGACTTATTGTGCTAGATACCTCTAAATCATTGTTTATGAAATACTTTCATCAAAATGTGCTAGTTTTTGTGTTTATAATAACTTCTTATCACTCCGTTGAAGCACAATTTCATTTTGAATTTCTTAATATAGGCAGAGATACCTCCATATCCCAAGAGCCAGTAACTGTACTGCCAGGCGATTTTAACAATGATGGTACACTAGATGTATTGGTCAACTATGATTACAGATACTTTATGCTCTATGAATATGATTCCATTGGTTATCATAATCCTATAAGAATAAATAGCCCAGAATATGATTTTGAGATTAGATCCATCAAATTAGCAGATATTGATAATAATGGGTTCTTAGATATCATCTGTAAAAAGGAAGATCATCTAGCTGTAATCAGGAACCAGAATGGAAGGTCTCTAAGTCAAGAAATAAATGTAACGGGTTCTGGTGATTTTGATCTTGAAGATCTAAATAATGATGGCTTTTTAGATATTGTCTCGGCAAAGGGAATCAATCTTTGTAAAGGGCAATCGATTGAATATGATACTTTGTTACCTGTTTGGGATTCGGCGTTGTCGATTAGAGATACGGAAATCTTCTCTTTCGTAGATTTTGATGGTGACTCAATAAATGAGTTAGCTCTAGGAAATTCTGAACGTATATCCTTTCTTTCGTTTGAGATCATTAACGGAGAAGTAACGAGGAAAACAGAGGATAGGTGGGAAATAATTGATGATTATGTTACAATCGCAGAATACCAGTTCGTGGATGTAGACAATGATGCTATTCCAGAACTGTTTGTTCTGACTAGGAAAAGTGATATTTCTCCATTAAGTTTTTCTGTACTTGGGTATTCACGATTTCCTGTCGAAAAAGATATCTATAGGAGAACAGACGTTTCGACTTTTGCAATTGGAGATTTGAACAATGATGGTAACCTGGATATTTTCATGAAAGGTAATAGGGATAATTTTTTGTATAGTCCAACTAATGAAGCCTTTGTTGGCTTTACAAAGGATGATCTATTTTCTGAGGAACACGAATTAGATCATATTAGTTTTTTAACCAATCCACAATTTTTCGATTTAAATGGCGACTCTATTAATGACATAATTTTACAAGATGCTCATTCCCATAAGCAAAGTGACATTGCTATCTACTACAATTTCAATAACGTAGTTTCTGAGTTCACTACTGATCGTCTAGAGTTCTTACCACTTCATTATAACAACTTCAATATCGTTGATACTGAATTAACCGATGTGAATGGTGATAAGCTAAAAGACCTTGTAATCAATTCAGTATATGGGGGTCTATTCGTTTATCTTCATACTGGTAGTTATCCATATTATGATACTTTGACATATATACAAAATATAAATGAGGACATTAGATATGGTTCACCTGAACTCCAACTATTAGACTTTAATCGTGATGGCGCTGAGGATCTTATATTTGAATTTGAAAATAAAATATATTTGATGTTGAATGATAGTGCTACTATATTCACAGAACCACAGGTTATATATGAAAGTAATGAGGAATCGATTAGATCGTATGCTACTTTCGATTTAGACTCAGATGGTTTTGAAGATATTCTTATCGATAGAACTAAATTTGGTACTGAATGGCTTCGTAACTCTAACGGTATTTTGCTCGAACCAATAGTCGTTTTCGATCCAGATGGGCTATCTTTTGAAAATATAATCAAATATGACGTAGACAATGATGGCCTTCTTGACTTTGTCGCTGGTAAAAAAGATGTTTTGCAAATTTATCTTAAAGAGGTAAGTGGAAGTTTTAAGTCATATACATTTCGTACTAATACGGCGACAACAGCATTCACTGTGGGTGACTATGATTCTGATGGATTAATTGACATTATTAAAAATGATTTAGATAATTTCTCGAATACTCAGCATCTCAAAAGTTTCGAATTTGATCATACAATAGGAGAGTTATCTGCGGAGACTTTATTACAGGATGTATCAAACACTGGTGATATCGATAAAATAATTCTTCATGACTTTGATAATGATGGTTTTAAAGACATTTTTTATTCTGGTAATAAAAACTCCAGCTTTGTGCATCATCTAGATGGTAATGGACTATTTAGTTCACCCTTAGGGTTTCCAGAAAGTAACCTTCCTGATAGGTCATTCGCATTTGTACTGGATATAAATGGTGATAATGCTGCCGATCTTATAACCTATCGAGGGAATCTATCAGATAATCTCCAGTTAGCAATAAATGAAATAAATGCTCGAAACAAAATATCTGGCGTTATTCGACTATCAGAGAATGGAGTTTGTGACAATGAATCCGAAGTGCTTTCAAATCTAAGAATCGTCACTGAAAGTAGTTCTGATGAGCTTTTTTCATTTAGTTACAATAATGGATTCTATGAAGTCTATCCCGAAACAGGTCAGCATACTGTGCATGTCGATCTCAGTGCATATCCCGGTCTTTTTGCTGAACCAGCATTTCACGAAGTAGTCTTTGATTCTGTAAGACAACAATCAGTTAATGATTTTTGTCTGACTGCAGACTCCACTTACATGGACTTTGAATTAGTTTCCTTTTTGTCACATAGTGCTAGACTAGGAGAGAGAACAGATTTAGTTCTCAATGTAAAGAACAATGGCCCTTTGACAAGGAGTGCGGCAATCGAAATTGATTATAATTCAGAATTATTCAGATTGCTGACAAATATACCCAGCAATAACGGTAGGTTACGCTTAGATATCCCTGAACTTAAAGCCTATCAGACTGAAACTTATAGAATAAAATTTAGATTGAGGATCCCACCTGAAGCAAATATCCAAGATACTTTCAGTTTTATTTCGAAAATTTCCCCTACTGTTAATGACCAAACTCCAGATAATAATGAGAGTAGGTTTGAAGGGGAAATCGTAGGCCCATACGATCCAAATGATATAATTGTTCTGCAAGGCGAATCAATCCTGTTCGAACAAAAAGACGATTATCTCAACTATATTATTCGATTTCAAAATGTTGGAAACTCATACGCCAGAAATGTAAGGGTAGAAAATTTGCTTGACCCAAAACTAGACTGGAGATCATTAGAACTTCTTGATTTGAGTCATATTGCTACAAGTGCATTTAAGTCCTCTTCTAATATCTTAACCTTTGAATTCAACAATATTTTTCTTCCTGATAGCATAACAAATTTCGATGCTTCAAATGGCTTCATTTCATACAAAATAAAACCTAAAGCTGATGTTTCATTAGGTGATATCATTGAAAACACGGCTCAAATCTATTTTGACTTTAATGACCCAATAATGACAAATATTGCTAGAACCGAAATAGTGGATGAGTTAGATACAACAGATGACTCTTCACCTGAAATTAATGTATTTCCATCACCAACTGAAGATATGCTCTTCATTGAGTCAAGCGAACAAATCAATCAAATTGAATTTTATGACCTTAAGGGGCAAAAGATGAAAACAATGGAAGACATTTTCGAAATTGACCTAAGCGATTTAATACCTGGGGCTTACTTACTAAAAGTAAATTTTGTAAATGGCTCTGCTCTTTCTAAAATAATATTGCGGAGTTAGTATCTAAACTAAAAAAGGCCACCTAATAGGTAGCCTTTTGTTTCTTATAATGAACGTTATTAGTTTGAACTTTCTTTGATAATCTGTTTAGCTAAATCGAAAATAGCTGTGCTTTCTAAATTTACAACGCCTCCTGCGGGACCTTGTTGGTAATGCCTACCTGCTATGTCTCCTGACTCATAATCGTTTGCCCCAAAATAATTCCTAACAGTCTGCTCATCTAACTGCAATGTCTTAGCAATTCTAGAGACACTACCAGTTGGTAAGCTGTGTTTGATATCACGAAGTTCATTATAAGT